>NZ_JACHYV010000015.1:0-154284 GCF_014193135.1 Rhizobium sp. BK049
CGCATCCAGGGTGGTCGCGAACGCCTGCGAAAGAGCCTGTTCATGTGCGCATTCACGGCAACCCGGCACAATCCGGATCTCGCCGCTTTCTACACCCGCTTGCGTCAGAGCGGAAAGGAGCACCTGTGCGCCGTTATAGCCGTCGCCCGAAAACTCATCGTTCTCGCCAACACAATCCTCTTTCGAAAGACCGAATGGACGCCACAACACCGGAAAAATTGAACATGGTTGCTCCCCGCTTGCGGGGAGAAGGGAACATGCCGCACCCGCTTCCTCAATCTCAACGCTGCGTTTGGCATGTCCCCTCTACCCGTTTACGGGGAGAGGGTTAGGGTGAGGGGCAGCCTTTGGCGCAGATGGACCGAGGATAACACGATGCCCCAGAGAGCGGAGCTGCCACTGCGTCAGCAGATCACCGACATCACCGACCTTGAACGGGCGGCCAAGGGCATTCGCACAGCCCGGCGCATTCTCGTGGTGGGCTGCTCGGGCGGCGGGAAGTCAACTCTTTCGCTGAAGATCGCCAAGCGCTTCGGACTTCCGTATATTTCGCTCGACCGGGACGTTTTCTGGCTTCCCGGCTGGGTGGCGCGCGACAGGGCGGAGCAGCGAAGAATCATCGCCAGCCGGATCCTCGAAGAACGCTGGATCATGGACGGCACCAACCCGTCCTCACTGGACATCAGGCTGCCGCGGACCGATTTCGTTATCTGGGTCCGCATGCCGCGACTTCTCTGTATCTGGGGTGCGGTCAGCCGATGGGCGAAATGGATTGGCCGCACACGCCCGGAAATGGCACCGGGTTGCATCGAAAAGGTCGATTTAGAATTCCTGCGGTTCATCTGGACCTTCGAGGAGAAATTTGCGCCGCGTATTGCCGCCGGCCTCGCCGAATATGGCCCCGATGTGCCGGTTCTTCAGCTAAAATCCCGCAGCCGGATGGGCGAACTCCTTGATCTTCTGGACGCGCCCGCTTAAGTGCCGCCTATGCCGCAATTCGAAACGCACCGTTCCGTCCAACACACGCCCGACCAGATGTTCGATCTCGTTGCCGATGTCGAGCGTTATCCCGAATTCCTGCCGCTCTGCGAAGCGCTTTCCGTCAGGAGCCGCAAGGAGCGCGACGGCAAGATCCTGCTCGTGGCCGACATGACCGTTGGTTACAAGGCAATCCGCGAGACCTTCACGACCCAGGTACTGTTGAACCGGGCCGAGCGCGTCATCGAGGTCAAATATATCGACGGCCCATTCAAATATCTGGAAAACCGGTGGCATTTCGCCGAAACTCCCGCCGGTGGCTGCACGATCAATTTTTTCATCGACTACGAGTTCAAGAGCCGCATTCTGGGCGCGCTGATGGGTTCGATGTTCGATCGCGCCTTCCGCATGTTCACCGAAGCCTTCGAAACAAGGGCGAACAGAATCTACACCAAAGTGTGACGGCGATCGCAGCCGGCGTTAGTCGGGCAGCAGCGAATGCACCATCTCCAGCGCCGTCCGTACCGTTGCCAGCCGCACAGCGCTGCGGCCGATATCGCCGTACAGCATCTTTCGGTGGACGGATGCGCCGGTGCGCGACCTGGCGGCAAGATGCACGAGCCCAACCGGTTTTTCCGCCGACCCGCCACTGGGGCCCGCAATGCCGGTGACGGCGACGGCGATCGCGGCGCGCGAGCGGAAGAGGGCGCCCTGCGCCATCTGCCGTGCTGTCTCTTCGGAAACCGCCCCGAAGCCGAGCAGCGTTTGCTCCTGCACTCCGAGCAGCTCCATCTTCGCCGTGTTCGTATAGGTGACGAAGCCGCGGTCAACGACTGCGGACGAGCCCGCTATTTCGGTCAGCGCGCCGGCGATCAGCCCGCCGGTGCAGGATTCGGCCGTCGAGATCATCAGCCCGGCAGCGGTGAAGTCGCGGATGATAGCCTCTGCCGCCGCATGGATATCCTCGGGAAAAAGGCTCATCGCTTCATTCCCCGATAGACGACGGTCGCCGTGGCGATCGCCGCAATACCTTCGCGCCGGCCGACGAAGCCGATCTTCTCATTGGTCGTCGCCTTGACCGAGCATCGTTCGAGATCGATGCCGAGATATTCGGACAGTCTTGCCCGCATGGCGTCGCGATGCGGCCCCACCTTCGGCGCCTCGGCGATCAGCGAGACGTCGGCATTCATGATCGTGCCGCCGCGTTCGCGTACGATCCGAGCGGCATGCTCGATGAAGATCTTCGAAGCCGCTCCTTTCCATTGCGGATCGGATGGCGGGAAATGATCGCCGATATCGCCGGCGCCGCAGGTGGCAAGCAGCGCGTCTGTCAGCGCATGCAGTGCGACGTCGGCATCGGAATGGCCCTTGAGCTTCTGATCATGCGGAATGAACACGCCGCAGAGGGTCACGCCGTCGCCCGCTTCGAGCTGGTGCACGTCATAGCCGTTGCCGGTGCGCACGTCGGGAAGCAGCGGGGCCGACAGCTTGTCGTCGGCCATGGCGATATCACGCTTGACCGTCAGCTTGACGTTGTCGGGCGTGCCCTCGACGATGGTCACCGGAACGCCAGCCCATTCGGCGATCGAGGCGTCGTCGGTGAAATCGCTTCGCCCGCTCGCCGCCGCCTTCTCATGCGCGTCGAGGATCGCTGCGAAGGCGAAGGATTGCGGCGTCTGCGCTGCATAAAGGTGCTCGCGCGAGACCGTCGTCAGCACGGTGCCGGCGCCGTCGGTGCGTTTCAGCGTATCGGTGACCGGCATGGCCGGCAGCACTGCCTGTGCGCCGTCGCCAAGGCTTTCGGCAATGCGGTCGAGAAGCCCGTGGTCGGAGAAGGGTCGCACCGCATCGTGGATCAGCACATGGCCGACATGCTTGTCCTTGAGGTATCTCAGGCCAGCAAGCACGGACTGTTGCCTGGTCGCGCCGCCATGTACCGTTTCGATCGGCGTTGCCGAGACGATATGGCGAGACGCCTTGGCAAACAGCGCCGCGTCGTCGGGATGAATGACGACGACGATCTGTTTGGCAGCTTCCCATGTCATGAAGTTTTGAAGCGTATGGACGATAACCGGCTTGCCGCCGATCATGCGATATTGCTTGGGGCCTTCCGTGGAGGATCCGGCGCGCTCGCCACGGCCGGCGGCAACGATGACAATTCCAGCCGATATTGGTTGCTTGGACGGCATTTGCAGCATAAATCCCCTAAATTATGCGGAATTGACCGGAGTGCTCTAACCTCTTGCTGGAACCTTTTCCAGCATCTGCCCTGAAAAATATCGATTTCGATCCGAGCCCCCTTGGCAAAGGCAGTGATCTGTGGCTAAAAATAATGCAGTTCTATGGTGTGCCTGAAAGATAATCATTTGATTTGCAAGGATCTCGCAGCGCCTTTCCGAATCGGACCCGTGTCCGTGCGGAACCGCGTTGTGCTGGCGCCGATGTCCGGCGTCACGGACATGCCCTTCCGCGAGCTTGCCTGGCGCTTCGGCGCCGGCCTCGTCGTTACCGAGATGGTGGCGAGCCGCGAGCTGGTCAATGACACCGCCGAATCCTGGTCGCGCCTGAAGGCTGCCGGCTTCCGGCCGCATATGGTGCAACTCGCCGGGCGCGAAGCGCACTGGATGGCGGAAGCGGCGAAGATCGCGGCCGACCATGGCGCCGACATCATCGACATCAACATGGGCTGTCCGGCAAAGAAGGTGATCGGGGGTTATTCTGGCTCGGCGCTGATGCGCGATCCCGATCACGCGCTCAGCCTGATCGAGGCGACGGTCCAGGCCGTGGACATTCCGGTGACGCTAAAGATGCGTCTCGGCTGGGACGAGAATTCCATCAATGCGCCTGAGATTGCCCGCCGGGCCGAGGCGGCCGGCATCCAGCTGGTGACCATCCACGGCCGCACCCGCATGCAATTTTATGAAGGTCGCGCCAATTGGGATGCGATCCGCGCCGTCCGCGAGGTGATCTCCGTTCCGCTGGTCGCCAATGGCGATGTCGAGACTGCTGATGACGCGCAGGAAATCCTGCGCCGCTCCGGCGCCGATGCCGTCATGATCGGCCGAGGCTGCCAGGGCAGGCCGTGGCATGCCGGCGTGCTCGCCGGAGCGGCAGAACCGCGAGGCGAAGAGATTGCCGATATCGCCGTCGAACATTACCGGATGATGCTCGATTTCTATGGTGAAGCGGTGGCGATCCGTCATGCCCGCAAGCATCTCGGCTGGTATCTTGAGCGGTTTGCTCCCGCGCTTGCCGGTGGCGAGAAGGCAGACATCATGACCTCGCGTGACCCGCGTGAGGTGGCCGCGCGCCTTTATGACGCATTGGCCGCAGGTGCGCTCGACAGCCGGGAGGCGGCATGACGAAGGATACGACATCTCCGCTCGACTACGCCGGCGGAACCGTTGCCATGGCCGTGCTGAACGCCATCCAGAACCCCGTTGTCATGGTCGATGAATCCGGTTTCGTCGCCTTCGCCAATTGGGAGGCGGAAGCATTCTTTGGCGCGAGCGCCTCGCATCTGGCGCGTTATCGGATTTCGACCTTCATTCCCTTCGGCAGTCCGCTGCTCGCCCTGATCGACCAGGTGCGTGAGCGCAAGGCGCCTGTCAACGAATACCGTGTCGACCTGAGTTCCCCGCGCCTCGGCCAGGACAAGCTCGTCGATCTCTATGTCGCTCCGGTGCTGAGCGAACCCGGCGCCGTTGTCATCGTCTTCCAGGAACGCTCGATGGCCGACAAGATCGATCGGCAGCTGACGCATCGCGCCGCCGCCCGCTCGGTCACCGGTCTCGCTTCCATGCTGGCGCATGAGATCAAGAACCCGCTCTCCGGCATCCGGGGTGCTGCCCAGTTGCTCGAACAATCGGTGATCGACGACGACCGGGCGCTGACCCGGCTGATCTGCGATGAGACCGACCGCATCGTCTCGCTGGTCGACCGCATGGAGGTCTTTTCCGACGAACGCCCGGTCGACCGCATGCCGGTCAATATCCATTCGGTGCTTGATCACGTGAAGGCGGTCGCCAAGGCGGGCTTTGCGCGCAATATCCGCATTACCGAGAGTTACGACCCATCGCTGCCGGCCGTCTATGCCAATCGCGACCAGCTCGTCCAGGTCTTCCTCAACCTGGTGAAGAACGCCGCCGAAGCCGTCGGCGACCGGCCGGACGGCGAGATCATGCTGACGACCGCCTATCGCCCCGGCATCCGTCTGTCGGTCGCCGGCACGCGCGAAAAAATCTCGCTGCCGCTGGAGTTCTGCGTCCACGACAACGGCCCCGGCGTCCCCGCCGATCTGCTGCCGCATCTCTTCGATCCCTTCATCACCACCAAGACGAACGGCAGCGGCCTCGGCCTTGCGCTGGTCGCCAAGATCATCGGCGATCACGGCGGCATCATCGAATGCGACAGCCAGAACAGCCGCACGACTTTCCGCGTTCTCATGCCGGCGTCGAAGGACGCCTCGCTCGAGGATGCCTCTTCCGTAAGCTCGACAGGACCTTCTCGATGACAGCCACGATCCTCGTTGCAGATGATGATGCCGCCATACGCACCGTGCTCAACCAGGCTTTGAGCCGCGCCGGTTATGACGTTCGCATCACCTCCAACGCCGCAACGCTGTGGCGCTGGATTTCGGCGGGCGAGGGCGATCTTGTCGTCACCGACGTGGTGATGCCCGACGAGAACGCATTCGACCTTTTGCCGCGTATCAAGAAGGCCCGTCCGGATCTGCCGGTCCTCGTCATGAGCGCCCAGAACACCTTCATGACCGCCATCAAGGCGTCCGAGAAGGGCGCCTATGATTATCTGCCGAAGCCCTTCGACCTGACAGAACTCATCGGCATTATCGGCCGGGCTCTGGCCGAGCCGAAGCGCAAGCCCGCCAAGCTCGAGGAGGACATGCAGGACGGCATGCCGCTGGTCGGCCGCTCGGCGGCGATGCAGGAAATCTATCGCGTGCTCGCTCGGCTGATGCAGACCGATCTGACGCTGATGATCACCGGCGAATCCGGCACCGGCAAGGAGCTCGTCGCCCGCGCCCTGCACGATTACGGCAAGCGCCGCAACGGCCCCTTCGTGGCGATCAACATGGCGGCGATCCCGCGCGACCTGATCGAATCGGAACTCTTCGGTCACGAGAAGGGCGCCTTCACCGGCGCCCAGACCCGCTCGACCGGCCGATTCGAGCAGGCCGAAGGCGGCACGCTCTTCCTCGATGAAATCGGCGACATGCCGATGGACGCCCAGACCCGGCTTCTGCGCGTGCTGCAGCAGGGCGAATACACCACCGTCGGCGGCCGCACGCCGATCCGTACCGACGTGCGCATCGTTGCCGCCACCAACAAGGATCTGAAGCAGGCGATCAACCAGGGCCTGTTCCGTGAGGATCTCTACTACCGCCTCAACGTGGTGCCGCTGCGCCTGCCGCCGCTGCGCGACCGCGCCGAGGACATTCCCGATCTCGTGCGCCATTTCATTCAGCAGGCGGAAAAGGAGGGCCTCGGCTCCAAACGCTTCGATCAGGAAGCGTTGGAATTGATGAAGGCCTACGCCTGGCCGGGCAACGTCCGCGAGCTGGAAAATCTGATCCGCCGCCTGATGGCGCTCTATCCGCAGGATGTCATCACCCGCGAGATCATCGATGCCGAGCTGCGTTCCGACGTGCCCGACAGCCCGATCGACAAGGGGCCGATCCGCAATGGTTCGATGACGATCGCGCAGGCGGTCGAGGAGAACATGCGCACCTATTTCGCCAGCTTCGGCGACAACCTGCCGCCGCCCGGCCTCTATGACCGTGTGCTGACCGAAATGGAATATCCGTTGATCCTCGCCGCGCTGACGGCAACACGCGGCAATCAGATCAAAGCAGCCGATCTTCTCGGCCTCAACCGCAACACCTTGCGCAAGAAAATCAGAGAACTCGGCGTCTCTGTCTACAGAAGCTCCCGCACCGCCTGAAGAAAAGGCGGTGGGCTCCTCGTCTGCCCACCGCCACTCCTCCCCAGTATCCGCCGCCACGGTCGGGAACAAAACCTAATCTATCCAAGCTCGGTCGCGATTTGTATCTGCACCGGCAAACAAAAGCGCAGTGTCATCCGGCGGTCACATAGTATTTGCGAGCTATTGTTTGCCATCATGCAATGTCATTGAAGTTGCTACGGTCATCGGCGCAGCGCCTGTGGATAAGCTGTGGATAACTGGTGGACGACACGGCTCGATCAGCGGGCGGCAGCATTCCAGAATCCGCTCGCATGTTGCCTATCCGTTCCGAATCTCGTCATCTGCCGGCGCTGCTGTTCGACTTCCGCCGCAACTGTCGTCGCCAGCATGCCATGGGCGCTCCGGCTGATGTCGTGGAGCGCCCTTTTCTTTGCGGCCGAAGCTGCGGCATCCGTGTTGGCGACCAATTTGGCGGCTGCGGCTCGTATATGCTTGCGGACGCCATAGATTATGCGGATCGGTCGCCGATCGATCGTGTGATGCCGACCTCGGTTAACGGTCGGCGCATGTTCTAACCCGCGGGAGCTGCGTGATGGAATATCGTCGTTTGGGAAAATCGGGCTTGAAGGTGAGCGAGTTCTCCTTCGGCTCATGGGTCACTTTCGGCAAGCAGGTGAATGGCGGCGACGCCGTCGACCTCATGCGGCTTGCCTACGACAATGGGGTGAACTTCTTCGACAATGCCGAAGGCTATGAAAGCGGCAAGTCGGAGATCGTCATGGGCGAGGCGCTCAAGTCGCTTGGCTGGAGCCGGGACAGCTTTATCGTCTCGAGCAAGGTCTTCTGGGGAGGCGAGAAGCCGACGCAGCGCGGCCTGTCGCGCAAGCATGTGACCGATGCCTGCCATGCGGCACTCAAGCGGCTTCAGGTCGATTACCTCGACCTCTATTTCTGCCACCGTCCTGATATCGACACGCCGATCGAGGAAACCGTCCGGGCCATGCACGACCTCGTCGCCCAGGGCAAGGTGCTCTATTGGGGGACGTCGGAATGGTCCGCCCAGCAGTTGACCGAAGCCTACGCCGTTGCCCGGGACCTGCGCATCACGCCCCCCACCATGGAGCAGCCGCAATACAACATCTTCGAACGCCAGAAGGTCGAGGCCGATTATCTCCCGCTCTACGACCTGATCGGCCTCGGCACCACCATCTGGTCGCCGCTCGCCTCCGGCGTCCTCACCGGCAAATACAATAACGGCGTGCCGGCCGACAGCCGCATGAATCTGCCCGGCTATGAGTGGCTGAAGGAGAAATGGTCGAGCGATGCCGGCCGCGCTCAGCTCCGACAGGTCGGCGAACTCGCAAAACTCGCCGACGAGATCGGCTTGTCGATCACCCATCTCGCGCTTTTGTGGTGCCTCGCCAATCCCCACGTTTCCACCGTTATTCTCGGGGCCTCGCGGGCCAGCCAGCTGCAGGATAATCTCGCGGCGCTTTCGCACCGGCACAAGCTCACGGCCGATGTGTTGGAGCGCATCGATGCGATTGCCGGAAACGAACCCGAGGGGCCGCGTCGCTTCTAGGTGAGTCCCCAAAACTGTGACGCTACGGGTGCCTTGCCTTGACAACGTGACAAGCCGCGTTGCATTTTCGCCACAATGCGTTGCTTAAAGGTCACGCAAGGGTTTTGGACATTTCGCTCCCGATCGAGTCGTTCCGACGCTGGCTCTGCCGAGCCGGCGTTCTTTGGTTTCGATCGGGTGGCGGGACGGCGGGGTGCCGTCTGAAGAGAGGCCGAATGACGCAGGATGGGGTAGCGCCGGCGGCGGCGGGC
The DNA here is from genome assembly GCF_014193135.1 of Rhizobium sp. BK049. Lineage (NCBI taxonomy): Bacteria > Pseudomonadati > Pseudomonadota > Alphaproteobacteria > Hyphomicrobiales > Rhizobiaceae > Rhizobium > Rhizobium sp. BK049. The sequence goes on from NZ_JACHYV010000015.1 coordinate 8,755, forward strand.
GAGACGGTGACGACGGTGACCGATCGCCGCGCCCTTTTCGCCGTGCCTGGCCTCGTGCTCGCCGGCGGCGCGCTGCTCTGCGCCACGATTACACTCTTCATACTGCTCGGCCTGACGCCCATAGCGCCGACCTCTCATGTCGTCGTCACTTCGGTGATCGTCAATTCCTTCTTCGTCCTGACGCTGCTGGCGCTGATCGCCCGCGAGGTGGCAAGGCTGCTCAAGGCGCGCACACGGGGCCGGGCGGCCGCGCGCCTGCATATCCGTATCGTCGTGCTCTTCTCGATCGTCGCGATCACGCCGGCGATTCTCGTCGCCATCTTCGCCAGCATCACGCTGAATGCCGGCCTCGATCGCTGGTTTGCGCTGCGCACCCAGTCGATCGTCAGCTCGTCGCGCAATATCGGCCAGGCCTATATGATGGAGAACGCCAGCTACCTGCAGGGGCAGACGGTCTCCATGGCCAACGACCTGGAGCGCAACCGCGCTCTCTACAGTCTCGACAGGACGGGATTCGCCGAACTGATGACGCGCCAGGCAAGGGGCCGCGGCCTGCTTGGCGCCTTCCTCGTCGAAAGCGACGGTTCGGTGGTCGTCCAGGCTGATATCGCCACGGAAAAGCCTTTGCCAGCCATTCCGCAGGACGCGTTGCAAAAGGCGGCGGCCGGGCAGCCGACGCTGATCCCGCCCGGCGTCACCAACCTCGTCGGCGCCATCATCAAGCTTGACGCCATCCAGGGCACGTTTCTCTATACGGTGCGCGCGGTCGATCCCAAGGTCATGGGCGCCATGCGCATGATGGAAGAGAACGCCACCGAATATCGCTCAATGGAAGCCAACCGCTTCTCGCTGCAGATCGCCTTCGCCGTGCTCTATATCGGCTTCGCGCTGATTGTGCTGCTTGCGGCGATCTGGACGGCAATTGCCGTCGCCGACCGCATCGTCCGGCCGATCCGCCTGCTGATCACCGCGGCCGACAGCGTTGCATCGGGCAATATGGATATCGTCGTGCCGGTGCATGCCGTCGATGGCGACGTCGCCAATCTGTCGCGCACCTTCAACAAGATGATCTCGGAAATCCGCACCCAGCGCGACGAGATCCTCGAGGCCAAGGACGAGGTCGACGACCGCCGGCGCTTCATCGAAGCGGTTTTGTCCGGCGTTACCGCCGCCGTCATCGGCGTCGAACAGGATCGCCGCATCGCCATCGTCAACAGTTCGGCCGAGACGCTGATGTCGCTGTCGGCCGACGAGATGCTCGGCAAACAGCTGGCCGACATCGCGCCCGAGGTCGACCAGGTGCTGACCGAGGCGGCGGTGCGCCATCGCGGCGATTTCCGCAAGCAGATCGCCCTGGTGCGCGGCGGCACGGTGAGAACGCTGAGCGTGCAGGTCACCCGCGAGGAAGTGCGCGATATGAGCGAATCCTACGTGATCACGCTCGACGATATCACCGATCTCGTCATCGCCCAGCGCTCGACGGCCTGGGGCGACGTGGCGAGGCGCATTGCCCACGAGATCAAGAATCCGCTGACGCCGATCCAGCTGTCCGCCGAGCGCATCCAGCGCCGCTACGGCAAGCAGATCAACCAGGACGACCGCACCGTCTTCGATCAGTGCACCGATACGATCATCCGCCAGGTCGGCGATATCGGCCGTATGGTCGACGAATTCTCCGCTTTCGCCCGCATGCCGAAGCCGACCAAGGAGCCGAGCGACCTGCGCGACATCCTGCGCGACGCGATCTTCCTGCGCGAGATGGGCAATCATCACGTCACCTTCCTCTCGGAGTTCGGCGATAAGCCGCTGGAGGGCCTGTTCGACAGTCGCATGCTCGGCCAGGCTTTCGGAAACCTCATCAAGAATGCCGTGGAATCGCTGGAAGCCGTTCCGAGCGACGAGCGCGACGAGCGCAAGGTCCTCGTGCGCGCCGCGCTCGATGCGGCCCGCGACCGTTTCACCGTAGACGTCATCGACAATGGCCGCGGCCTGCCGGTGGAAAACCGTCACAGCATCCTGGAGCCCTATATGACGATGCGCGAGAAGGGCACCGGGCTCGGCCTCGCCATCGTCAAGAAGATCATCGAGGAACATGGCGGGCAGCTCGAGCTGCACGATGCGCCCGCCGATTTTGACCGGGGAAGAGGGGCCATGATCCGCGTGCATCTGCCACGCCTGGAGCCAGCGCCCTCCGCTCCCGCAGCCAATGACAAGGAAAGCGCTTATGGCCTCTGATATTCTCGTCGTCGATGACGAGCACGATATTCGCGAGATCGTTTCCGGCATTCTCTCCGACGAGGGCCATGAGACACGCACGGCCCATGACAGCGACAGCGCACTGGCGGCGATATCAGATCGCGTGCCGCGGCTGATCTTCCTCGATATCTGGATGCAGGGCAGCAAGCTGGACGGCCTATCGCTGCTCGACGAGATCAAGACCCGTCATCCCGATCTCCCCGTCGTGATGATCTCAGGCCACGGCAACATCGAAACCGCGGTCTCGGCAATCAAGCGCGGTGCTTTCGATTTCATCGAAAAGCCCTTCAAGGCCGACCGGCTGATCCTGATCGCCGAACGCGCTCTGGAAAATTCAAAGCTCAAGCGCGAGGTTTCCGAGCTGAAGCGGCGCACCGGCGACGCCCTGGAGCTGATCGGCACCTCGGTCGCCGTCTCGCAGCTGCGCCAGACGATCGAGAAAGTGTCGCCGACCAACAGCCGCATCATGATTCTCGGCGCGTCCGGTTCCGGCAAGGAGCTGGTAGCGCGAATGATCCACAAGAAGTCGGCCCGCGCCAACGGCCCGTTTGTCGCGCTCAACGCCGCCAACATCACGCCCGATCGGATGGAGGTGGCGCTCTTCGGCACCGAGGGCACGCCCGGCCAGGCGCGCAAGATCGGCGCGCTCGAGGAGGCCCATCGCGGCATCCTCTATCTCGACGAGGTCGGCGAGATGCCGCGCGAGACCCAGAACAAGATCCTGCGTGTGCTCGTCGATCAGCAGTTCGAGAGGGTCGGCGGATCCAAGCGCGTCAAGGTCGACGTCCGCATCATTTCCTCGACCGCCTATAATCTCGAAAGCCGCATCGCCGAAGGCTGGTTCCGCGAGGATCTCTATCATCGCCTGGCCGTCGTGCCGGTGCGCGTGCCGCAACTTGCCGAGCGGCGCGAGGACATTCCCTTCCTCGTCGACCAGCTGATGCGCCAGATATCAGAACAGGCCGGCATTCGTCCGCGCCGCATCGGCGACGACGCCATGGCGGTGCTGCAGGCGCATGACTGGCCGGGTAATATCCGCCAGTTGCGCAACAATATCGAGCGGCTGATGATCCTTGCCCGCACCGACGGCCCAGATACGCCGATCACCGCCGACATGCTGCCGACCGACCTCGGCGACATGCTGCCCAAGGTTTCGGCCAAGAACGACTATCACATCATGACGCTGCCGCTGCGCGAAGCCCGCGAGATGTTCGAGAAGGATTATCTGATCGCCCAGATCAACCGCTTCGGCGGCAATATCTCGCGCACCGCCGAGTTCGTCGGCATGGAGCGCTCGGCGCTGCACCGCAAGCTGAAGTCGCTCGGCGTCTGATCCTGTCGGCGCGGCCCGCCGCCGCGCCGCGTCCTTCCCGCATCCCGAAGACCAGGTTTCCCATGCCGAGAATCGCCTATGTGAACGGCCGCTATGTCAAGCATTCCGATGCCAGCGTGCATATCGAGGATCGCGGCTACCAGTTCGCCGACGGCGTCTATGAGGTGTGCGAGATCCGCCACGGCTATATCGTCGACCTTACCCGCCATCTGAACCGTCTCGACCGTTCGCTCGGGGAGCTCAGCATCGCCCGGCCGATGAGCCGGGCGGCACTGACGCAGGTCATTCGCGAGACGCTGCGCCGCAACCGTGTCTGCAACGGGCTCTTCTACCTGCAGGTGACGCGCGGTGTCGCCCGCCGCGACCATGTCTTCCCGGCCGAGGGCACGCCGCCCTCGCTCGTCATCACCGCCAAGAGCACCGATCCGAAGATCATCGCCGCCAAGAATGCCAACGGCATCAAGGCGATCACTGTCACCGACAACCGCTGGGACCGCGTTGACATCAAATCGGTCGGCCTGCTGCCGAATGCCATGGCCCGCCAGCAGGCCAAGGAAGCCGGCGCTCAGGAGGCGATCTATGTCGACGGCGACGGCATGGTAAAAGAAGGGGCGGCGACCAATGTCTGGATGGTCGATTCGGATGGAACGCTGATAACTCGGCCGGCCGAGCACGGCATCCTGCGCGGCATCACCCGCACCACTTTGATCGATGTCGCGGCCAAGCTCGGATTGCCGATCGCAGAGCGGAATTTCTCTGTTTCCGAAATGCTCGCGGCCCGCGAGGTCTTCCTCACTGCAGCCACAAGCATCTGTTTTCCGGTCGTTTCCGTCGATGGCCTGCCTATTGCCAACGGCCATCCGGGCAGTGTCTCGCAGAAAATCCGCGAAGCCTTTTTCGACGTTGCGGAAAAGATTGCGATTTGATACCAAGATTTGCTGGACTGGCGGAACGAGGGTGCTGCCGGTCTTGCATGGAGAGGTTGATTGATATTCTACCGGCCAACTCGGGTCGGCAATAAAGAAAGAAGCGGCGCGATGGCGGAACGTTCTCAGAATCTGCAGGACTTATTTCTCAATACTGTTCGCAAGCAAAAGATTTCCCTGACAATCTTTCTGATCAACGGCGTGAAACTCACCGGCGTTGTTACTTCCTTCGATAATTTCTGTGTTCTGCTTCGCCGTGACGGCCACTCGCAGCTCGTGTATAAACATGCGATCTCGACGATCATGCCCGGTCAGCCGATGCAGATGTTCGAGAGTGAAGAAGCCGCGTCCTAACAGGATCAGCCGTCATTTCGACACGCGATACCAAGAACGATTCGATCATCCCTGAGGCCGCCAAGCACAGGGACGATATGCGCGCGACCGTTGTCGTGCCGGTTCTGAAATCGCGCAACCGCGGCGGCCAGACCGAATCGGCCTCCACCCGCACCCCGGAAAGCCGGCTGGAAGAGGCGACGGGCCTTGCCCAGGCGATCGACCTCGACGTCGTCAACGGATCTATCGTTCCGGTCAACGATCCGAGACCGGCGATGCTGCTCGGCACCGGCAAGATCGAGGAGATCAAGGCGCTGCTCGACGAGCGCGATTCCGGTCTCGTCATCGTCGACCATCCGCTGACGCCGGTACAGCAGCGCAATCTTGAAAAGGAATGGAACGCCAAGGTTATCGACCGCACGGGCCTGATCCTCGAAATCTTCGGGCGCCGCGCCTCCACCAAGGAAGGCACGCTGCAGGTCGATCTGGCCCATCTGAATTATCAGAAGGGCCGGCTGGTCCGCAGCTGGACCCACCTCGAACGCCAGCGCGGCGGTGGCGGTTTCATGGGTGGCCCCGGCGAAACCCAGATCGAAGCCGACCGGCGGCTGCTGCAGGACCGCATCATCAAGCTCGAACGCGAGCTGGAGCAGGTCGTGCGCACCCGCCAGCTGCACAGGGCGAAGCGACGCAAGGTGCCGCATCCGATCGTGGCGCTCGTCGGTTACACCAATGCCGGCAAATCGACTCTCTTCAACCGCATTACCGGCGCCGGCGTGCTGGCCGAAGACATGCTCTTTGCCACGCTCGACCCGACGCTGCGCCGCATGAAGCTGCCGCATGGCCGCACCGTCATTCTGTCCGACACAGTCGGTTTCATCTCGGACCTCCCGACCCATCTCGTCGCCGCCTTCCGTGCCACCCTGGAAGAGGTGCTGGAAGCCGACCTCATCCTGCACGTCCGCGACATGTCCGATCCCGACAATCAGGCGCAGAGCTCCGATGTGATGCGCATTCTCGGCGACCTGGGCATTGACGAGGCCGAAGCGGAGAAGCGGCTGATCGAGGTGTGGAACAAGATCGACCGGCTGGAGCCTGAGGTTCACGACGCCATGGTGCAGAGGGCGGCCGGCGCCAGTAACGTCATCGCAGTGTCGGCCGTCAGCGGCGAGGGCGTCGACACGCTGATGGAAGAGATCAGCCGTAGGCTCTCCGGCGTGATGACCGAAACCACGATCCGCCTTCCCGTCGACAAGCTGGCGCTGCTGCCCTGGCTTTACGACCACGCGATCGTCGATGGCCGCGAGGACAATGAGGACGGCTCGATCACGCTTGATCTGCGCCTGTCGGAAACCGAGGCCGCGGAGCTCGAGCGACGCATCGGCAACGGCCCGAAGCCTGCTAAAGAGGATTGGGAGCGGTAAGGCGGGCTTTTTCCCTTTTCCTCAGCGGGGCCCGAAGGACGGGTCGAGACCCGCGGCTCGACCCCAGGCGGTGGCCCGAAGGGTCGGATGAGGGGGCCACACGGCAGAACATCCATTGTTGCCCTTCGCTTGCGCTCGGTGCCTCGCTCCTATCGTCGCTCGCCCTCATCTGCCTGCCGGCATCTTCTCCCCGCTGTGGAGAAGGGACTCGTGGCAATGCGTTGCTCCTAAGTCCGCCTCTAGTTTAGCGAGAAGCAACCTCAGTCTCCGTCATCCTCGGCCTTGAGCCGAGGATCCATGCCACTGGCGCTGGTGGATGCGGTGTGGATGCTCGGCTCAAGGCCGAGCATGACGGAGGGTAGGGCTGCCGTCACAGCCCGCTCGATCGCCTTGGCCGCCTGCCAGATTTCCTCCATCCGCTCCAGTGTCGCATCCTCCAGCGTCTCGCCTTCTGCTTCAAGAACATTCTCTATATGACTGAAGCGACGACGGAATTTTGTGTTCGTACCGCGCAGCGCCTGTTCCGGGTCAGCCTTGACATGCCGGCCGATATTGACGACCGCGAAGATAAGGTCGCCGAGTTCGTCGCTAACCTTGGCGCGGTCGCCGTCGCGAAGTGCCGCCCTTAATTCTCCGATCTCTTCCTCGATCTTGTCGAGGATCGGCTCGGGGGCCGACCAGTCGAAGCCGACTTTGGCGGCGCGTTCCTGCAGCTTCAGCGCCTCGGTCAGAGCCGGAAAACTGCGCTGCACCGAGCCAAGGAAGCCACCCTTGAAATCCTCGGTGATGCCGCGCCTGGCCCGGCGCTCGGCGCGCTCGCGTTTTTCGGCCTGTTTGATTTCGTCCCATTGGATCTTCACTGCATCAGGTGTAACGGCGGCCGAGCGGGCAAAGACGTGCGGGTGGCGGCGGATCATTTTGGTGGTGATGGCGTTGACCACGTCGCCGAAGGAAAATTCGCCGGCTTCCTCGGCCATGCGGGCGTGGAAGACCACCTGCAGCAACAGGTCGCCGAGTTCGTCGCAAAGATCGTCCATATCGCCGCGCTCGATCGCGTCGGAGACCTCATAGGCTTCCTCGATCGTATAGGGCTTGATCGTTTCGAAGGTCTGCTCGATGTCCCAGGGGCAACCGGTCTCGGGATGGCGCAGCGCCGCCATGATATCGATCAGTCGCGAAATATCTTTCGAAGGTTCCATGTTGCCTCGGTTGGCGGCCTCAGTTCAGGGGAATGTCGTTGTCGTTCTTCGACGATTGATAGGTGGAAGACAGCGTGTCGTAGCGCGCCCTGATGCGGGCGGTCTGCGCCTTCAGCGCCGTTTTCCGAGAAACCTCCTCGGTCTCGACCAGATCGGCGATGGCAAAACTGTTCCAGAAGGCGTTCTGCCTGCGATAGCCGCCGGGTTCAAGCCCGAAGACCTCTTTCAGGATCTTCAGGTCGTGCGGAATGGCGAAGGCATCGCGCGAGTCCTCGTGGCTGAAGAAATAGTAGAAATTGTCGAACCCCGCCCAGGTGATCGCCGACATGCACATGGTGCAGGGTTCGTGCGTCGACAGGAAGATCAGCTGCTTGGACGCCGGCTTGTCGCCAAGCTCGTAGAAGCGCTTCAGCGTATGCACCTCGCCATGCCAGAGCGGATTGTCGAGCTCGTTATTGGTCTCGGCGACGACGAGCGATAGATCGGATTTGCGCAGGATCGCCGCGCCGAACACCTTGTTGCCCAAGGAGACGCCGCGTTCAGTCAGCGGCAGGATATCGTCCTCGATGACCGAAAGCAGGCGGGCGGCGATGGTCTTGTCAGCCATTGATGTCTCCGGTTTTTCTTTCAGTCTATCGTCTTGGCGGCACGAGCGAAATGCGGCAAACGCCGGTGGACGTTGTTTGTCACAGGCTTTACACTGCACCGCAACAAAGAGAGTGGGAACAGGTGGTTGTCGTCAGCACGGTTGACTTTTCTCAAATCGCCGATGAGGCGAGCAAAAGAATACGCGCTTGCCGGGGCTTTCGGATTTCTGTTCCTTCAATCGCTTGTCGATCACGGGCATATTCTGGCAACTTCGAAGTGGATTGGTAATGTCTCCCAAGACTGAGCAGCTTTCGGTATTTCCAGCCTTCTTTCGCGTGGAAGGCCAGAAGACGGCTGTCTTCGGCAATGGCGACGAGGCTTTCGCCAAGGTGCGGCTGCTCTTGAACACAAGGGCAAGGATCGTCGCCTATACCGACCGGCCGCAAGCCGATTATCATGCCTTCCTGATCGCCAATCGCATCGAGACGGTGCGCGCCGGCTTTTCCGCCGGCCAGGTCGAGGGTGCGGCCCTGGTCTTTGCCGCCACCGGCGATGAGGCCGAAGATCGCCGCATCGTCGACGCCGCGCGTGCCGCGAAGATCCCGGCCAATGCCGTCGATCAGCCCGATTACTGCGATTTCTTCACGCCGGCGCTCGTCAATCGCGCTCCGGTCGCCGTTGCGATCGGCACTGAAGGGGCAGGGCCGGTGCTGGCGCAGATGATCCGCGCCCAGATCGACCAGCTTCTCTCTCCTTCGCTCGGGCGCCTGGCCGCGCTGGCGACGAGCTATCGCAAATCGGTCGAACAGATCGTTCCGCGTGGCGTCTCCCGCCGGGTGTTCTGGCGCCGGTTCTTCTCCGGCCCTGTTGCCGACGCAGTCACCAACGGCAACCTGCCGCAGGCCCGCCACGCTGCCGACCGGCTGCTGGGTTCAGTGGACAAGGTCGCCGGCCATGTATGGCTTGTCGGCGCCGGTCCGGGGGCTGAAGATCTGCTGACGCTGCGCGCCCAGCGCGTGATGATGGAAGCCGATGTCATCGTCTACGATGCGCTCGTGCCGCAGACAATCGTCGATATGGGCCGCCGCGATGCCGAGCGGCTTTCCGTCGGCAAACGCAAGGGCTGCCATTCGAAGTCCCAGGAAGAGATCAACGAGCTGCTCGTCGAACTCGGCCGTCAGGGCAAGCGCGTTGTCCGCTTGAAATCGGGCGATCCGCTGGTCTATGGCCGGGCAGGGGAAGAAATGGCGGCGTTGCGCGCCGCCGGCGTCACCTATGAGGTCGTGCCCGGCATCACCTCGGCCTTCGCTGCCGCTGCCGATTTCGAGCTGCCGCTGACGCTGCGCGGTGTCGCCTCCTCGCTCGTCTTCACGACAGGCCATGATCTCACCGGCGACGTGCTGCCCGATTGGGCAAGCCTTGCCGTCTCGGGCGCGACGATCGCCGTTTACATGGGCCGCACGGTTGCCGCCTCAGTCGCCGAGCGGCTGATGCAGGCCGGCATTCCCTCCGAGACAACCGTCGCCGTCATCGAGAATGCCAGCCGCACCGAGCGCCGGCTGCTGCATGGCACGCTCGCCGATCTGCCCGATCTGCAGCACCGCGACGAGCTGACTGGCCCTGTGATGGTCATTATCGGCGATGCGGTCGCCGGCGCCAATTTCGAACTGTCCGAGCCGCTGATGCGCGAGAACGCCCGGCTTGAGGAACTTGCAAGGAGCTGAATATGGGTGACAAGGTCCTGACCGCCAACCGGCTGACGGACGGCATTGCCGTCTGGCTGGATGCCAACGGCAAATGGTCGACCTCGCTGCAGGAGGCGCTTGTCGCCCGCCACAACGAAGCCGTCGAAGCATTGGAAGCGATTGGCAAAAAGTCCTATGCCGATAATGAGGTCGTTGACGTGGCCGTCGTCGACGTTCAGGAAACCAATGGCATTCTGTGGCCGCTTCGCCTTCGCGAGCGCATCCGCGCGCAAGGGCCGACCATGGAATACGCACCGGGCTACGCTCCTGCCGATCCCGAATTCATTGCAGTCTGAGGAAGACGATGTACCGTTACGACGAATTTGATCATGCCTTTGTCAGCGAGCGCGTCGAGCAGTTCCGCGACCAGGTTCAGCGCCGCCTTTCCGGCGAGCTGGCCGAGGATGCGTTCAAGCCGCTGCGCCTGATGAACGGCGTCTATCTGCAGCTTCATGCCTATATGCTGCGAATCGCCATTCCCTACGGCACGCTGAGCGCGCGCCAGCTGCGCATGCTCGCCCATATCGCCCGCACCTATGACCGTGGCTATGGCCACTTCACCACGCGCCAGAACCTGCAGTTCAACTGGCCGAAGCTGTCTGACATTCCCGATGCGCTGGCCGATCTGGCAAGCGTCGAGATGCATGCGCTGCAGACCTCGGGCAACTGCATCAGAAACGTTACCGCCGACCACTTCGCCGGGGCTGCCGCCGACGAGATCGCCGATCCCAGGCCCTATGCGGAAATCCTGCGCCAGTGGTCGTCCGTTCATCCGGAATTCTCCTTCCTGCCGCGCAAGTTCAAGATCGCCGTCACAGGCGCTGAGCGCGACCGCGCCGCAATTCAGGTCCATGATATCGGCCTGCATCTGAAGAAGAACGACAAGGGCGAGATCGGCTTTGCCGTCTATGTCGGCGGTGGCCAGGGCCGCACGCCGATGATCGCCAAGCTGATCCGCGACTTCCTGCCCGAGGAAGACCTGCTCTCCTACACCACCGCCATCGTGCGCGTGTACAATCTGCACGGAAGGCGCGACAACAAGTACAAGGCTCGCATCAAGATCCTCGTGCATGAGACCGGTGCGGAGGAACTAACGCGCCAGGTGGAGGCCGAATTCGCGGCCTTGAAGGATACGGAACTCAAGCTGCCGGAAAGGGACGTCCAGGCGATCGCCGCCTATTTCGCCCCGCCTGATCTGCCCGCCCGCGCCGAGGGCTGGGAAAACCTCGCCCGCTGGAAGAAGGCCGATCCGGCTTTCGCCCGCTGGGTCCAGCAGAATGTGCAGCCGCACAAGCATCCCGATTACGGCATGGTGACGATCTCGCTGAAGCCGATCGGCGGCATCCCGGGCGATGCCACCGACGCGCAGATGGATGCGGTCGCCGATCTTGCCGAGGAATATGCCTTCGACGAAATCCGCGTGAGCCATGAGCAGAACCTGATCCTGCCGCATGTGGCGTTGGCTGATCTCGAAGCGGTCTATCGCGGTCTTGTGTCCATCAATCTGGCCGAAGCCAATGCCGGCCTGATCACCGATATCATCGCCTGTCCGGGGCTGGACTATTGCGCGCTCGCCAATGCGCGCTCCATCCCGGTCGCGCAGGAAATCTCCCGGCGTTTCGGCAATCCCGAACGCCAGGCCGAGATCGGCGAACTGAAGATCAAGATCTCCGGCTGCATCAATGCCTGCGGCCATCACCATGTCGGCCATATCGGCCTGCTCGGTGTCGAGAAGAAGGGCGCCGAACTCTACCAGATCACGCTAGGCGGTTCGGGCGACGAACATACCTCGATCGGCGAAATCATCGGCCGCGGCTTCGAGCCGGACCGGGTGACGGATGCGATCGAGACGATCGTCGACACCTATCTCGGCCTGCGGCTTGATCCGTCCGAAACCTTCCTCGCCGCCTATCGCCGCGTTGGGCCGCAGCCTTTCAAGGATGCGCTCTACGGCTCGGCCGCCGAAGCGGCTTAAGGAGGGGATCATGACGAAGATCTGGAGAGAAAGCGGTTTTGTCGAGAACGATCCCTGGGTGATCGAAACCGATGAGGTGAAGGCATCAGGCGAGCAGAAGCCGCTGCTCGGCCTCGACGAGCTGATCGCCAGGGCCGACGAGAGCAATGATGTCGGCCTCGGCGTGCTGATCAAGCCGGCAGACGACGTGCGCCGGCTCGAGCCCTACCTCGACCGCCTTGCAATCGTGGCGGTCGCCTTTCCCGCCTTCAACGACGGCCGCGCCTTCAGCCATGCCTCGCTGCTGCGCCAGCGTCTGGGTTACGGCAACGAGCTGCGCGCCGTCGGCGACGTGCTGATCGATCAGGTGCCGCTGATGCTGCGCGTCGGCATCGACAGCTTTGCCGTGACCAACGCCACGGCGCTGAAGCGGCTCGCCGAAAATCGTCTGCCCGCCATTCCCCATCATTATCAGCCGGCGGTGCGTGACGCCGAAGCCGGCAAGGGCTATAGTTGGCGCCGTCAGGCGAAGCCGGTCGCATAAGCGACGGGTCCGCCGTTTTACGATGGCGGAATATAGCATGAAGACATTCGAAATCGCGGTGATCGGTGGCGGGCTCGCCGGCATGATCGCCGCCATTGCGCTTGGCCGCGGCGGCCGCAGCGTGGCTCTGGTGGCTCCTGTTGCTGCAAAGGAGGACCAGCGCACCACGGCGTTGATGGATCAGTCGATCCGCTTCCTCGATCGCCTGACGCTCTGGGAAAAACTGAGGTCGGCGGCAGCCCCGCTGACCAGCATGCGAATCATCGACGGCACCGACAGGCTGCTGCGCGCGCCGACCACCACCTTCCGCGCCGCCGAGGTCGGTCTTGATGCCTTTGGCTACAATTTCCCCAACAAGGTGCTGACCGACATCCTCGAAGCGGCCACGGCCGGCGAGGGCAATATCACCCGCTTCACCGATATGGCCGAGTCGATCGACATCTCCGCCGAGCGAGTGTCGCTTTCGCTTGCCGGCGGCGAGGTGCTGACGGCCGATTTTGCCGTTGGCGCCGACGGCCGCGGCTCGAAGCTGCGCGAGGCGGCAGGTATCGGCGTGCGCAACTGGTCCTACCCGCAATCGGCGATGGTGCTGAACTTCGCCCATTCGCTGCCGCACCAAAATATCTCCAGTGAATTCCACACCAAACACGGCCCTTTCACCCAGGTGCCGCTGCCGGGTAGCCGCTCCAGCCTTGTCTGGGTGCAGGATCCCGCCGACGCGGCCGCCCGCATGGAGTTGTCGCTGGCCGAACTGGGCTCTCTCGTTGAGACCCAGATGCAGTCCATGCTGGGCAAGGTGAGCGTTGAGGAAGGTGTGCAGGTCTGGCCGCTCTCTGGCATGATGGCTCATCGTTTCGGCAAAGGGCGCATCGCGCTGATCGGCGAGGCCGCCCATGTCTTCCCGCCGATCGGGGCGCAGGGGCTGAACCTCAGCCTGCGCGATATCATGGTGCTGACCGACATTCTCTGCGACAGGGCGGAACTGCCGCTGCCGGCCGATGCCGGCGATAGCTTCGACCGCCGTCGCCGCGCCGATATCATGACGCGCACGGCGAGCGTCGATCTTCTTAACCGCTCGCTGCTTTCGGATTTCCTCCCCGTTCAGATGCTGCGCGCTGCCGGCCTTCATATCCTCTCGGCCATTCCGCCGCTGCGCAACCTGGTCATGCGCGAGGGCATCGAGCCCGGCCGGGGCTTTCGCGATATTCCGGATTCGTTAAAGCAAAAGCTGAAGCGGAAGAAGGCCTGAGCGGATCGCGATCAGCCAGAGCGAAACGCTGGCCACCGAAAGCACTGTCGTGATCAGGATCGTCGCCGAGGCGCGTTCCTGCCAGACGCCATATTGCTGGCCGATGACGAAGACATTGGTCGCCGTCGGCAGGCAGGCGAGCAACACGGCCGCCTGGATCCAGACCGGCTCAAAACCGCCGACAGCGGTCAGCGCGACAAAAACCGCGATCGGGTGCAGGATCAGCTTCGCCGGCACGATATAGGAGATTTCTGCCGGAATCCGCTTCAGCGGCCTCAGAGCCAGCGTCACGCCCATGGCGAACAGCGCACAGGGCGCGGCCGCCTGGGCGAGGTAGTCGACGAGGCGCTGGAACGCCAGCGGCTGATCGACGTGCAAGGCGGCGACGGCAAAACCGGCCGCCGTCGACAGGATGAAGGGATGCAGCGCCACCTTGCGAGCAATGTCGGCGGCAAGCCGGCCAGCCGAACGCTTGTCGTCGCCTGCTGCCGCCATCAGTGCCGGCGCCACGATGAAATGCAGCGCGTTCTCGAAGCAGATGATCAGCGCCACCGGCACTGCAGCGCCTTCGCCGAGCGCCAGCAGTGCCAGCCCCGGCCCCATATAACCGATATTGCCATAGGCGCCGGCAAAGGACTGGATGGTGCATTCATCAAGCGGATTGCCACGCACGAAACGACCGATAACAAAGAGCAGGATGAAGACCGCATAGGTCGCGGCGATATCGGTGACGATGAAATCGATCCGCGTCAGTTCTTCGATCGGCGTGCGCGAGACGAGCTTGAAGAACAAAGCGGGCAGGGCGGCATAAATGATGAAGGTGTTCAGCCAGCCGAGCGATTCGGCCGGCTGCTTCGTCGCCTTGGCGGCGGCATAACCGATCAGGATCAGGCCGAAGAACGGCAGCAGCAGGCTGATGATGTCGGCCAAGGAAAAGTCCGGTTGCGCGGGATGGTTGGCGGGGAAGAATCTCTTCTAGCCGATTTGCATCAGGATCGGAAAGGTCTGCTGGAACCAGATCGCCACATCGCTGACCCAGCCGAGCAGGAAGGCGAGGCCGGTGAGGATGAGGAAGATGCCCATCACCTTTTCCACCGTGCTGAGATGGCGGCGGAAGCGTGACAGGAAGCGCATGAAGGCGCCGGAAAAGCCGGCGGCGATCCAGAAGGGGATGGCAAGACCGAGCGAATAGATGGCAAGCAGCCCGGCGCCGGAGACGACCGTCTCGCGCGAGGCGGCGACGCCGAGGATTGCGCCGAGCACCGGACCGATGCAGGGCGTCCAGCCGAAGGCGAAGGCGAGGCCCATGACATAGGCGCCCGTCAGCGTCGCCGGCTTGCCGCCGCCCTGGAAGCGCGCCTCGCGGGCAAGCAGGCCGATTCGGAAGAGGCCGAGGAAATTCAGCCCCATGACGATGATAACAAGCCCGCCGATCTTGGAGAGCAGGTCGAGATGCTGGCGAAGCGCCATGCCGATGCTCGACGCACCGGCCCCGAGCGCCACGAAGACGGTGGCAAAGCCGAGCGTGAAGAGCAGCGCCGAAAACAGCACGCCGCGCCTGATATCAGGCGAGACCGCCACCGCGCCGCCGCCGCGGAACTGCTCGACCGATATGCCGGCCATATAGCACAAATAGGGAGGGACGAGGGGAAGCACGCAGGGCGAAAGAAAGGAAAGCGCCCCTGCCAACAACGCGCTCCACAGGGAAATATCGGCAATCGACACGCATTCTCTCCGGCTGCAATATGCGTCCCGTTCCTAGCGTCGCAGGCGCGGGATTGCCAATCACCTTTTTGCGTGGGCGAGAAATCTGCCTTTGCGCGCGAGAGAAATGTGTCCTACCTTTGCAAAAAGCCGAATTTTTCGGTTGACCGCAATCGGTCACCTGCCTATGTTCCGCCCACTTCCAGCCGGGGTGCCTCACACCCGCGGAGAGGGAGAGCGTAGCTCAGCCGGTAGAGCAACTGACTTTTAATCAGTAGGTCTCGGGTTCGAACCCCGACGCTCTCACCAAAAAACTCCAAGAAACATAAGCGGATAGCTCCGGCGGCCGGAAAAACTGTAGGTCCAAAGGTCGAAGGCACCGTTACAAATTGGAACGCTGCGACCGCCGCCGAAATCGGTTTCAATGACGCCCGCATACTCCGCCTTGCCGCCCACGGGGCCGTCAGCGCGTTTCATCGGCAAGGCCGGGAATATGCTCCGTGCCGAACATCGCGCGTGTGGGGCCGCCCGGTAGGTTTCGCGCTGCTGCACCTTCAGTTGAAACGATCTTCGGCCCCGCGAAGTTTATTTGCATGACCAAAGAGGAATTCTGCGAACGGTTTTTTCAACGCATAAGGTTCCACTGCCGCTTGGGCCGCAGGCCGTTCGGGCTGGACCCCAAGACCTACTGCGACAAGATCGCTCCAATCTACTGGCGCGAGTTGGGGAATGAATTGAGCCCGGAGGAATGCGCCGATCAGGACGTTGCCTATTGGCCCTGACCAGCCGCTCAAATATGAAACGGGAGCTTCCTCGGCCGCCGATCGACTTAGATCGAGGCCGCCGCCAAGCGCCGCCTCGCGGATGAATCTGACGCGGCCCAGGAGCGGGCGAGATAGCAACGGACGGACGGCGCAAAACCGTTCCAGACGCAATCGGTATTTCCTTGAAGATCAACTGAAAATTGGGATAGCGACGCTATCGATCTCTGTTTCGATGCGCGATCTGGGGTATCGCCGCATCGATATGAACTTCGGCAGCCAGTTGACCATGGGCGTCCCGAATCTCGATCGCCTGCGGGAGTTCTTTCTGATTGGATAGGATGGCCCTGCCAACGAGCTCTCTGAGAGCTTCACCGGCCTCTTCTCTTGCTGCTTCCAAGTCCAGGAATGTCTCACCGTCTGGATCAGTCACGACGTGATCAGCGTGTTTGATATGAAAATAGTAGGTCGACAACGGCCTGCACTCCCCATCTCCAGCCGCTCCCGCGTCTGGCAATCACCTGCAGTTGGTGACTGCGAACGAGGCTTTTCCAGGCCGGGTTTCCAAAGGTGGCATCCCCCGCAGTTGTCGCCAAACCAAGTTTTCACATGCAGGTTCCGCTGGGCGAAGCATATTAGCAATTTGGATTACAACCGCATCGATTTCCTCGCTCGTGCGTTTAGGAGGGCGAACGGGACTGAATCGGCAAAGGACGTATGCCAACGCAGTCACACGGAGGCGACGCTGTGACAAAAATTGTGCAGAAAGATACCAGGAACAAGTTGCTGCGAAGGCTTCCAGAGGAGGCTTTTGATCTTATCGCATCAGACCTGAAGCGTGTTGATCTTCCAGTCCGCCGCTCGCTTGTGGAACCTAATCAGCCAATTGAGCACGTTTGTTTTATCGAGAGCGGTCTGGCTTCAATGGTGGCCGCGGCTTCGAACGGAATAGGCATAGAGGTAGGTCAGATTGGATACGAGGGGATGAGCGGATATCCGGTGGTGCTCGGCGTCGATCGGATGCCAAACCGCGCTTTCATGCAGATTTCAGGGGTCGGGCTAGAACTGCCCACCAGCCGCTTCCTGCCCCTGCTGCGCGACGAAGCAACTCGTCTAATGTTTCTCCGCTATGTCCACACGCGCGAGCTGCAACTGGCTTACTCGGCATTGGCGGCGGGCCGATACAGCATGCACCAGCGTCTCGCGAGATGGCTGCTTATGTGCCATGACCGTCTTCTCGTGGACGATATGCCTGTTACCCACGAGTTTTTGGCGTTGATGCTTGGCGTCAGGCGATCCGGGGTCACCGACCATCTGCATATCCTGGAGGGCATGCGCGCCATCAAGTCGACGCGAGGAAACGTCAAGATTCTGGACCGCCAGATTCTCCTCGATGTTGCCGATGGTTGTTACGGCGCTCCGGAAGCCGAGTACGAACGGCTTCTTGGGTATCCGTCGCCAGACGATCAAAGACCGGCAAGATTGAAGGGTGCGTGGGGTCGGTGGTCCGGTTCTACGATCGAACATCGATAAGCAGGCTCAACAAACTGTCCTCATCCTTCACCCCGTGCTGATAGGAGTGAATGATCCGAGAGGCTAGGTCCTGGCGCTGCGGGTCCGAGGTGATCTTCTTCACCGATACGACGTGATCGAAGACCCGCTGGCAAAGGGCCACTTCGGCGTGATTCAGCACGTTCTGCGCCTGTGCTATTGGCGATGGGATCATGACAGCCTCATTTCCCTGGCAAGCGAAGGGTAGGGCTGAAGCGCGCCTGATCAAGCAGGATCGCAAACACGAAGTATTTCGTGGATTAATCACACCAATCGTTTCGTTGAGCGGGCTCCATGTCCGGGCGAATCCCTCCCGGAGCATCTTGGCTCCGATCTCTTCCCATTCGGTCGATAGATGCTGACGAGCGGTCGGTGCGATGGCGTCCGGTCCACCGCGCCGCTGAATTAGCCAAAAGTTCTTTCAGCCTTTCCTTGGCAATCAACGCCAGCTTCCGTTCCTTGAGACACTTTGCGGGGCTCCCGATCTCCGGCGTGTCGATGCCGCTGACGAATGGAACGCCTTCCCCCAGCAATCGCGTGTTTTGCCCATCGCACTTGGCGTGTCGCCGTCGATGGCCGCCAGCGTGGCGCAGGCGATGAGTTCAGGGAGGATCCAGCGTGACCCGACACAGCATCAACTTACCCTCGATCCCTATGCTAACGCGCATCGAACCGTATATAGCCTTTTGTTCGCGTCATGATAGTTCTTTATTATGAGCCTTTCGGCCAGTTGAAATTTTTTCGCAGTGCTCCTCTACCCTCTTGCATGCCTCCCGGGACTGCACCTCGACCACTGGTATACATAAAAAGGACGCCCCGATCGTCCTTTGAGCAATCTGCCAAAAGCGCATCGTCAGGACTAAGCTGTACGGGTTCGTGTTTGGAGCAGTGCCATGGTGCTGGTCGAATACTGCCTGCACAAGCTTGGAAGCTTTTTTTACAATACTTATTATCTGAATGGTAAGGCAATGGCGCTCAGTTTCGCCATTTCCATTGGCCTGGTTCTGACGGTTTTCGCGGTGGAACTCACTTATGTGGGGTTCGGCAATTCCGGGTTCCGTCGGGTTTTCTTCGAACGCAGCAAATCCACAATTACCGACATCGTCTATTTCGTCCTTCAGGCGACGGGAATGATTACGCTATTTGCAGCGCTCGCATCTTTTGGTCTGTCCTATGCCATTACCCGCGCGGCTCAGGATGCCCCCCACCTGGACCTTGGCCGGAGGTTGCCAGGCTGGGCACATGTCCTCTTGTTCCTAGTGCTGACAGACTTCTTGAGCTATTGGCAGCATAGGTTGATACACCGGCTGCCCGTGCTATGGCGGCTGCACGAATTTCACCACGCAGCGGAAGAGTTCAACGGGCTGACTTCGTCGCGGGAGCATCCGCTGGAGAAGGCCATAAACATGGCCATTATGGTCGTTCCGGCGCTGCTTATTGGCCTGCCAACGGCCGAGTTCGCCGTCGTGACCATCACCTTTAACGCCATTGGTCTGGTCAAGCACAGTGCCATTCCCTGGCATGGCTGGTTTGGCAAATACGTGATCCAGTCACCACGCGACCACTTCGTCCATCACTCCCGAGTGCGGGAACATCACGACAAGAATTTCGCCAATTATTTCCCGATCTGGGATCATTTGTTCGGCACCTATTACAAGGGCGATGCAGACGGTGCAAAGCTCGGTCTGGATCGCGACTACTTCAACCAAACCGATCCGTTCCGCGAAACCATCGCCACAGAAATCCGTTTCTTCCAACGCGCGT
Organism: Rhizobium sp. BK049; assembly: GCF_014193135.1. Taxonomy (NCBI): domain Bacteria; kingdom Pseudomonadati; phylum Pseudomonadota; class Alphaproteobacteria; order Hyphomicrobiales; family Rhizobiaceae; genus Rhizobium; species Rhizobium sp. BK049. Next base: position 28,086 of record NZ_JACHYV010000015.1, read on the forward strand.
GGCAGGCTGCGAAGGCCAAGTGCGGCATAAGCCCCATAAGCGGAAAACCTGCCTCGCCGCAGGGGCTGTCTGGCTCGGAACAGCGCCGGTAGCGAAGCTGGCATCGCTCTGTTGTGATAAGCGGCAGCTTTCTGGAATCCACGAACTAGCTCCGATTGACAGAAATGGGTCGATTCCAGCCGCCGCTTCCGCTCCAACAAAGCCGGGTTTAATGCGTTGATGCGGAGCGTCGCAAAGCCGTTAGGGTGAGGGTGTGGTGCCGCCGGCGGTGAAGAGGCGATCCGTTTATCCGAGGAGATCGAGGCGGATGGCGAAACGCTTCTGCGCATCGCTTGCGAGCATGAACTTGAGTGCATCGCCTAGGTTCCAGTACGGTGTTGGATAGAAGGCATTCGATCACCGCTGAACAATCACTCGGGTCCCCGGCCGGATCATGTCGTAAAGCTCCTCCACATCCTCGCGGTACATCCGAAAGCATCCGCTTGATGCATTGGTGCCGATGGAGGAGGGATCGTTGGTGCCATGGATGCGCAGCAGTCCGTCGGCAAGGTAGATCGCGCGCGTTCCGAGCGGATTTGCAGGCCCGGGTTTGACCACCGCTGGGAGCCTTGGATTTTTCTGGCGCATGCTGGCCGTTGGCCGCCATTCGGGATGCAGTCGTTTCGACACCACCCGCGTTGTCCCATACCATTGTTTGCCTTCGCGGCCGACGGCGATGGGGTAAGCAAACTGCTCACCCGCTGACGTCGTGTAGATAAGGGTGTGCTCACGCGTGGCGATGACGATGGTTCCTCTACCAATTCGCGTCGATGGCTCCCGACGTTCTTGCAAGGGCTCCCCATAGTCAGGTTCTGGCTCGTAGTAGGGAGGAGGGGGATAGGGGCTGTAAGGGTCATCATAGCCATAGCCGTCGTATTCGTCGTATCCATCATACGGCGCGTAAACTTGGGCTTGGGCATGCACCGCTGTCAGAAATAGGGCCGCAGCAAGGAGAAGCATCAATCTCATTCTTCGCATCCGCCTGTTATACAATGATGATTGGGCCGAATTCTATGGCGGCACTGTGGCGGGGTGGATCTCCGTTTGGCGGTGATCTTTCGCCGCTCCCGTTCTCCTGACTTCGCTCATCGAGCCCACGAACCCCGACGCTCCCTCCCAAAGGAGGCTGCGATCGGTGATGTGTTTTTGCTGAGCGAGCCTTTGCAACGGTCAAGGATGGGCGTCGGCTTGCCACCCGCCAGAACAGATGCGCCCACATCTTCTTTTCGTCCAAATGAATCGCAGCCGCCGTCATCTTCCGGCGCAAATCAATGAGCCCTGGGCCTAAACCTTGCCCAGATGCTTCGGCCAGAATTCCTGGTGAACTTCGGCGGCTTCGTCTTCGAGGTTCGTCGGGCCAACCACCGTGACGGAACGCGCGCCGGTCTGCAACACCGCCCGGCTGGGTACATTCAACCCGATCCCGGCAATCTCGCCGAGCCGCGTTTCCGAGCACGCAAACACCATGCGGCCGATGCCCGACCAGTAGATCGCCCCGGAGCACATCGCACAGGGCTCAGTGCTGGTATAGAGCGTGCAGTCGGCGAGATAAGCAGGGTCGTGGTGCCGCGCCGCCAGTTTAACCAGATTCATCTCGGCGTGGTTTGTCATATCGTGGCCGGTGAAGACACTGTTTTCGGCGCGCAGGATGACCTCGCCGTCCTTTACAAGGACGGAGCCAAACGGTTCGTCGCCGTTTGCCATCGCGGATTTCGAGAGCGCAATCGCTTCTCGCAGAAACGGCTCGTGATTTTCCATGAGAACCCCCAGGTTAGCGTGGGATGATCTTCCCTCGGATCGGAAGGATTTCCAAGCGCTGCAAATTAGAATCGAGATTGGTGATCTGAATCGCCTTCCGTGCAAATGCAGACGGGCCGCCCCAGACTTTCATTCTCGGAACCAAATGCACCCGCATCGACTTTGACCCTGATCTATCTTGGAGGTCCCCCTGATGGACAGAACACCGAAAACGGCCATCCGCGGAATGATGTCTTATGTGCTCGCTCTTCTCGTCCTCGGCATCCTGGCGGGCGCCGTTTATACGCTCTATGGCCATCCCGCCGATCCGTCCGAGCGACCGGCGACTGAGACCATTCCGCAAAAGGCGACAGCTCCGCAGTGAGAGGCGTCACGACAGCTTTTTGATCGGTCCTCCGGAACGAATGGTGAAAGATGGGCGCTCTGTCGGATCCGGCGCCTACCCGGTCCGGTCGTGTTTCAACGCCCGCGCTCCACCGCGAAACAGCGCGCAAGCGGCAACCAACAGGGCTTTGAAAGCAAGGCAGAAATTCTGTCGCAAGTCCTTCCCACCATTATAGAGCTTTTATTTATAGGGGGAACAACCTGCGACAGGGGAAATCGGCACCCGAACAGGGATCACGAAATTGGGGAAGGTCAACGCGCCGGGTTGGCCCGCTATGGCGGATTTTTCGCTCGGAAGTGTGAACAGAGGAGTTCGCGGATGAAAGAACATGCGGTCATCATATCGGGAGGAGGGCCGACGGGGCTGATGCTGGCGGGTGAACTGGCCCTGGCGGGTGTCGATGTCGCCGTCGTCGAGCGGCGCGAGAACCAGGAGATCGTCGGTTCGCGTGCCGGCGGTCTGAGTTCGCGCACGCTCGAGGTTCTCGACCAGCGCGGCATCGTCGATCGGTTCCTGGCGGAAGGCCAGATCGCCCAGGTCACTGGCTTTGCGGTCACGCGGCTCGATATCAGCGATTTCCCGACGCGGCACAATTATGGGCTGGCCCTGCGGCAGAAGCATATCGAGCGCATCCTCGCCGGCTGGGTCGGCGAACTGCCGGTGACGATCTATCGCGGCCGCGAACTGACTGATTTCGAGCAGGACGAGGCCGGCGTCACCCTCGAACTCTCCGATGGTACGTCGCTGCACGCAGGCTATCTCGTCGGCTGCGATGGCGGCCGCAGCCTGGTTCGCAAGCTGGCGGGCATTGCCTTTCCGGGATGGGACGCGACGACCAGCAATATTCTCGCCGAGGCTGAGATGGAGGAAGAGCCGCCGCTCGGAGTCCATCGCACGGCGCTCGGCATGCATGCCTTCGGCCGCGAGGAATATGAAATCCGCGACGGCAAGGTGGTCTTCGCCAGCGAAGGTCCGATCAATGTCATGGTCACGGAAAAGACTGCCGGGGGCACAGGCGAGCCGACGCTTGACGATCTCAAGCAAGCGCTGATCGCCGCCTGCGGAACCGATTATGGGATCCACGGCCTGAAGTGGATATCAAGGTTCACCGATATGTCGCGCCAGGCGGAGGTCTACCGCAAAGGCAGGGCGCTGCTGGCGGGTGATGCCGCGCATGTGCATTCGCCGGTCGGCGGGCAGGGCCTCAATACCGGTGTGCAGGATGCCGTCAATCTCGGCTGGAAGCTTGCCCAGGTGGTGAAGGGCATATCGCCCGAAGCCCTGCTCGACACCTATCACGCGGAGCGCCATCCGGTCGCCGCCCGCGTGCTGCGCACGACGATGGCCCAGGTCGCGCTGCAACGGACCGATGATCGCACCGAGGCTCTCAGAGAGGTCGTGCTGGAACTGCTTGGGCTGGAGGAGGCGCGCAAGAAGATCGCTGCCGAAATGTCCGGACTTGGCATCCGATACGACTTCGGCGAGGGGCATCCGCTGCTCGGCCGCCGCATCCCTGATCTCGATCTGGTCACGCCGGACGGCCCCTTGCATCTCTTTACCCTGTTGAGAGAGGCGAGACCGGTGCTGTTGAACCTCGCCTCGCGCGGCAGCCTCGACACCGGGCCATGGTCAAGCCGCGTGCCTCTGGTCGAGGCCAGCTATGATGGGCCGTGGGTGCTGCCGGCGCTGGGGGCGGTTGCGGCGCCGACTGCGGTGCTGATCCGGCCTGACGGATACGTGGCATGGGTGGGCGAGGGATCCGGGAATGGCCTCGACGCAGCGATGAGCACCTGGTTCGGGCCGCCTCGCTAATAGGGGAAATGCCGCAGCGCTAAGCGGCCAGCGAAATCGGCGCGCCGTCTGGCATTGGCTCCGGCATCGGTTTGCCGCGGCGCTCCCAGGTGCGGCGGCTGATGCCGAAGGCCTCCCAGGGGCGGGCTGCGCTGAGAGAGTTGTCGAGATATTCGGCCCTGGAAACGGCGCCGGCGGCCCGCCGCTGCTCTTCCTTTCGGGTTCGTTCGCGCTGGCGCCGCTTTTCCTTCTGCAGTTTTGCTCTTTTCGCCTTCGGCACGTCGAAGGCGCCGATGGTGCGAATGTCGAGCGCGCTGCGTTCGGCGTAGCTCAGATGCAGGGCGTGACCGAGCGCATCGGCGGTCAGAGGAGAAAAGCGCACTCTCGTCCGCTCATAGATGATTTCCTCGATCACGGCTTTTTGAGCCCACGGCAGCCATCGCGCCGCCCAGCTGAGAACCACCTCGACAAAGCCTTCCCCGAACTCGACAAAAGCAAGACCGGCGATCACCTCGACAAAGCCTTCCCCGAACTCGACAAAAGCAAGACCGGCGATCACCTCGACATAGATCAAGCCGTCATCCGCCTCGGGCACGATCTCGCCATGACGATGCCGGATCAATTTCTCGATCTCGCGCATTCGGCCGCGGAAATGATTCCAGCGGCCGCCCCGCATGCGGCGCTGCACCGCCTTGTAGCCCAATAGACAGTCGCCGATCTTGATGGCGGTTATATCCCGCGCAAGACCCTCCGCACGAGCGGCCTCGTCAACCCGATCTGCCGATCGAGCCCCTTCATCCGCGCCGACGAGACGATCCATCGTTTCTCCTTTGCGACCAGGCCCGAGAGGCCGAAACGAGTGACTGTAGCGGAAGCGGGGGCGGTGAAGCTCGCTTTTTGTGCGCGAGATCCACCGATTTTCGCGGGTGGTGGCGCAACTGCAAAACGGACGATCCCGTCCGGTTTTCGGACGCCGCCGCACCCGGCCTATCGGTGGCGAGCGGCATCCGGCCCGGTCGATTTCTATTGGGAATGTCCCGTGTTATCATCCCTGGACTGACGTCATGAGCCGTATTGTCAGCACAGAGACTTGTCCGATGAGCGAAATGGACGTGCTTTTTGCCAGCCTGCGACAGGCGGCTGACCCTGAGACGGTCGAGTGCATCGAAAATGTCGTGAAGCATGGCCATGATCGCGATCTCAATCGCATCAATGCGCTCGCTTTCGCCGATAAGCATCATCTCGATGCAGAAAAGACCATCGCCGCCTTTCTGCATGCAGCCCGGATCGGCGCCTTTGAGATGACCTGGAACGTGCTTTGCCCAGGATGCGGCGGCGTCCTTGACAGCGGCGCAACCCTCAAGGGGGTCAATCAGGACACCTATCATTGCGCCCTCTGCGCAGCCGGATACGAACCGACCCTCGACGAGATGGTCGAGGTCACCTTCACGGTCAGTCCGCGCGTGCGCAGGATTGCCGCCCACGAGCCAGACCGGCTGCCGCCTCTCGAATATTACCGCCAGATTTTCTTCAGCTCCGGCGTCGACCTGCCGGAGGACCTCGAAGCCAGGTTCGACCGCATCCTGCTAGAACTGATCGAGCTGGCCCCGGGCGAGAAGGCCTTCGTGTCGCTGCAGCTGCCGGCGCAATTCGTCATTATCTTCGATGCGGTGACCCATTCGGCCCAGTTCATCGATGTGCAGGGGGAACCCACCGACGAGCGCCAGAACCTCTCGATGGTCATCAGCCGCGGGCATGCTCTGAACGAAACCGTGACGCTACGTCCCGGCTTGCTGCGGCTCACTCTCGAGAACCACACGGATCGCCGGGTGGTGCCGAATGTCTGCATTGCCGGCGATGAGCTGCACGACCTCCTGGGCCGCAGGCGGCCATTTCTGACGGCCAAGCGCCTGCTGACGAACCAGAGTTTCCGTGACATCTACCGGACGGATACGCTCGACGTCGACCAGCGCCTGAAGATCACCAGCCTGACGTTCCTCTTCACCGATCTCAGGGGCTCGACCGCGCTCTATGAGCGCGTCGGCGATCTTGCCGCGTTCGATCTGGTGCGGGCGCATTTCAGGGTCCTTCACGAGATCGTCGCCACCGAGGCCGGCGCCGTCGTCAAGACGATCGGCGATGCGGTGATGGCGACCTTTCCGAGCCCCGACCGGGCGGTGGCGGCGGCGCTCAGGATGCGGGAGGCGATGCGCCGGCTGAACACCGAACACGGCAGTGAAGACCTCCTGCTGAAAATCGGCATCCACGAGGGACCGTGCCTCGCCGTCAACCTGAACGACAGGCAGGACTATTTCGGCCAGACGGTCAATATCGCCTCCCGCGTCCAGGGCCTTGCCGACCCGAATGTGATCATGACGACCGAGGCGATCGTCGAAGACGCCAATGTCTCGGAGATCCTGCGCGACAGCGGCGTCACATCGGCCTCACGAATGGCGGAGCTTCAGGGCATCGGCAGAGAGGTCAGGATCTTCGCTTTGTCCTGAGCCTCATCCGCTGATGGCGGGCTTCGCTGCGGAGCATTGAGCCTCCCGCATCGGCTTCTCCCGACTTCGACGCTGCGTTTGCACGTTCCCTCTCCCCTTGAAACGGGGAGAGGGTAGTCATCGGCGCTTAAGCGCACAACTGAGGCACATATCGAAGGAGAAGGCGGTTTATGCCACCAGGCCCTTGGTCAGTTCCAGCGCCTGCCGCTCAAACAGCCGGCGATAGATGCCGCCGTTGAGCCGGATCAGCGCCTGGTGGTCGCCTTCTTCGACGATTCTGCCCTTGTCGAACACCAGCAGCCGGTCCAGCGCCCGCACCGTGGACAGCCGATGGGCGATGACAAGCGTCGTGCGGCCGTCCATCAGCCGTTCCATAGCCTGCTGGATCTGCACCTCGCTTTCGCTGTCGAGGCTCGACGTCGCCTCGTCGAGGATCAGGATCGGGGCATCAGCCAGGAAGGCGCGGGCGATGGCGACACGCTGTCGCTCGCCGCCCGACAGCTTGACGCCGCGTTCGCCGACCATCGTCTCATAGCCCTTGGGCAGGTCCATGATGAAGCCGTGTGCATTGGCCTGTTTCGCCGCCTGCTCGATCTCGCGCCGCGAGGCGTTCGGCCTGCCGTAGGCGATATTTTCCGCAAGCGTCCGGTGGAACAGGATGGGCTCCTGCTGCACGATGGCGAGCTGACCGCGCAGGCTCGATTGCCTGACCTCGGCGATTTCCTGGCCGTCGATGCGAATGGCGCCCGAGTTCACGTCATAGAGGCGCTGGATGAGCTTGACGAAAGTCGTCTTGCCCGAGCCCGAATGCCCGACCAGGCCGACGCGCTCACCGGGTTTTATGGTGACCGAAAAATCCTCGTAAAGCGGGTCGGGATGAGCGCCATATTGGAAGGTGACGCGATCGAAGACGATCTCGCCCGCGCCGATCGTGATCGGCTTGGCGTGCGGCTTGTCCTCGATGCCGAGCGGCATCCTGTCGAGCAGTACCAGCTCCTCCATGTCGTTGACGGCGCGCTGCAGGTTGCGGATGTCCTGGCCGACATTGCGCAGATAGCCTTGCAAAACGAAGAACATCGCCAGCACGAAGGTGATGTCGCCGGCGCTCGCCAGCCCCTGCCGCCACATGATCAGGCCCGTCCCCAGAATGCCGGCCTGCATGGATACCATCATGAGGCCCTGGATCGTGCCGCTCAAGGTGCCGCGCTTCCATGTCCGCCGCGTGCGGCTGTCCCATTTGCCCAGCACGTGGCGCAAGCGGGCCTCTTCGCGGTTTTCAGCCCCGAAGGCCTTGACTACCGAATTGCAGCTGATGGCGTCAGCGAGCGCGCCGCCGAGCTTGGTGTCCCAGGCATTGGCAAGCCTTGCCGCCGGCGACACGAAGCCCATGGAAAGCGCTACAGTCACGCCGATATAGACCAGCGACCCTGCAGCCACGATCAGGCCCATGACCGGCCAGTAGCTGCCGAGCACCATACTGGCGCCGACCAGCATTACGAGGGACGGCAGCAGCGCGACGAGCAGCACGTCGTTGAGCAAGTCGAGCGCCCACATCCCGCGAGTGATCTTACGCACCGTCGAACCGGCAAAGCTATTGGCGTGCCAGTCGGTCGAGAAGCGCTGCACCTTGTGGAAACCGTTATTGGCCACATCGGCCATGATGCGCAGCGTCAGCCGGATGATGCCGTTGAATATGAACCAGCGCAGCACGACACTGGTGAGGCCGAGCACCACGACGACGACGAAGGCGCTGAGCGCACCGTCGGCGGCGTGACCGCCGGCAATGGCATCGACGATCCGGCCCGAAAACACCGGCACCATGACCTCGGCAAGCGTGCTGGCGGCAACCAACACAATGATAACGCCCACCAGAACAGCACGGTGGCGCCAATGATGAAAAACAAAGCCGAGCACGTGACGATAGGCATCGGCGCGGAAATCGAGCTTCTTGCGAGTCATTTTAACCAGCCCGGCCGGTATCGGAAACCGGTCCTCAAAATCGAGAGTTGAAAGGCACAGCCCGCGCGGAAGACGAAGTGATCCCGTCAGATCAATCGGGCTATGAAAGATGGAAAAACCGCATGTCGGGCGCGCTTAAGGCGGGCCGCGAACGGATATGACCTAGCGTCGGGACATACCACGCGGGAGGGCTACGATGATCGCTGATGTCATTCAACGCCTCCCTTTGTTCGATCTGAAGCGGTAGCGTTTTGTAGCGAAGCTATTCGCCCTTGCCAAGAGGGAATTTACAACCCTACGGAAAGTGATGCGAAAACGACACAATTCAGAGACTGGGAAAATTCGTGCGCGCTGAGGGTCGCGAGCCGGATCACGTCGAGGCGCAACGCCCGATCGTCAAGATGTCGCCCACTCCATCAGCGCATTCTGGGCGTGAAGCAGGAATGCTTTTGCGGGACGGCTTTGGCAGGCAGGGTGCAACATGGCGTCGACGGTTACTTCCTGCCCTCTTGCGACTGGCGGGCATGGCAAAAAGATCATGTCGCGCTGTCCCTTATCGAGGAGCGTTGCCGTTACTTGATACTCGATCAGCTCGTTTTCTCTCGCGTCTTTCGGCCACGAGTCCGTGATGATGACGTCTGCTGCAGGGGCATCCCGGATATCCCGGCTGGTTTCGAAATTCTGGTTCAGGAGATTGGGATCGGTCACCTGCCAGCGCTCCGGATAGACTTGGACGACGCGGATGGGCATGGATTTCGATGCCTCGACCCAGGAACGAAGAATGTTGGCATCCGGCGCGATCCCGGCGACCTTGAGGCCTTCCAGTGATCCCCTGACGCTCTTGATATAGGCGAGATCGCCGAGCGTTTCACATGGATGATTTAGTCTTGTCCGGGCATTGATGACAGGCGCATCCATGACTGCCGCGAGCTCTTGCAAGGTAGCGAGTTCCTTCGTCCTGACGACGAGAAGATCGAACCAGTTATCGAGATAGCCCGCAAGGTCCGCTGTGGCCTCGCGGGTGTTGAAGCTGATCGGCGGTTGCACGCAGACGCCGCCCATGGCCTTGACGCCGAGATCGAAGGCCGCCGTGTTCCGCCATCCCGTGTCGTCGGCGATAACACCAACTCGCTTGCCCAGCAGCGACTGTGGCATCGTGCGGTCCGCCTAATGCTTCGCAAGCTGGCCGGCTCTGTCGATAATCCCAGTGATGGTGTCCAGCGGCAATGCGTGGAACTCAAGGAAGTCTCTATTCGGCATGGAATTCACGGTGTTTCCAATGTTTCTGTTGGCTATGCAGGAGATCGACCGCTCGGCAATGGCTGTTTCCAAGCCTCCTGATGCGCCAAACCTCTGATCGGCAAACCGGTCTTTCAATAGCTGCACGAGCGAGCATTGCTGGGCCTGAAGCCACCGGCGCAGGCTGGGTTCCTCGAAGTATCCCGCTGATACTGAAAATCCTCCCGGTCCTGCCTCGATGGCGAGGTGTTACAGGAAGACATGAGCGTGGACAAACCGATCATCGCGCCGGTTGCGACCAATGTGAGGAATCGGGTCATCTGAGCTTCTCCTGAGGTTTGTCTCGGCAATCTATCATGCCGATACAACCAGATGCGAGGACCGGCGAGAGTGATCACGCTGATCTGATAGGAAATGGCTTCGATCATCGAGCGATCGTCCCTCGTGATCCTGCAATCCCGATAATCTGCTCGAGCTATTCTGCGATTATGGAAGGAAGTTCATAGTGTTCTCTAGCGAACTAATCGCGATTTCGCCTTGAACAAATCGGCGATTTTCAGTAATATTGTTCCATAAAAAAGTAATATAAATGGGAGGTTACTATGTCGGAAGCTCGGTTCGAGCCGGTTTTTCTTCATCGTCGGCATTTCGTCGCCGAGATCAAAAGTCTCGACGAAATCTTCGATTTTCTGGATGAGTGGCCGCAGGACAAGCGAGGTCTGGCATACGACACTCTGCTGAAGGCGTGCAGGGATACCGCCAAGGGGGCATTTCCTCTGAGCGCCGCGCGCGAGAATTTCCGCCGTTTTCTGAAGATGTCTGGCATGCTCGACAGCGGCCCCAAATTCGAGGGGATGGGCGATCGAAACGTCGGCAATGCTTGAAGAACCACGTCTGTTCGTGACGATCTGAGCTGGCGTGCCGCCACGTCATAAGCGACGCGTCCCGTTGCGAATCTCCGGTCATAACCGGCCGCGGCGCCGCGGAATGCCGCAACAGTCTCAGCGGATTTCACCGGCTCTATGCGCGTCGCCCCCGTCGCGACGCGCTTTAGCCAAGGCTGGCACCCGCCCAATCGCAGCGGAAGACCAGCACCGGCTTCGAAAATCCCTTGATGCGCCGGCGCGTCGCGTGGGCAAAGAGGTCGCCGGCGCCAAATTCCCGGAATATATTCTCCGACACGAGGATCTGGTCACTGGCTGCGGCCGCGCAGAGGCGGGCTGCGAGCTGCACTGTGGAGCCGAAGAGGTCGTTGCTGTCCTCGACCGGCTCGCCGCAATCGAGCCCGATGCGAACATGGATCGGCTCGGCCTTGCTGCCGTTGTAATGCTGGAATTCCTGCTGGATCGCCATGGCGCATTCGACGGCTGCGGTCGTCTCCGCGAAGGCGGCCATGATGCCGTCGCCGGTGTGCTTCACTTCGCGGCCGGAATTTTTGCCGAGGCACCGGCGCACGATCGCGTCATGCGCCCTGACCAGCTCCGTCCCCATGCGGTCGCCGAGGCGCGCCGTCATCTCGGTCGAGCCGACAATATCGGTAAACAGGATCGCCCGGTGGCCAGGATCCATCCGCGGCGCGGATTGGCCCGGGGCCGGATCGGGGTCATTGATGCGACCGAGAAAGGCCTCGACAGCCGACAGAGCCACCTCGACGACCTCATTAGCGACGAAACCGTGCGCTTCGCGATGTACGCAGTGGACGGTTTCGACATCGGGCGCATCCACCAGACAGAAGGCCGTACCGCGCCGCTCGTCGAACCAATAAGTCAGAAACTTGACGCCGTATCGATCCTGAATGTCGATATCCATGCGATGCGCCTGGGCAACCTCGGCGGCTGACGTTCCTTCGAGGTAGTGCCGGTCCATGAAGATAGGCATCGCGCGTCCTCCCAGATCCGCCGCGTGCAAGAGATGGCATTGTACGATCTGGATTCATTCCCGTCCACCTTCGGGACAATCAATGCCTGATCGTTGCCAGGCGTTGCTTCCGAGAAGGCAACGCGTTGCTGCACGCCCGATAGAATATGCATGGATATTGGTGATTTTAATGAGTGGGTGTAATGAGCTCAGTCTGATATTTACCATAATCGGTCGTTTAATGCTGATAGCGAGAGTTCCGGAACCCCTCGAGAAGCTTCAGACGTTTCCCGTTTCAAGCGTCGCCTGCCGGATCCCGCCGGGAGAGACGTGTCTTTCACGGTCATGGTGCCAAGGATCGAAGGCCGCTGCCAACGGCATGCTAATTGCAAAGTATCGGTTAGCTCGCCGAAATGAGGAAAAGCTGTAGCAAAGTGAGACAGACGGCAAATTTTCGACCGGTAGGCCTGGCCTCCATGGGGCTCGGCCATTATGCCGTTATCAACTCAGTGTGGGATGCCGCGCGAACGCTGCTCCGTGACTGGCCGGTGGATGACGGCGAAGAATATTTCGAAGCGGTCAAGGCCTGCTTGGATGCGATTACCGGCGATCTCTCGCCGGATCATGTGCGCGCCGTCTTCATCAGGGCTGCGCAGGAGGCGGGCATCGCCGTCATAGAAGCCGCCGACTGACCAGCGGCCGCATTCTGACCAGCGGCGCATCCTAGTTCCCGTTTCCAAGACACGCTCGTCGTCGCACTTGACTTCTTCAGCTAAAGGTCTAAATTAGAACAAAACAGGAACATTGGAGATGGTCATGACACATGCGGAACAGGTGATCGCCGACGCCCTTGCCCTCGTCGAAGCCTCTCGCGCCGCCCGCGAGCGGGATCAGCAGCGCCGCGCCGCTTGGCAGAAAAAGGTGGAACTCAGCCGGCCGCTGCCGCCTCTGCCGCGCCCGGTCCAATTGCCGCTGGCGCTGAACTGATGCGGCCGGTTTTGAAATCCCGTCAGGCCAAGCCTGATCAGTTGGAACCCGATGATGCTTGGGAAGTGGAAGCCGTGCTCGCCTGGCATGACGATGATGCCAAGGCGGCGATCCGTTCGCTGCTCGACGACTGCAAGCATCTGCGCCGGCAACTGGCGCTGGCCGAACGACTGATGAGCCGCGGCATGGCGCGCGGCTGGACGCCGCGTTACGAGCGCGACGCGCTTTAGGCAATCGGGCGCAGGCAACTGAAGCAGCGACTGACGGGGAGGCAGGCGTTCGGCTCGCTTCAGCAAAACACCTTGGCGGCCGTGACTTCGACTTCCACGAGGAATTCCGGGCGGGTGAATCCGCCGACGATGATCAGCGTCGAGGCCGGCTTCGGATCGAGCGTGTAACGATCACGCACGGCCATGTAGGCTGGGAAATCCTCTCGCTTCGTCACGAAGGCGGAGATGCGGATAACGTCGGCAAAACTCATCTCGGCCTCGGCGAGAATTGCCTTGATGGCTTCGAAGCAGAGTTCCGCCTGTGCGCCGATATCCTCCGGTACCGCCTCGTCGGGGGCGATGCCGAGCTGGCCCGAGGTCACGAGCAGGGAGGCGCCCGGAGGCACCAGCAGCCCGTGATTGTAATGCCCGAATGGGCGGCGGACGGAGATCGGGTTAAAAACCTTCTTCATCGGAAATCCCTGCCTGAACCAGGTGTTTCGGCGGACAGTCCTTCCGCATGCTCAGAAACGCTCCATCGCGCTCTTCACCTTCTGCAGGAACCGTGTCCGCGTTTCCTCGGTACAATTATTCATGTCGTAATGGGCAAGAAAGGTGACCGGCCGCAGCGGGTTGATCTGCGCTCGCAGCACGCGCTTGACGATCTTCCTCGGCGGGTTGCCAGCCACGAAGGCGCGGAACGGCGTCGCGCCATAAGTCAGCACGGCGGCGAGTTTGCCGATATGGCGCAGCCGCGATTCCACCTTGCCGTCGATCAGTTCGAAGGAAACGCCTGGAAGCCAGACGCGATCGAAATAACCTTTCAATATCGCCGGGAAGCCGAAATTCCAAACCGGCGTGACCAGGACCAGCCCTTGCGCCCGTTTCAGCCGCTCGACATAGGGTTTCACCAGCGCGATATTGTCGGGGTAGTCGTGATAGGCGAGCCGGTCATGCCGGGAGAGAACGGGATCGAAATTCTCGGCGTAGAGATCGCATCCGTCCACTTCATGGCCGGCTTTGCGCAGGCTTTCCAGCGTCTGCTTATAGAGCGCTTTGCCGTAGCTTTCCTCCACCGGATGCGAATGCAGCACGAGCACCCTCATGAGGCCTCCATGAGGCCCGCAAGGCCGGGGAAGAGATAGTTCTTGCCGGCATTGAAATCGAAGTCCGGGTTCTCCCAGGCGATCATCTTGCCGGGATTCAGAAGACCTTTCGGATCGGTTTCATGCTTGAAGGCAAGCTGTACCTTGTCGGTGCGCTTCATGCCGCCTTCCTCGAGCGTGTAGCGGTGCGGGTTGAAGATCGGGCAGCCGTGATCCTGGTGGATCCGGATGATTTCTTCAAGGCGCTCCTCCGTGGTATAGCGCACCAGCGGAAGGCCGGAGCACTGGATCTGCCCGTCGAATTTGATGAATTCGAGATGGCCGGGAACCTCGTCGCCGAAGATCTCCACCATCTTTGCAACCTTGGCCACGTGATCCGGCCCCGGGTACTGAACCTGCAGATAGGTGAACCCAGGATCGACCTTCAGCGCCCGCAACGTCGTGTGGTTCCAGGCAAGTTCATAGGCATGCGGAATACCCTTCATGCTCTCGACCTTGTCGGAGCGGAAGATCACTTCGCCCTTGTGGGCCGAGGTGAAGGCGAGGAAGGCATCCATCGCATGCGGCGCGATCATCAGCACCACCACCGACTGCCCCTTGCGGATATAGTGCTTGTGGCGGGTGAAATAGTCGTACGGGATCGGCGCTGCGATCGGGGCGATCTCCTTGACGAGGATGCCGTTGCATTTGGCAAGCGCATCGGAGAAGCGCACGCAGGCCATGAAGTCGTCATAGCCGACGAGAACATCGACCCAATCATAGGCGGGCGCCAGCGGCATTTCGATCTCGGTGATGATGCCGTTGGTGCCGTAGGCATGGCTGACCTTTTGCAGATCCCAGCCGGTGAGATCGAGCACGCGCGGCTCGGCCTCCATGGTGACGACGCGCAGGCGCAGAATATTGCCGAGATCGCGCAAGCCGCCCCAGGTGATCGAGCCGACGCCGCCGGAGCCGCCGGCGATGAAGCCGCCGACCGTCGCCATCTGCGCCGTCGAGGGATGGAACCGCAGTTCCTGGCCGGAATGAGCTTTGGTCTGCTTGTCGAGCTGGGCGATGATGATGCCCGGCTCGCAGATCACCCGGCCGGGATGAATTTCCTTGATCTTGTCCATGGCGGCAAGGTTCAGCACGATCCCGCCGGAAAGCGGCATCGCCTGGCCGTAATTGCCGGTGCCGCCGCCGCGCGGCGTGACCGGCACGCCATGCGCGAAGGCGACCTTCAGCGTCCGGATGACCTCTTCTTCGTTTTTCGGCGTGACGACGAGATCGGCCGTCACATTGTCGAGCTGCGCCTTCAGGATCGGCGAATACCAGTAGAAATCACGGCTCTTCTGGCGCACCAGCGCCGGATTGTCTTCTATGGCGATGCCTTCGAGTTTCTTTTTAATCGTCTGATAATCCGGCATGTCAGGCTCCAACGACGCTGTCGAGTTCACGATAGTCCGGCAGGCTGCGGTCGATCACCTTGCCGCGTCGAAGGACGACGCGGTCGGACTGCGGACGGGAAAGAAATTCGCTCCAGCGCCTGGCACTGAAGAGCACGAGATCAGCTGCAGTGCCGACGGCGATGCGCCCCATATCCGGTCGGCCGAGAATATCGGCCGGCGAGGTGGTGACAACCCGTGCGGCCGTATCCAGCGGATGGTCGAGATGCAGGATGCGGACCGCCTCGCGGAACACTTCCACCGGATCGAGATCGCCATAGGCATAAAAGGGGTCGCGGGTATTGTCGGAGGCGACAGCCGTTGCGACGCCGGCTGCCGCCAGTTCGTGGAAAAGTGTGACGCCGCGCCAGCGCGGTGTGCGGCCGGAATAGCGGTCCTGCAGATACGTGTTGCACATCGGCAGCGAGACGATGGCGAGACGGGCCTCTGCGACGAGATCCACCGTGCGTTTTGCCGTCTCCTCGTCCTGGCGGGCGAGCGAGCAGCAATGGCCAGCCGTCACCTTGCCGCCGAAGCGGTTGCGCAGCACGGCTTGCGCGATCGCCTTCAGGGTTTCCGCAGCCGGATCGTCGGTCTCGTCGACATGAAGGTCCACATCGAGGCCATTATCAGCCGCAGCCCTGAACAACATGTCGAGCTGGCTGTCGAGATCGCCGCTCATCCGGGTGACACCCCCGATCAGCCCGCCCTTTTCGCGGACCACAGTGACGAGATCGGCGAAATAGGCCGCGTCCGCCATGTTTTCCATCGGAAACAGCGCCACCGCCTGTAAGGCGATCCTGTCCTTCCAGACATCGCGCATTTCGGCAAAGACTTCGAATGAAATGCGGTGCTGCGGCGCAAGGGAATCGAGATGGGTTCGAATGAGGCTGCTGCCGTGTGCGTAGGCGCAGCGCAGCGAGAACTCCATGCGCTTCTTGACGTCGGCGGCCGACCAGTTTGCCTCGCGGTCTGCGCGCACGGCCTCCAATGCCCCCGGGAACGTGCCGTCCGGATTGGCGTTGCGCGGCCAGATGTGGCCCTTGTCGAGATGCGTATGCATGTCGGCGAAGCAGGGCCAGACCATGCCTTCCTTGAGGTCGGATTTCGCAATTTCGGCGGGCGCTCCGCCGGGCGGCAACAGGGCGGAAATCACACCGTCGGCGATGACGATATCGGCCCGCACGAGCCCCTCGACGGCAGGTGCGTCATAACCGGTGACGGCAGCTGCAGGCAGAGTCGCATTGCTCAGCACGAAGCGGCCGGCATTGGGCGGTGAAATGAAGGAATAGGTCATCAGTTTTCCCGTTTCAGGCTGCTCTCGTGCCAGCGGTGCAGGGCAAGCCACGAAATGAAGGAGGTGACGGCGAAGATCGCCACGCCGAGCAGCGAGAGCATCAGCAGCGCCGCAAAGAGGCGCGGAATATTGAGCCGGTATTGCGCTTCGAGGAGCCGGAAGGCGAGGCCGGAGCCGGCGCCCGCCGACCCCGCGGCAAACTCGGCGACGACGGCTGCAATCAACGCCAGGCCGCCGCCGATCCTGAGACCGGTCATGAAATAGGGTTGGGCGGCCGGCAGCTTGAGAAAGAGCAGCGTCTGCCAGCGCGAGGCGCCGTAGAGCTCGAACAGGTTGATGAGATTATGGTCGACGCTTTTCAGCCCCTGCACCATATTCGAAAGGATCGGGAAAAAGGCAACGAGGAAGGCGCAGATGAGAAGCGCCACCTGCGTCGACGGCGCATAGATCAGGATCAGCGGCGAGATCGCCACGATCGGGGTGACTTGAAGAATGACCGCGAGCGGATAGAAGGCGAGTTCTATCCAGCGCGATTGCACGAGGAAGATCGCAAAGCCGACGCCGCCGACGAGCGCCAGCATCAGCGATACCAGCGTGATCTTGGTGGTGACCCAGAGGGCAGGGGCAAGCGTGCCCCAATCGGTCACGAAGGCACTTGCGACCGCGGCCGGGCCCGGCAGGATATAGGGCGGCACGCCGGACAGTCTGACATATGCAGACCAGATCAGGATCAGCGCCGCGATCACCAGCAGGGGGATCAAGATGCGCAACGCCAGATCGCGGCTCCGGGCGCTTGCAGTGGTTTTGACAAGCAGCGGCGCTGCGGCCGGTTCGTCACTCATCGATGGTCCTCCACCGCGTTGATCGCCCCGATCAGCGAATGCGAGACCGTCTCGCAAGCTCTGCGGTATTCTTCCGAAGTGCGGTAATGGGCATCGCGTTCAAGGCTGGTCGTCAGCGGCAGGTCGGCATGAACGCGCCCGGGCCTTGCCTTCATCACGACGATGCGGTTCGAGAGATAGGCGGATTCGAAGACCGAATGGGTGACGAAGATGACGGTGATGCCGGTCACCTTCCAGAGGCGCAGCACGTCGTCGTTCAGCCTCTGGCGGGTGATCTCATCAAGTGCTGCGAAGGGCTCATCCATCAACAGGAGCTTCGGCCTGGTCACGAGCGCCCGAGCGATCGACACACGCATCTTCATGCCGCCGGAGAGTTCGCGCGGATAGGCGCTGGCGAAATCCTGAAGCCCGACGGTGCTCAACGTCTCCAGGATCCGATCGTGCGCCGCAGCCTTCGAAACATGTTTCAGCTTCAGCGGCAGATGGACGTTATCGAAGACGGTCTTCCAGGGCATCAGCGTCGGCTCCTGAAAGACGAAGCTGATATCGCCCTCAGGGAGACCCTTGGAGTTGATGCGCGAACTCGGCCAGTCGATCGCGCCCGAGGTCACATTGCCGAGGCCGGCAATGATGCGCAGCGCGGTGGATTTGCCGCAGCCGGACGGACCGAGCAGACTGATGAACTCACCGCTTTCCACGGTCAGCGACATGTTCGAAAGGGCTACGGTTCCGCTGGAGAAGACTTTGGAAACCGATTGCATGACGACCAGCGGCCGCTTGCGCATCTCTTTCGGTGATAGGGCCTGAGCTTCTGCTGGGGGCATTGCCTGTCTCGTTCATGCAGGGGAGTGATCCGCCGTGTTGGCGGCGGATCGCAGGCGGCGTCTGCGGCTTACTTCTTCATCGCCATTCCGGTGCCTTTGCAGACGAATTTCGTCGTGAAGGCCTTGGTGTAATCCGTCTCCGGCTTGAACACCTTGATCGCTACCATTTCGTCGAAGAAGGCCTTGTAATGCGCCTCGGTCAGGCAGCCGATGCCCTTGTCGAGGCTGTCGCCGGATTCAATGATGCCGTATTCCTTCATCTTGGCGATAGAGTAGGCGATCTGACCATCCGTCATTTCGGGATTGTCCTTCTTGATCAGCTCATTGGCCTTCGCGTTGTCGCCATAGAGATAGTGGTACCAGCCTTCGATCGAGGCATCGACGAAGCGCTGGACGACATCCGGCTTACTGTCGATCATCGCTTGTGTGGTGGTGATCATCGTCGAATAGGGAGAGTAGCCGTTGTCTGCGAGCAGGAAGACTTTCGGTTCGAATCCGGCCTGCTTCTGGATCTCGTAGGGTTCCGAGGTAAGGTAGCCCTGCTGTGCCGAATCCTTGTCGGCAAGGAAGGGCGCCGGGCTGAAATTGTAGGGCTTGTACTGCTCGTCCCTGAAGCCTTTGAAGTTCGCCTTCATCCACTCGAAATAGGTGAGATAGCCGTCCTTGCCGAGGAACAGAGTCTTGAGCTTCGCGAGATCTTCGAATTTCTCGATGCCGGCATCGGGATGTGCAATCAGCACCTGCGGATCCTTCTGGAAGATTGCCGCGACATCGACGAGCGGAATACCCTGCTCGACGGCCGAGATCTCGCCCTGCGGCCCACCCATGTAGAAATCGATCTTGCCGGAGATCAGAAGCGCGCTGTTGGCGGCGTTCGGACCGCCCTGCACGATGGTGACGTCGAGGCCGTATTTGGCATAGGTGCCATCGGCCACGGCCTGGTAGAAGCCGCCATGCTCGGCCTGCGCCAGCCAGTTCGTGCCATAGCTGACTTTGTCGGCGCCATGGGCCGAGACGGCGGCGGCGAACATGCCGCCAAGGCCGATGAGTGCGGAAACCGTATTCTTCAGTACATTGGGCATGATCAGCGTTCCCCTTCGGAGTTCTCGGCGTCTGCGATGACGTCGGATTTTCTTCATAGGAGCGGTTGCTTTGCTCTTTGAAAAGCATCAAATTTCGTGCGCAACGATGCCTTTTCGGCATCTCACCCAAAGCCTGTGCCTAATTTACGCTGCGTGCTTGATTTTTGTGCAACGAGGTCCTGATGCTGCACTCCAGAAAGCTTCTCTATATCAACGAGATCGCGCGATCGGGCTCGATCCGCAAGGCAGCGGCACGGCTGAATGTGGCGTCTTCGGCGATCAACCGGCAAATTCTCGCACTGGAGGAGGAAATGGGTGCGCCGCTGTTCGAGCGCCTGCCGCGCGGGCTGCGCCTGACGGCCGCCGGCGAGCTCTGCATCGAACATATTCGCGAGGTGCTGAAGAATTACGAACGGCTGGAGGGACGCATTCGCAGCCTGAAGATGCAGCAGGCGGGCAAGGTCCGGCTGGTGACGACGGTCGGCCTTGCGGCCGGGCCGCTGCCTGAGATCATCGCGCGGTTCCAGTCGGAACATCCGCGCGTCTTCATGCAATTGCGCAACGACGCCGGCACGATGACGGTTAACCCGGTGCTTTCAGGTGAGGTGGATATTGGGCTCGGCTTCAATATTCCGGCAACGCCCGGCATCCGCACCCTCGGCAATTTCGACATACCGATCGGCGTGGTCCTGCCGCCCGGCCATCATCTGATCGGCCCCGGCCCGATCAACCTCGCCGATATCGTCCAGGAGCGCCTGGTGCTGGCGCAGCAGGGGACCAGCCTGCGCGACGTGATCAATCTGGCCCTGGCGCGCCTCGACGTGCATGTCGAACCGGTGCTCGAAACTAATGCCTCGGAGATGCTGAAGAAACTGGTCAAATCGGGGGCGGGGCTGACGATCCTGAACCCGCTTGATGTCATCACCGAATGCCGACAGGGCGAACTGGTCTTCCGGCCGATCGCTGAGCCGCATGCGCGCCATCAGCCGATGAAGCTTTTTGCCCGCGCCCGCGCGCCGCTTGATTCCGCCACCAGCCTGTTCGTCGAGTACCTCCTGGCCGAACTGGCCGGCCTGGTGCAGGAGCTGCAGGCCAAGGGTCACATCGCGGCCTATGCTTCCGCCGCCATGTGAGCCACCGCATCGCCTTACTTCGAGTAGAGATTGGAAAGCGGGTAACGCTTCAGGTCGTAGAGCAGCTCGATAAAGCCCCTGACCTGATGGCGGCAGATTGCTTCGCCCTTTTCTGACGTCCCGAGCGACGCGTCGCCGACGACGCCGTTGGGATTGAGGTCGTGGGCGATCCAGGCGAGGGAATGCGGCGGCAGCGGCTGAAGGTATTTCGATTGGTCGCGCATCCATTCCGCCTTGGAGGTGAAATTCTGCGCCTTCTCCATTCGCACCAGATCAGGTCGGAAATGGAGCATCAGCGAGGTTTCCACCTCGCCGCCATGGATGCCGTATTTCAGCTCATGGTCGCCGATCATGCCCTCGGGATGGCCGAAGCGGCCCCATTGCGTGGAGACGACGGCCATCGCGTAGCGCACGCGCAGCTCGCGCGCGACGATGCTCATGATATCGACATTGCCGCCATGCGAATTGACGATCACCATTTTGCGGATGCCTGCTTCGGCAACCTTTGAGCCGATCGCGGTCCAAACCGGAATGAGCAGTTCGGCGCCAAGCGACAGGGTTCCCGGCCCGTAAATATGTTCATTGGCCTTGCCGATTTCCTGCGTCGGCAGCACCAGGCAATCGAGATCGGCGGGCTTCTGCTTCCGCAACTCGGCAAGCATGCCGGTTGCGATAGCGACGTCGGTAGCAACAGGTAGATGCGGCCCGTGCTGCTCGGTCGAGGCGATCGGCAGGATGGCGATCGTGGTGTCCGCAGACAATCCCGCGAAGTCGTCGCTGACCAGTTCGTTCCAGTAAAATGGCACTGTCATTGCCGTTCGCCTCTCATTGCCGTTCGAGACAGTGAGTAGGGAATAACGCTACCTGCGAAAAGCATCAATTTGCGGCCGCACCGATGCCTTTTTGCGGATGATGGAGCAGTTGCCCCATCGACGGCGCCTCTTGGCCGCAATGTCTCGGCGAATGTCATGCCGAAACCATTGCGCAAGCGCCTCTGCAATGGTTCTCTGGCGCCTCTATCAAAACGCTCTCCGGTGATTCCCGATGTTCGATATTTTATGGCGCGGCCTGGCGATCGGCGCCGGCGCAACCATCCTCATGGACCTCTGGGCAATTGTGCTTGCCAAGTTCTTCGGTCAGCCGCCCGCCAATTGGGCGCCGGTCGGCCGCTGGTTCTGGCATCTCGGCCGCGGCAAGGTCTTTCATGACAGCATTGCCGATGCTGCGCCTTACGCGAATGAACTCGCTCTCGGCTGGATCAGCCATTACGTCGTCGGCATCCTCTATGGGGTGATCTTTGCGCTCATCATGGGAGAGGGATGGTTCGCCGCACCGACATTTCTTCCCGCCTGGATCTTCGGCATCGTCACCGTCGGGGCAGGGTGGTTCCTGCTGCAGCCGGGCCTCGGCCTAGGCTCGGCTGCTTCGAAACATCCAAAGCCGATGAAGGTGCGGTGTTTCAATCTGCTGGCGCATACGGTTTTTGCATTAGGACTTTATGGTACGGCGTTGATTTTGCGCTGAGATCGCCGCTTGCCCCTCACCCTAGCCCTCTCCCCGTAAACGGGGCGAGGGGACCTGCCTCGCGAGAGGTCGGAGAGGAATGGGGAGGTTGCGGCATGGTCCCTTCGCCCCTCAAGCGGGGAGAAGGTGGCGGCAGCCGGATGAGGGGCAGGCCAAACCCACGAACCGAACAGCCTTATCTCACCGCGCTGCCCAATTGGCGCCGCGGCGGAAGATGGTCTTCATCTCGGGCACGTCGAACTCCTTGGCCTGGTGGCCGAGCGAGGAATAGAACACGCGCCCTTTGCCGTATTTGCGCTTCCAGACGACCGGCATGACGACGCCGTCGATCCAGTAGGCGTGTTCGCCGCTAAACCTGGTCGTCGCCAGGACCTCGTTCGAGGGGTCGACATGCATGTAATATTGCTCTGACCTATAGGGGAAGTCGGCAATCCCCTCCATCAGTGGATCGTCGGGGCGGGTGATGTTGACGGTGTAGTCGATAATGTTGCCGGGATGGGCCACCCACTGGCCGCCGATGATGAACTGATAGTCGACGGAGTCGCGGAAGGCATCGCCGGCGCCGCCATGGTAACCGGCGATGCCGACGCCGCTTTCGATCGCGGCGGCGAGGTTCTTGACCTCCTCCTTCTCGATCTTCGACATCGTCATGATCGGCACGACGAGGCTGAGATCATGGACGGAAGGGTCGGCAAGCGCCTCGGTGCCGTGTTCGAGATAGACCTTGAAGCCGTCCTCCTCGAGCATGGCCTTGATGATTTCGGCGCATTCCTGCGGCTCATGCCCGCTCCAGCCGCCCCAGACGATCAGTGCTTCACGCATTCTCTTTCCTCCTGAAATTATTTCGCCAGCCGTCCGTCGACGATGGAATCGGACAAGGGGGCAGGGCGCTCGGTCGCCGTGGTGATCGTCACCGTCCGCCCGGTCTCAGACGCTGTGTGGAAGACTTCCATGACTTCGAGCACGTGCAGCGCCAGTTCGCCATTGGCGCGATGCGGCCGGTTGGAGCGGATCGCATGCGCCATGTCGGCGACGCCGAGCGAGCGATAATTGCCGTCGGCATAGGGCGCGGTGACCGGCTGGTCCTCGAAAGCACCGCCCTTCTTCAGATATTCGACAGGGCCGGCGAACTTGTTGGGATCGGGCACAAGAAGCGTGCCC
Source organism: Rhizobium sp. BK049 (assembly GCF_014193135.1). Taxonomy (NCBI): domain Bacteria; kingdom Pseudomonadati; phylum Pseudomonadota; class Alphaproteobacteria; order Hyphomicrobiales; family Rhizobiaceae; genus Rhizobium; species Rhizobium sp. BK049. The sequence continues at coordinate 51,207 of NZ_JACHYV010000015.1, forward strand.
TCGGTTCCGTAAACTTCGAGCGGCACGTGTTTGTGGCCGGCGACATCGAAGCTCATGGCGATCTGGACGACGGCGCCGTTGGCAAAAGCCATCATGCCGGCGACATGGGTCGGCACGTGCACGGGAATGCGCTCGCCGTTGCGCGGCTCGCTGGTGATGAGCCGCTCGGTCCGCGGCGTCGTCGCAAAACCGGCCACCTGAGAAACCGGCCCGAGAAGATTGACGAGATCGGTGATGTAATAAGGCCCCATATCGAGCATCGGCCCGCCGCCCACCTCGTAATAGAAGGCGGGGTTCGGATGCCAGCGCTCATGGCCCGGGCACATGAAGGTGGCCGAGCCGCCGACCGGCTGGCCGATGACGCCCTGATCGACCAGGGCGCGCGCCGTCTGATGGCCGCCGCCGAGGAAGGTGTCGGGGGCAGCGCCGATACGCAGATTCCGCTCCCTGGCCGCCTCCGCCAATTTTTTCCCTTCCGCGAAATTAATCCCGAGCGGCTTTTCCGAATAGGTATGCTTGCCGGCATCGAGCGCCTGCAGCGCGACGGCGACATGGGCTTTCGGGATGGTCAGATTGACGATGATTTCGACCTTCGGATCGGCGAGGAGTTCCTCGACGGACTTGACGGGCACGTTGAATTCGACAGCCTTCGCCTCTGCCAGTTCCCGGTTGAGATCGGCGACGCCGCGAATGTCGAGAATGGGGAAGGATGCCATCGCCGTGAGATAGGCGCCTGAAATATTGCCGCATCCGATGATGCCGATACCGACTTTGTCCATGAATTCCTCCATTGATCTTGAGTATGCGCTCCTCAGAGCGCCGGCCCGGTGGTGCTCCAGGGCGATTCGTAGAGTTCGTAGAGCGCAACGGCTGCGGCACCCTGCGCCCAGAAATCATCGCTCGAATCGTCGAAGACGAGTTCGCTGACCCCCTTGAGCGAGGGCGGAATGGCAAGCGCATAGGCGTCGCGCAGGCTGTTCAAGAAGGGGGCGCCGAGCGCCAGGCTGGAGCCGACGAGAATGACCCGCGGCGGCGCAAAAAGCGTGACGATATTGGCGATGGTTAATCCGATAGCTTCGCCGGCGCGGATGGCAGAGGCGATCAGCCGGTCGTCGGCCTTGATCAGCGCTTGGGCATGGGTCATGCCGCGCCCGAGGCGGATGGCTTCGGCAAAACGGCCGTCCGCCTGATGTTCGCCGAGGATGGCGCTTTCGCCGGCCTGGCTGAAGAGCCGCACTGCGCCGTTCGGTCCCATGCCGAGGACAAGGTCGCCGAGGTTATGGCTGAGACCGCCGGCGCCGCGGAACAGGCGGTTGCCGTGCAGCACGCCGAGACCGAGTGTCTGTTCCAGCGAAATCAGCACCATGTCCTCAAGATCGCGGGCCTTCCCGAACCAGTGGTGGCCGAGCGTGATGGCATGGGCGTCGCTTTCGACGATGGTCGGCGTCGACAGCCGCGTCGACATCTCGGCGGCGAAATCGACATTGATGTCGCGAAAGATCGGGCTGCTTCTGATGTAACCGGTGCGGTGCTCGACGACGCCGGGAAAGCCGAGGCAGATGCTGTCGATATCTTCGAGCGACAGGCCGGCATCGACGACGCAACGACGGACGCCGTCCTCGACGAGGTCGGCGATGACGCCGATCGGCTGCCGGTCGATGCGGATCGGCAAAGCCAGCTTCGACAGCACGTCGCCGCGGAAATTGGTGACGACGAACACCATGCGGCTGGCGGCGATCTTGCCGCCGACGACGCGGGCGGCGTCGGGATTGAGTTCCAGCGCCACGCGCGGCCTGCCGCGCACCGCCTCATTGCGGATATCGCCCTCATGCCGCGGCAGGATCAGCCCGTCATCGAGCAGCGAGGCGGTGATGGCCGAGACGGTTGTCGTCGACAGCTCCGTCCGCTCGCTGATTTCGATGCGCGAGATCGGGCCATGGCGCCGGATGGTATCGAGCACGTTCAAGCGATTGATCGCGCGCATCAATTCTGGATCTGCAGTCTTCATGAAAATGTGCCGGCAGTCGTTTGGTTGGCTGAAGCCAATATTTATAACGGGTTACGAATTAAATAGCAGGCAATTCCACGGGGCTGTCAAGCGAATTTGGCAAAAATTAACGCGTTGGGTTGACATCCGGCACAAGGTCCGCTGAATTAATCCGCATTGGGGAAAAATTGTGAGGATAGGTCCCCTGGGAGGAAGATCATGCATTTCATGCTGAAGAACGCCGGTCTCGGCGGCAGGCGCATTGTATCCATGGCCGCGGCAGCCGGCATGTTGCTGGCCGGAGCCGGGGCCGCCTCGGCGGCGACGGTGGTCAAGTGGCTGCATCTCGAAACCGATCCGAAGAACGTCGCCGCCTGGGAAGACATCGTCAAGAAATACGAAGCCCAGCATCCCGACGTGGACATCCAGATGCAGTTTCTCGAAAACGAGGCCTTCAAGGCCAAGCTTCCCACGCTGCTGCAGTCTGACGACGTCCCGGATTTCTTTTTCAGCTGGGGCGGCGGGGTCCTGAAGCAGCAGTCCGAGACCGGCGCGCTGCAGGATGTGACGGCAGCTCTCGATGCCGATGGCGGCAAGCTGCGCAAGGCCTATACGCCGGCCTCGGTCGACGGCCTGACCTTCGACGGCAAGACCTGGGCGATCCCCTACAAGGTCGGCCTGGTGAGCTTCTTCTATAACAAGGCGCTGTTTGCCAAGGCAGGCGTCAAGGCCGAAGACATCAAGACCTGGACCGATTTTCTTGAGGCGGTGAAGAAGATCAAGGCGGCCGGTATCGTGCCGATCGCCGGCGGCGGCGGCGAGAAATGGCCGATCCACTTCTACTGGAGCTATCTCGTCATGCGCGAAGGCGGCCAGAAGGTCTTTGACGCGGCCAAGAAGGGCGAGGGCGAAGGCTTCCTCGATCCGGCCATCATCAAGGCCGGCGAAGATCTCGCCGAGCTCGGCAAGCTCGAACCTTTCCAGCCCGGCTATCTCGGCGCAACCTGGCCGCAGACGCTCGGCGTTTTCGGCGACGGCAAGGCGGCGATGATCCTCGGCTTCGAGGCGACCGAGGCCAACCAGCGCAAGAATGCCGGCGACGGCAAGGGGCTTTCGCCCGACAATATCGGCCGTTTCGTCTTCCCGACGGTTGAAGGCGGCGCCGGAAAGCCCACCGATACGCTTGGTGGCCTGAACGGCTGGGCGCTCACCAAGAAGGCCTCCAAGGAAGCGATCGATTTCCTCGCTTTCCTGACGAATGCGGACAACGAGCGGGCCATGGCCAAGGCCGGGATGCTCCTGCCTGTTGCCGTCGGCGCTGATGACGGCGTCGTCAACCCGCTGCTCGCCGAATCGGCCAAACAGCTTGCGGGTTCGACCTGGCATCAAAACTTCTTCGACCAGGATCTCGGTGCGGCCGTCGGCCGTGTCGTCAACGACGTCTCGGTGGAAATCGTCTCCGGACAGATGAACTCCAAGGACGGCACCCAGATGATCCAGGATGCTTTCGAACTGGAACAATAACCAGCGCCCGCAGAACCTTCCGGCGCTCCTGCCAATCGGGAGCGCCGGCACCGCTGCCGACGAGATGCGAAAGCAGGAACCATGGCCAATATCTCAGTCCTATCGACACCGAGCGCCGCAAGGCCGGCAAGACGAGTCGCAAACCGGAAGAGCTCGGTCGCCCACGACCGCCTGACCGTGCTGTTGCTGTTTCTGCCACCGGCGCTGCTGCTCTTCACGCTCTTCGTCATCATGCCGATGGGCGAGGCGGCCTGGTACAGCCTCTATAAGTGGAACGGTTACGGCACGTCGACAGAGTTCATCGCCCTCCGCAATTTCCAGGTTCTGTTCCGCAACGCGGCGTTTACCCAGGCGCTCGTCAATAACGGCCTGATCATCGTCATCTCGATCTGCATCCAGGTGCCGCTCGCCATCTGGCTGGCCACCATGCTGGCCCACCGCATTCCCGGTGTCGTCGCTTACCGCCTGATCTTCTTCCTGCCCTATGTGCTGGCCGACGTTGCCGCAGGCCTTATCTGGCGCTTTGTCTATGATGGCGACTACGGCCTGTTTGCCGCCATTTCCAACTTCTTCGGTTTCGCCAATCCTTACGTGCTCGCCGACAAGGAACTGGCGATCTATGCCATCCTCGGGGTCATCGTCTGGAAATATTTCGGCTTCCACATGATGCTGTTCATCGCCGGCCTGCAATCGGTCGACAAGAGCGTGCTGGAGGCGGCCGAGATCGACGGCGCCACCGGCTGGCAGAAATTCCGCTACGTCACGCTGCCGCTCCTCGGCTCCACCCTGCGCCTTTCAATCTTCTTCGCCGTCGTCGGCTCCCTGCAGCTCTTCGACATGATCATGCCGCTGACTGGCGGCGGGCCGTCGAACTCGACGCAGACGATGGTCACCTTCCTCTATACCTACGGTGTCATGCGCATGCAGGTGGGTCTGGGCAGCGCCGTCGGCGTGGTGCTCTTCATCATCTGCGTGACACTCGCCTTCGGTTACAAAAGGATCTTCATGCGCCATGACTGATATGAGCTCTTCCATCCGCATGAGGACATCCACCCGCATCTATCTCTACGTATCGCTGAGTCTGATCGCGGTGATCGTGCTGGTGCCGCTGCTGACGACGGCGCTCGGCGGCTTCAAGACCCTGGGGGATCTCCGCACCAATCCCTTCGGCCTGCCGACGGAATGGCAATGGGCGAACTACACCGACATCCTCTTCGGCGAGCGCTATTGGCTGCAGATCGGTAATTCGCTCGTCATTGCGGCGCTGACCGTGCTTTTGACGCTGATCGTCTCGTCGATGGCGGCTTTCGCCTTTGCCCATGTCCGCTTCTTCGGCTCGTCCTTCCTCCTCAATTATTTCCTGCTCGGGCTGATGTTTCCGGCCGCCACCGCGATCCTGCCGCTCTTCATCCGCATTCGCGACCTCGGCCTGCTCAATACCTATTGGGGTGTGGTGCTGCCGCAGGTCGCCTTCGGCCTCGGCATGAGCATCCTTCTGTTCAGGAACTATTTCCGCAATCTTCCGGAAGAATTGTTTCAGGCGGCCTTCGTCGACGGCTGCGGTTACCTCAAGTTCTTTTGGCATATCTCGCTGCCGCTTTCCCGGCCGATCGTCGCCACCGTCAGCATCATTTCCTTCGTCGGCAGCTGGAACAGCTACATCCTGCCGCTGATCATGCTGAACTCGGAATCCAAATATCCCTGGCCGCTCGGCATCATGGTCTATCGCGGTGAATTCGGCACGGAATGGCAGCTGGTGCTGGCCTTCATCACCCTCACGATCCTTCCCACGATCATCGTTTTCTTTGTCGCCCAGAGACATATCATCGCCGGATTGACTGCCGGCGCCGTGAAGTCCTGAGCCGAACCGTTGGAGTTGCATCAATGGCATCCGTTGAACTGACAGATGTAAACAAGGCCTACGGCGCCGTCGACGTCATCCACGGCATTTCGCTTCATATCGAGGATGGCGAATTCGTCGCGCTCGTCGGCCCGTCCGGCTGTGGGAAGTCGACGCTGCTGCGAATGATCGCCGGTCTCGAGGAAATCACCGACGGCGAGATTGCCATCGGCGGCAATGTCGTCAACGCCATGACGCCGCGCGAGCGCAACATCGCCATGGTCTTCCAGTCCTATGCGCTTTATCCGCATATGACGGTCGCCGAAAACATGGGTTTCAATCTGAGGCTCGCCGGCGTTGCCAAGCCGGAGATCGAGGCCCGCGTCGCTGAAGCGGCCCGCATGCTCGACCTCGCCAAACTGCTCGACCGCAAGCCGGCGCAGCTTTCCGGCGGCCAGCGCCAGCGCGTCGCTATGGGCCGCGCCATCGTGCGCGATCCGGCCGTCTTCCTGTTCGACGAGCCCTTGTCCAACCTCGATGCGAAACTGCGCGTGCAGATGCGCTCGGAGATCAAGACGCTGCACCAGAAGGTCCGGACGACCTCGATCTATGTCACCCACGACCAGATCGAGGCGATGACGCTCGCCGATCGAATCGTCGTGCTCAATCATGGCAGGGTGGAGCAGGCGGGTACACCGCTCGAACTTTACAAGAAGCCGGCCAATCTTTTCGTCGCCGCCTTCATCGGTTCGCCGGCGATGAATATGCTCGACGGCACGGTGGATGGCGAAGACGGTGAACCGGCTGCTCGTCTCGACGACGGCACTGCGATCCGGATCGCGCCCGACCGCAAGGTCAGGCGCGGCCAGGCCGTCACTATCGGCCTTCGGCCCGAGCATCTCGTTCCCGGCCTGTCGGCCGGCACACCGCTCGCCGGCCGCACGATGCTGGTGGAACCCACGGGCGCCCAGACCCATGTGGTCTTCGATCTTGCTGGACAACAGGTGACGGCGATCGTCGACGGCGAATACCCCGCCCGCTACGGCGCCGTGTTCGAGGCGAGCATCGCCAGCGACCAGGTGCATATTTTCGACCGCGGCACTGGTGTGGCGCTGTAGCGAATCCTCAGCCCAGGAGATCGCCGAAACCGGCCCCTCATCCGGCTGCCGCCACCTTCTCCCCGCACGCGGGGAGAAGGGACAAGCCGTGACCTCTCCGTTCCACGCCACGTCTCGTGTGGCACGTCCCTCGCCCCGCGAGCGGGGAGAGGGTTAGGGTGAGGGGCAGCTATTCCCACGAACCGACAGCCGCCGAGCCACCCCGGCGGCCTATTTCGCGATGTATTATTCCGCCGCGATCCGTTCGACGCCGTTGGCCTCGACGATCTTCTCCAGCATCGCTAGTTCTTCCGGGGTGAGATCCGTCAGCGGCGGGCGAACCGGGCCGGGGTTTTGGCCGAGAACGCGGAGCCCGGCCTTGATGATCGAGACGGCATAGCCCTTCTTGCGGTTGCGCAGGGCGACGAAGGGGAAGAAGAAGCTCTTCAGGATCTCGTTGACGGTCGCCTGATCGCCGATGCGCAGGGCGCCGTAGAAGCGCTGGGCGAGCGCAGGCACGAAGTTGAAGACGGCGGAGGAATAGGTCGTCACGCCGGCGGCGAAATAGGCCTGAGCATAGACCTCGTGGGTCGGCATGCCGCCGACATAGACCAGACGATCGCCAAGCCGTATGGTGATCTCGATCACCTTGTCGACGTCGCCGACGCCGTCCTTGAAGCCGATCAGGTTCGGGCATTCCTCCGTCAGGCGGGCGATGCTATCGGCGGTCAGGATGGCATTGTCGCGGTTATAGACGATGACGCCGATGCCGACCGATTGGCAGACCGCCTTGACATGGGCGATCAGACCGGCCTGCTCGGCAAACATCAGATAGGGCGGCAGAAGCAGCAATCCGTCCGCGCCGGCCTTCTCGGCCGCCTGTGCGATCTCGATGGCGAGCGACGTACCGTACCCGGTTCCCGAGATGATCGGCGTATTGCCGGCCGAGGCCTTGGCGGCTTTGACGACATGCGGGATCTCGCTCGGGTTAAGGGAGAAGAATTCGCCGGTGCCGCCGGCGGCGAAGAGGGCTGCGGCGTCGTAACCGGCGAGCCATTCGACATGACGGCGGTATTTCGCTTCGTCGAACTTGAGTTCATCGTTGAAATGCGTCACCGGAAACGAGAGCAGACCGCTGCCGACGGCCTTCTTCAATTCAATCGGGTTCATCATGACGTCCTATTCCTTAGGTGTTGAAAATCGATGGTGTCAGGCGCTCTCGAGCACTTGCAGAAGTGCCGCGATGTAGCCGTAACAAAAGGCAAACGCGGTGGCGGACGGGTCCTTGCCGCTGACGGTCGGCACATGGTCTGGCATCAGCATGTATTTGTAGCCGACTTCCTTGTAGATCCTCGCCGAGCGGACCATGTCCATATCGCCCTCGTCGGGGAAGGTCTCCATGAACGACAGCTTGCCGCCGCGAATATTGCGGAAATGGACGTTGAAGATCTTGTTGCGCTCTCCGAACCAGCGAATGATGTCGTCGATCTCCTCGCGCGGATTTTCGAGCATCTCGCCGACCGAGCCCTGGCAGAAATTGAGGCCGTGATAGGGGTTTTCGCGCATCTGCACAAATTTCTTCAGCCCTTCCACCGTGCCGAGCACGCGTGTGACGCCGCGATAGCCGGGCGGTGTATAGGGATCGTGCGGATGGCAGGCGAGCCGGACGCGATTGCTCTCGGCGACCGGCACGACGCGTTCGAGGAAATAATCGATCCGTTCCCAGTTTTCGTCTTCGGAGAGCACGCCGGCAAGGCCGGGCGCAGCCTGCTGATCGGTCTTCTCCCAGCGAAAGCTCGCATTCATCGACCCGCCGCGTCCCGGTTCATCCGGCGTGCGGGGAATGCCGATCAGGTTGAGATTGTATTTGACCGCCGGAATGCCGGCCGCGGCGACATCTTCGATCATCTGGCAAACGGCATCGATCTGCCGGTCACGCTCAGGCCCGGCAAGCAGGATGTCGGGATAGGAGGCCTTCTCGATCGGCTGCGAGGGCAGGGGCAGCTGGATCATGTCGAGGATCAGGCCGAAGCTCTCGACCTTGTCGCGATGGCGTTCGATATCGGCAAGCGTCCAGCTGCTCGGCTGTCCCGGCGGGTCGGCACTGATATGCTTCACCCCCAATTGCGCGAAGATCCGATAATCGTCATCGTCGCGCGCTGCCACCTGTGTTCCAAGATACATCAGAGACCTCTCTAAATCCAACAATGTCATATGACATAATATGAATTTTTGAGGGTGTCGAGCCCTATTGCTGTTCGGCCAGCATCCGATAACGCCGTTGGCTCGCCAGCAGATGCGCGCGCATCGCCTGGCGGGCACGGTCGGGGTCCTGATCGGCGATCGCCGACAGGATTTCCACATGCTCGGCATAGACCTTTTGCAGATATTCGCGGTCGTTGGCCTCCGGAAGCGTCGGAAACTGGCCACGGGGGATGGCGCGCGGGCCGAAATGGCGTAGCACGTCGACATAAAAGCGGTTGTTGGTGGCGGCCGCGATCGCCATGTGAAAGGCATAATCGGCCTCGACCGTCTGCTGTCCGCTTTCGATCATTTGCGCCATCCGGCGGTTGGCTTCGCGGATCGCCGCTTCCTGCTCGGCGGTGCGGCGATAGGCGGCAATCGCTGCCGCTTCACCCTCGGTAGCCATGCGGAACTCCAGCAATTCCAGGGTTTCCGGAATGCTTTTGATTTCCACCGGCGTCAGCGACATGACCGAATGAACCTTCGGATCCGCGACGAACACGCCTTTGCCCTGGATCGGCCGGACGAAACCAGCGGCCCTTAAATCCGCAATGGCCTCGCGCACGACGGTGCGGCTGACGCCGAAGGTCGATTCGAGCTGCGGCTCGGTCGGCAGCTGGTCGCCGACGCGCAATTTCCCCGTCTCGATTTGCGCGCGCAATTGATCGATGACCTGCTGCGCCAGTCTTTGCCGGCCCCGGCCAAGTGTCGTCATTCTCGTTTCCCCAGTTCCTTTGCCTCACGTCTTCCGCACGGTCTTGCAAATCAAATCGGACTTCGATAAATCATAATACGACATACGGACGACATAATATGTCCTCTATAGTAATCCAGGGAGGAGTTACAATGAAGCATTTTTCGAAAGGCCTGTTCGTCGGCGCCGTCATCGGCGCGCTGACTATCGCCGCACCACTCTCGCATGCCGCAACGCCGAAGGACCAGCTGGTGATCGGGACATCACTGGCGCAGGTCCTGTCGCTCGATCCGCATCAGGCGACCGAGGGCAAGGCGGTCGAGATCATGTCGAACCTCTACGACCGTCTGGTCAACAGCACACCGGATGGCAAGATCGTGCCGCAGCTGGCTGAAAGCTGGAAGGTGGACGACAAGGGCATCACCTTCACGCTGCGCCAGGCCAATTTCGCCTCCGGCAATCCGGTGACGGGGAAGGACGTCGTCTATTCAATTGGGCGGCTTCTGAAGCTCGACCAGGCTGCCGCCGCGAACCTCAAACGCGTCGGCTACGACAAGACCAATGTCGACAAGCTCGTCACCGCAGTCGACGACAAGACGGTGCGCGTTGATTTTTCCGGCCAGGTGACCGCCGAGATGCTGCTCTACCGACTGACGACCTCGACCACCAGCGTCGTCGACAGCCTCGAAGTCGAGAAGCACGTCGTCGACAACGATTACGGCAATGCTTGGATGCGCACGCATTCGGCTGGTTCCGGCCCATTCACCCTGAACCGCTGGTCTCCGAACGAACTCGTGATCCTCGACGCCAACAAGGATTATGTCACCGGCGCTCCGAAGATGAAGCGCGTCATCGTCCGGCATGTTCCGGAAAGCCAGGTCGAGCGGCTGATGCTCGAACGCGGTGACATCGATATCGCCAGCGCCATGACCGCCGCCGACCTCGCGACCTTCAAGGACAAGCAGGGCTTTACTATCCAGCGCATTCCGACAGGCGGCTTTTACGTGCTGTCGATGAATGCCGGCGACCAGTACCTGTCCAACCCGAAGGTGCGCGAGGCCATTGCCTATGGCATCGACTATAAGGGCATCGAGAAGACGATCATGGGTCCCTACGGGCGGGCGAGAAACGTTCCGGTCCCGGAGAATTTCGAATCTGCGATCCCGAACCCCGACTGGCATCTCGACGTCGAAAAGTCCAAGCAGTTGTTGGCCGAAGCAGGGTTCAAGGACGGCTTCTCGCTGACGCTGAAGACGATAGCGCAGACGCCGCGCATCGACCTTGCCACCGCCATCCAGGCATCGCTTGCCCAGGTCGGCATCAAGATCGACATCCAGCAGGGCAACGGCTCGGAAATCATCGCCGCCCACCGCGCCAGGGATTTCGATCTGCTGATCCCGCAGACCAGCGCCTATATGCCGAATGTGCTCGGCTCGATGGAGCAGTTCTCCTCCAATCCCGACAACTCTAAGGAAGCCAACAATGCCGGCAACTTCGTCTGGCGCTCGGCCTGGGACATCCCGGAGTTGACGGCTCTGACGGCCAAGGCATCGATGGAGCCGGACGCCAAGAAGCGTGGCGAGCTCTATGTCGAGATGCAGAAGATGTTCGTCGAACAGAAGCCAGCGGTGCTGCCGATGTTCGAACGCTTCGAGCCGATTGTCCTGTTGAGCAAGGTGAAAGGATATGTAGGGCATCCGACGCAGCTGACGCGTCTCGAGAACGTGACGAAGTCTGAAGCCCAGTAATACTCCCGAGGCAGCCGATCATGAAGGAACTCTCTGTAGCCGAATTTGGCCGACGCCTGGCGCATCTGCTCGTCAGCCTGTTCATCCTCCTCTGTGTGACCTTCGTGATCGGCCGCGTCCTGCCCACGGATCCCGTCGGCGCGATCGTCGGCGAACTCGCCGATCCCGCCGCCTATGCCGCGATGCGGACGCGTCTGGGTCTCGATCTGCCGATCTATCAGCAGTTCTTCCTTTATCTGAACGGGCTCGCCCATGGTGATTTCGGTACAGCCGTTCTCACCGGCAATCCTGTCTCCTCGGACCTCGCCCAGGCCTTTCCGGCGACGTTCGAACTGGCCACGCTGGCGGTGATCATCTCGACCTTCGTCGGTGTCCCGCTCGGCCTGGTCGCGGCACTGTTTCGCGACAGCGTGATCGACAAGGTCGCCCGCGTGGTCGCCCTCGTCGGTCATTCGATCCCGGTGTTCTGGTTCGGCATCGTCGGCCTCGTCATCTTCTATGCCGGCCTGAACTGGGTCGGCGGGCCAGGCAGGATCGATGTGTTTTACGAAGGTCTCGTCACGCCGCAGACCGGGCTGCTGTTGGTCGACAGCCTCCTGCAGGGCGAGACGGAAATCTTCTGGAATGCCCTCGGCCATATCATCCTTCCGGCCATCATTCTCGCCTATGCCGCGATGGCCTACATCACGCGCATGACCCGCAGCTTCACGCTCGAGCAGTTGAGCCAGGATTACGTCATTGCGGCCCGCGCCAAGGGTGTGAGCCCCTTCGGCACGATCTGGCGCCATGTCCTGCCGAACATCGCCGTGCAGCTGATCACCATCCTGGCCATTTCCTACGGCGGATTGCTCGAGGGCGCCGTCGTGACGGAGATCGTCTTTTCCTGGCCGGGCATCGGCCAATACATGACGAATGCGCTGATGATCGGCGACATGAACGCCATCGTGGCCGGCACCATCATTGTGGGATTCATTTTCATGCTGTTGAACTTCCTCGCCGACGTCGCCTACGCCATATTTGATCCGCGCATGCGGGAGGCGGCGCGATGAGCCCCAGCCCGATGAGCAATGTTATCGGCAGCGAGATCCGGATTCGTCCTCCAAGCGTGCCGAGCCGCATGGCGGCGTCGTTTGCGCGGGCCGGCCGCAAACTGGCTGCCGAGCCGCTTGGCCTTGCCGGTTTCGTCATCCTCGGCCTGCTTTGCCTGATAGCGATCTTCGCGCCGCTATTGGCGCCTTACGACCCGGTCATCCAATCGCTCGGTGACGCCCTGCAGCCCCCGAGCCTGGCGCACCCGGCCGGCACCGACGAGTTCGGCCGCGACATTCTGAGCCGCCTCATTTTCGGCACGCGCATCACCATCCAGACCGTGCTTTCGATCTCTCTCATCGTCGGGCCGATCGGTCTTTTGATCGGGGTGGTCGCCGGCTTCTTCGGCGGACGCGTCGATGCGCTGCTTATGCGCGCCACCGATATCGTTCTCTCCTTCCCGTCGCTGATCCTGGCGCTTGCCTTTGCTGCGGCGCTCGGCGCCGGCCTGACCACCGCGATCATCGCGATCTCGCTCACCGCCTGGCCACCGATCGCCCGGCTGGCGCGCGCCGAGGCCCTGGTCGTCAGAAACGCCGACTATGTCGTTGCCGCCCGTCTCTATGGCGCCTCGCCGATCCGCATTCTTCTCCTTTATATCGCCCCCATGTGCGTTCCCTCGGTCATCGTCCGACTGACCCTCAACATGGCCGGCATCATCCTGACAGCGGCCTCGCTCGGCTTTCTCGGCCTTGGCGCCCAGCCGCCTGCGCCGGAATGGGGAGCGATGATTTCCAACGGCCGCAAGTTCATGCTCGATTACTGGTGGGTCGCGGTCATGCCTGGCATCGCCATCCTGCTGACGAGCCTTGCCTTCAACATCGCCGGAGACGCTCTGCGCGACATTCTGGATCCCCGCCATGCAAGATCGTGATCTCCAGCCCGTTCTTTCCGTCAAGGCGCTGAATGTCCGGTTCGGCCGAGGCGCCGTGCCCGCCGTCTCCAATGTCAGTTTCGACGTCGGCCGCGAACGAGTCGGGATCGTCGGAGAATCCGGTTCTGGCAAATCGACGACAGGGCGGGCGATCATGCACCTTTTGCCGACTGCGGCGATCGTTTCTGCCGAGCGAATGGATCTCGCCGGCAGCCCGCTGTTGGGAAAAAGCGAGCGCCAGATGGGCGCGCTGCGCGGCAAGGATATCGCGCTGATCATGCAGGATCCGCGCTATTCCTTGAATCCGGTGCTGTCGATCGGCAAGCAGGTCGCCGAGGCCGCGCGCCTTCACCTCGGCCTCAGCGGCAAGCCAGCGCAGGATGCCGCCCGCGCCATGCTCGAGCGGGTGCGCATCACCGATCCCGAACGGGTGATGGCGCTTTATCCTCACCAGATCTCGGGCGGCATGGGCCAGCGCGTGATGATCGCCATGATGCTGCTGGCGCGGCCGAAGCTTGTGATCGCCGACGAGCCGACCTCGGCTCTCGATGTCAGCGTGCGAAAGGATGTGCTGTTGCTGCTCGATGAGCTGGTGCGCGAAAACAATTCCGGCCTGCTTCTGATCAGCCACGACATCCGCATGGTCGCAGCCTTCTGCGAGCGCATCATCGTCATGTATGCCGGCCGGATCGTCGAAACGCTGATCAGCCTTGAAGAGGCCCGCCACCCCTATACGCGCGGGCTTATCGCGGCGTTGCCTGATCCGAAAAATCCGGTTCGTCGGCTTGCGGTTCTCGATAGGGCAAAACTCGATCTGGAGACGGCGCAATGATCAATGTCCGCGACCTCGATGTCGTCTTTGCCTCCGGCAAATCAAGCAACCATGTCGTCCGGGGCATCAGTTTTCAGGTGGGCCAGGGCGAGACGCTCGGCATTGTCGGCGAATCCGGCTGCGGCAAATCGACGGTGCTGCGCTGCCTCGCCGGCATGGAGGCCGGTTGGACCGGTCAGATCGAGCTGCGCGGCAGGCCGATCGGCAAGAAGCGCTCCCGCGAGGAACTGACCTCAGCCCAGATGGTGTTTCAGGATCCTTACGGATCCTTGCATCCGCGCCACCGCATCGGCACCGCGCTCGCCGAGCCGCTGCGCGCCATGCGCCATTCCGACATCTGGTCGAAGGTCGAAAGGGCGTTGGTCCAGGTGGGTCTGCCGGCAAGCTTCGCCAATCGGTTTCCGCACGAACTTTCCGGCGGCCAGCGGCAGCGAGTGGCGATCGCCCGGGCGCTGATCCTGTCGCCGCCTATCCTGCTGCTCGACGAGCCGACATCGGCGCTCGACGTCTCCGTCCAGGCCGAAATCCTCAACCTGCTTGCCGACCAGCGCGAGGAGAAGGGACTGACCTATCTGCTCGTCAGTCACGACCTCGCAGTGATCGCCCATATGTGCGACCGGGTGATGATCATGAAGAACGGCGGTTTCGTCGACGAACTCACAAAGGCGGATTTGCAGGCCGGCACGACGCATGATGCCTATGCGCAGGAGCTATTCGAGGCGAGCTTCATGGAGGCTTGACGGGTCGTTGCGCAGGCGAGCCTCAGGCTGGGCCGCAATAGCGTGCGAAGGCCTCGAGGAAAAGACGCATCTCCTCCTGATGCCAGGGCGCGGAAAGATGCTCGGCAATTTCTTGCGGGGAAAGCTTCATCAGATGGAAGCGAAGGAAGAGCTGCCCGTTGAAGCGCTCGCTCAGCGTAGCGAGAACGGTGCGAAGCTGCTGCAGCATCTCATCGCCGCGATGCGACGCGTGCGCAAGCACGATCGGTTTGCCGATCACTTCGTTGCGGGAGACGAGCCAGTCGATGGCGTTCTTCAGCCCGCCGGGGACTGACCTGATATATTCTGGACTCGCCAGGATCAGTCCATCCGCCTCCGCGATGGCATTTGCAAGAGCCGCCACTTCGGAAGGAGGCTCGGGAAGCTCGAGATCGGGCGAGAAGACCGGGAGTTCGCCAACACGATCATAGACCGAGAGCGTATGCGCCGGCCCGGCAGCCGATCGGAGAGCATATAGGTCGAGGCTCTGCGCGCGCTTCCGGATATCGCCAGGAATTTCATGACCGGCCTATCCTCATGCGCTTGGCTTGATGTGATCCGCGGCAGCCGGGTGGCGGACGGCTGCGACGCTGCCTCTTTCGACGACATGGCAGGCAAGCTCGACACGGCGGCGCGGCAGGGCAAGGCCGAGCATCATGTCGCGCAAGAGGTCGAGCGCGGTGGCGCCGAGTTCACGCATCGGGATGTGCACTGTCGACAGCGGCGGATTGAGAAAGGCCGATTGCGGCAGGTCGTCTATGCCCATGACGGAGACATCCTGCGGCACGGCATAACCCATCGCCTGCAATCCGCGCACGGCGCCGTTGGCGAGACTGTCGCCCGCCGTCAGAACGGCGGTGAAGCAAAGGCCCTTGTCGCCGACGAGACGGGTGATCGCCTCGGCGCCGAGTTCCGGCAACCAGTCGTCAACCTCGAGCACCAGGTCGGCATCGGCTGTCAGCCCATGATGCTGCAGCGCGTCGCGCCAGCCCTCCAGGCGCCGCTCGATCGTCCGCCGTCCCGGCCGCAGCATGAACAGGATGCGTTGATGCCCGGCCTCGATCAACCGCTCGGCGGCAATGAAGGCGGCCGATCGGTTGCAGGGCGTCACACTCGAAAGCCGCATATAGGGATCGTCGCTGTTGACGAGTACGACGGGCTTCCCGAGATCGGCGGCGGCCGCCAGCATATCCTCCTCGTCGACGGTCAGAATCAGCATGCCGCCGAAACTTGCATCATTGCGCATCTCGGCGATGACGCGGGTTTCATCGGCCTTGTCGGCGACCGGACGCATCGCCATTTCGATGCCGAGGGCGGACGCGCGCGCGTTCAATCCCTCCAGCACGTGTAGCGTGAACTGATTGCGGACATAATCGATCATCGCCGCGCCGGAGGCGACGAGCATGACCTTCTTGCCGGCGACACTCGCCGGCAGCGCATAACTGACAGCGCTCGCCGTTTGCAGCACCAGCTTGCGGATCTCGGGCCTGACGCCCTTTTCTCCGGCGAGCGCGCGCGACACCGTGCTGATCGAGACGCCGCAGCGTGCGGCGATGTCGTCTAGGCGTGTGCGCCTGCCTTTTTTCTGCTCCGCAGCCATCACATCTCCTCGGTCTCTCTTGAAGTATGCAAAAATCTTTCAGATTGCGCAAACGGAATGGCTATGCACAATTAACGTGTCAGCGACAGGCGGCAGAGCAGGGAGGCTTTGAAGATGCGGTTTGACGGCAGGTCCATGCGTCGGCGTTTTGCCCGGTGCGTCAAGGTTCAAGCGGGCTGAAGCATGGCCGCCGAAGAATCCTATCTCCGCCGCAAGACCGCGAAAAAAAGCCCGATCGTCTACTGGCAGCTCGGCTCGCTCTCGCAGGCGCGCTACGACGTTGCCGACCGGCCGATGCAAGGCAACATGGATCCGTTTTTCTTCGTCACCAAGACGAAGAATTTCATTCCGCATGAATATCCCTGCCGCACCGAATTCAAGGCATGTTTCGCCGGGCGGCGGCCGCAGCTGGCTGCCGAATTCGAGGCCGTCCGCTGGTGGCTTCCCTTTTCATCGCCGCGCGTCGATCTCTCCGGCTTCTGGTTTCGTCCGACGCGCATCGGCTGCTGGGCGCGCACCTTCCTCGATACGCAGTCGGCGGGACCGGCCACGCTGCGCCTGTCGACCTGCGGCGGCGCCATCCTCTTCGTCAACGGTCGCGAGCAGGGTTTTATGGCGCCTTACCAGCGCAATCTGGAAGCTCAGCAGACATTTGAAGTGGAGTTGACGGCTGGGCTCAACGAGGTCCGCATCTATTTCGACGATCTCGCCGAACGCGACACCCGCTTCTATTTCCAGCTGGATTATCTCGATGGGCCGGAGGTCGAAACATCAGTGCCTGTTCCCATCGCCGCCGGTGACGCGGACGGGCTGGAGGCAATCCTCGAAGGCATGCGCTTCGACCGCACCGCCTATCTCGGCGAGGACGTGACCATCCTGTTTCCCGCGCCGCTGCCGGTGGCGCTGAGCTGTCATGTCGAGATCGAAGGCGACTTCATGTCGGTCGAGCGCTTCGATCATGATTTCGCGCTGCAAGCGGGGGCGATGAAGCTGGAACTTGGCACCTCGGCCGATATGCCCGCCGATTTCCGCCATTTTCGCATCACGTTCAAAACAGGCAAACTTTCGCTCGGCCGCACGCTCGGCGTCGAGATCTGCCATCCCCAGCGCCAGGGGCTGGCGCCCGCCGCGCTCGAGGATCGCGTCGCCGAGGCGCTTGCCGAGGTCGCCGCCCATTCCGAGCCGGATACGGTCTGCGCCTTCGCGCGCCTTGCTTTGGGGCAGGGCGGCGAGGAGACCGAGGCGATGATCTCGGCGATGCTGCCTGTTATCGAGGATTGTCATGACTGCGCCGATTTCGTTCTGGTGCCGCTGCTCTTTGCCTATACGCGCTGGAGCGATCTGCTGTCGCAGGATCTGCGGCAGAGGATCGAGCGTGCCGTTCTCAATTACCGCTACTGGATGGACGAGCCCGGCAACGACGTGCAATGGTATTTTTCGGAGAACCACGCGCTGCTCTTCCACACCGCCGCCTATCTCGGCGGCAAGCTGTTCCCCGATGCCGTCTTCATCCGTTCCGGCCGCACCGGCGCGGAGCAGATGAGGGTCGGCGAAGAGCGCGTCCGCGCCTGGCTCGATCATTTCGAGCGCTGGGAAATGGCTGAGTGGAATTCCGTTCCGTATTTCCCGATCGACCTCAAAGGGCTGACGGCGCTTGCTGCCTGCGCCCCGGATGAAGCGATCCGCGCCCGGGCGAGCGCCAGCATCGTCCGCCTGATGGAAATTGTCGCCCGTTCGGCCCATCATGGCATGCTGACCGGCAGCCAGGGCCGCTCCTACGAACACACGCTGCGCCCGGGCCGCTCGGTCGAGCTGTCGGCCATTGCTCGGCTGCTCTGGGGCCGCGGCTGGTACGGCCGTCGCGTCCACGCGCTGCCGCAGCTGGCCGTCTGCATCCGCGATCACGGCCTGCGTTTTCCCGAAGAGCTCGCGGCGATCGCGGCGCACCAGTCCGACGACGCGCAGGAATGGACCTTTTCCCAGGGCGAGAACCGTTTCGCCGCCCTCTATCACTACAAGACGCGCGACACCGCACTCGGCACCATCGCCCATTATCGCCCCGGCGCCTGGGGCTATCAGGAGACCGTGTTGCATTTGCGTTTGGGCGAGCGGCCGGAAGCGCAGATCTGGATCAACCATCCCGGCGAAACCATCCAGTTCGGCTACGGTCGGCCCAGTTTCTGGGGCGGCTGCGGAACGCTGCCGCGCGTCCATCAATATCGTGATCTCGCCATTCTCGATTTCGAAATCCACGACGGCCAGCCGGACTTCACCCATGCCTGGTTCCCGCTCGAAGCCTTCGACGACACCTTTGTCAGCGGCAGGCTGGCGCTTGCCCGTTCCGGCAACGGTCTGGCGATGCTGATCGGCAACGGCGTGCTCGAACCGGTGAAACACGGCCCGACGACGGATGTCGAGCTGCGCCTGGCCGGCCGCGCCGGCCGCTGGATCGTCCGCCTTTCCGATCTCGGGCGCGAAGACGGCCTCGACGGCATGCGGGCGCGCTTCGCCACGCTTACAGCCCGCCGCGAAAACGAGGGTGCACTGATCATCGTCGATCCGGATTATGGTCAGGTTGCCTTCGAAGAGGACGGCACCGTGCGGGCCGAAGGCCGTATTCTCAAGCCGTCAGACTGGTCAGTGCGAGGAGACGCGGTACATCTGGAGATAGCGGGCAGGCAGCAGCGGCGCGCTGCTTCGTAAATGACATGTCCGGACAGGTGGAGGACCTGGCCGGATGCAGAAGTTCATCGGTCAAGAGGAGGAGACTATGACCAGAATGAAATCGATCGCCGCGGCCTTTGCTGCGGTTCTCTTGAGTTCCGTTGCCGCCCATGCCGGCGATGTGCGCATCATGTGGTATTCCGACGGCGGCGAAGGCGAGGTGATCAAGGATCTGCTGGCGCGCTTCTCCAAGGCCAATCCCGATGTCAACGTCATCCTCGATGAAGTCTCCTATGACGTCGTCAAGGAACAGCTGCCGGTACAGCTGGAAGCCGGGAAGGGGCCTGATATCGCCCGCGTCACCAATCTGAAGGCGCAGTCGCAGCACTGGCTCGATCTCCGCCCGCTCCTCACCGATGCGAAATATTGGGACGAGAATTTCGGCGCCCAGGCTGACTGGATGCGTCCCGACGGCTCGAACGCCATCACTGGCTTCATGACCCAGCTGACGCTCACCGGCGGCTTTGTCAACAAGACGCTGTTCGAGCAGGCCGGCGTCGAAATTCCCGGCCCGAAGGCAACCTGGGACGACTGGGCTGCAGCGGCCAAAAAGGTCGCTGATAGTCAGAAGGTCTTCGCCATGGCGATCGACCGCTCCGGCCACCGCGTCACCGGCCCTAACATCTCCTACGGCGCCAACTATATCGCCGCCGACGGCAAGCCGGCACCCATCGACCAGGGCGCCAAGGAATTCCTCAGCCGCTTCGTCAAGTGGAACGAGGACGGCACCGTCAACAAGGACGTCTGGGTCAGTGCTGCCGGCAGCACCTATCGCGCTGCCGCCGACGACTTCATCAATGGCGGTCTCGCTTATTATTATTCCGGCAGCTGGCAGGTTTCGGGCTTCGCGCAGAAGATCGGCGACAGTTTCGATTGGGTCATGGCCGGAAGCCCGTGCGGTACGGTGGCCTGCAGCGGCATGCAAGGCGGCGCCGGTCTGGTCGCCGTCAAATACACCAAGAACCCGAAGGATGTCGCCAAGGTGATGGACTACCTGGCAAGCGCCGACGTGCAGAAGGAATTCGCCGAGCGCAGCCTGTTCATCCCGGCGCATAAGGGCGTAGCCGCCGGCCAGGTGGACTTCAAGACCGACAATCCGCATGTGAAGGCGGCGCTGAAGGCCTTCGTTGAATCGGCCGGCCAGACGGCCCCGGCTGCGCTGAAGCTGCCGGGTTGGAAGTGGTCGGACGCCTATTACAGCGCCATCGTTGCCCGCATCAGCCAGGTGATCGCCGGCGAAATGAAGCTTGACGATGCCTATGCCCGCATCGACGAGGACATCAAGGCCAAGGTCGGCGGCAACTGACGGAAGAGCGGATGGCGGAGAAGACGATTTCTTCCGAAGCAACGGCGAAAGCCGGTCTGCGGCAGGCGCTCCTTGCGCCTGTCAGGCTCGCCATGGGGATGATCGACATCCCGATGCGCGCCTGGCAGAAGCTGACGGGGCTGAACGGCATGGCGGGCGTCTTCCTGGCGCCTAACATGCTGATCTTTTCCGTGTTCGTGCTCCTGCCGCTGGTCATCAACTTCATCTATTCGACGACGAGCGGCGGCGCCATTTTCCTGCCGAACAGGACCTATGTCGGCGCTGAGCAGTACCGCATCCTCTTCGATTGCCGCTCCTATCTCGACCCCTCGACCTGTGCCGCCGACACCTTCTGGGCCGCCGTGCGCAACACCGCCGTCTTCGTCGTCTTCCAGGTCTCGGCAATGCTGGTCGCGGCACTCGCGACGGCGTTGATCCTCAACCGCGAACTTTCCAATCGCGGCTTCTGGCGCGCCGTCTTCTTCTTCCCCGTGCTGCTGTCGCCCGTCGTCGTCGGCCTGATCTGGAAATGGATCCTTCAGCGCGAGGGCCTGTTGAACTATGCGCTGAGTCCTTTCGGCTTCGAACCCTTCTCCTGGCTCAGCGATCGTTTCTGGGCCTTCTTCTTCGCCGTCTTTGTTTCGGTCTGGGCGCATATGGGCTTTTATGCGCTGATCCTGCTCGCCGGCCTGCAGGCGATCCCGAGGGATCTCTATGAGGCAGCGGCAATGGACAAGGCAAGCCCCACCCGCATCTTCCGGCGCATTACCCTGCCGCTCTTGATGCCGAACCTCATTGTCGTCCTGGTTCTGGCGCTGATCCGCGCGGTGCAGATCTTCGACGAGGTTTTCGTGCTCACCGGCGGCGGGCCCGGCACCAGCACCATGTACATCACCCAGTTCATTTACGAGACCGGCTTTGCCAGTTCGCTGCGCAATCCGGGGCTCGCCTCGGCCGCCTCGATCCTGATGGGCATCGTGCTCGTCATCCTGACGCTGGTCCAGCTCGCCGCAAGCAGCCGCAACGAGAAGAAAGGCAAACGTCTATGAGCGCCGTCGCCACCTTCCTGCTTCGCCGCCGCGGCCGTGGCTGGCACTGGACCGACGTGGTCACCTGGATCTGGCTGATCTCGGGCGTCATCCTGATGTTCGGCCCGGCCATCTGGCTGGTCTTCTCCTCGTTCAAGACGCCGGCTGCCCTTGCCGAGTTCCCGCCGTCCGTCCTGCCCTATGTCACGGAGCAGGCCGCGGTTCCGGGCTACGACAAGCCTTTGCCGCTCTATAATGTGACGATGCCGGATGGCAGCACCCGTGTGCTCGCCGAAGTCCGCCGCATCGGCATCATGGGCCAGATGGTCGATCCGAAACAACCGGGCGAAATCGTCAAGGTCAACATCAAGGACCGCACGCCGGTGCGTGAGGTCGAATTCGCGACCAACAACTACACCGAGCCTTTCCAGCGCTTCGACTTCTTCCTGTTCCTGCGCAACTCGGTCTTCGTAACGGTGGTGGCGACGGCCATCACCCTGCTGGTCAATTCGATGGCCGCCTTCGCGCTGTCGAAATACCAGTTCCCCGGCCGCACCGCCGTCATGCTGATGATCCTGGCGACGCTGATGGTTCCGCTCTCGGTCATCGTCGTGCCGCTCTATTCCGTCATTGGCAGCTTGAACCTCTTCGACAGCCTCTGGGGCGTCATCCTGCCGACCGTCGCTACGCCGACGGGCGTCTTCCTGCTCCGCCAATACATGCTGACGATCCCCGATGAACTGATCGACGCCGCGCGCATGGACAAGGCCAGCGAATGGCAGATCTACTGGCGCATCATCCTGCCGTTGTCGGCGCCGGCGCTGGCGGTGCTGGCGATCTTCTCGGTGGTCTGGCGCTGGAACGACTTCCTCTGGCCGCTGATCGTGCTGTCGCGCAAGGAACTCTACACGCTGCAGGTCGGCCTCAACGTCTATGCCGGCGAGCTCAATGTGCAGTGGCACTATATCCTCGCCATGACCGTCGTCTCGATGATCCCGGTTGTGCTGATCTTCGTCTTCCTGCAGCGCTTCATCACGACTGGTATCGCCGGCTCGGGGCTGAAATAATATGAAACAGGAGAGTGCATGACCGGACTCGAGCTCAGGAACATCGTCAAGAATTTCGGCGCCGTCGAGGTCATCCGCGATGTCTCGCTTGAGGTCAATGACGGCGAGTTCGTCGCTTTCGTCGGCCCGTCCGGGTGTGGAAAATCGACGTTGCTGCGCCTGATCGCCGGACTCGACAAGCCCACAGCCGGCAGTATCGCCATCGACGGCAAAGACGTCACCGCGATCGGTGCGGCCGACCGCGGCCTTGCGATGGTCTTCCAGTCCTATGCTCTTTATCCGCATATGAGCGTGCGCGAAAACCTTGCCTTCGGCCTGGAGAACACCAAGGTGGCCAAGGCCGAGATCGAAGCCCGCATCGCTGATGCCGCCCGCATGCTGGAGATCGAGCCGTTTCTGCAGCGGCGTCCGGGCCAGCTCTCCGGCGGCCAGCGTCAGCGCGTCGCGATCGGCCGCGCCATCGTCCGCCGGCCCGATGCCTTCCTGCTCGATGAGCCACTCTCCAATCTTGACGCCGAGCTCCGGGTGAGCATGCGCGCCGAACTCGCCGCGCTCCACGCTCGCCTGAAGGCGACGATGATCTACGTCACCCATGATCAGGTCGAGGCGATGACGCTCGCAAACCGCATCGTCGTGCTGAGAGGCGGCAGGATCGAGCAGGTGGGAACACCCCTGGAACTCTACAACAAACCCGCCAACCGCTTCGTCGCCGGCTTCATCGGCGCGCCGCACATGAATTTCCTGGAAGCCTCAATCGTCGGTCACGAGGGTGGTTTCGCGCAAGTCGAAACCGTCGGCGGCCACCGTCTTTCCGTCATTGCCAGAGAGGTGCGTCCGGCAGGCGAGAGGGTCAGCATCGGCATACGGCCACAACACATCACACTTGCCGATGCAGCCGCCCCAGGCAGGCTGGACACGCGGATCACCCTTGTCGAAGAGCTGGGTTCTGAAACGGTCGTTCACACCGAAGCCGCCGGCAAGAAGCTGATCGCCGTCTTTGCCGGCCAGCAGAAGATGCAATCCGGCGACAGCCTGCCGCTCCATCTCGATCCCGAGGTTCTGCACCTTTTCGGCGAGGACGGCCGGCGTTTGACTTGAAACAAAAAGCCCGCGCCGGAATGGAGGGCGCGGGCCGAGTTTCATGTCATGACAGCTTTAGTGGCTGTTCTTGTGGCTTTGTTGACCAGCCTTTACATGCTGCTCATGGCTGCCGCCGCGGGTTCCGCTGGACTGCGCGTCGCGGCCGCCTGAAGAGGCGCTGCGGGTATTGGAGTCATTCTTGTGACTCTGCTGCCCAGCCTTGACGTGCTGTTCATGGGTTCCACCTTGGTTTGCCATTTGGTTTCTCCTTGGTTTTGAACTGAGGCCACGTCGACCTCGTCTTGACAACCTCGCCCCGGCGCATGCGTTCCGCATTTTAACATTTCGTGATCTCGCCGGAATAAGGATGAGGTAGCGGACCGGGCGGGTAGGGAGCTCGCCTGCCAGTTCGTTGGCCATCGGGAGAAAGCGGAAAAATCCTGATGTTCTCCAGCGGCCCCGCAGCCTCGCTTCGAAAGCCGTCTTTCGGCAAAAAGGATCCAGGAAAATCAGCCGCATCCGCTTCGGTTGATGGCCCTGCCGAGGCCGCTCGAGTCTTTTCAAATAGATGGGCCGCTCTAACTTACAGGGAAGCTGATGAAAGGAGAAAACCATGACCGACGCACCGAAAACGGCGACCCCGGCGCGAAGAGTGTTGCGTGGCCGCCCCTACAGCATGAGCGAATTTGCCAGAAAATACCGGTTGGACGACAAGGAGGCTAAGCGCCTCTATGACAAGTTTGGCCCGTCCGCCACCGAGCTCGATCTGCTGATGGCGGCAAAGCGCCGTCCGCCGGGCCTCCCCACCAAGCTCGACTCCTGACGGCCGTCAATGAGGATCAGAACGGGAAGCTGCCTTTGCGGAGCGGTCGCCTACCGAGTGGAAGGCGAGCCGCTTCGCGTCGGTCTCTGCCACTGCGCTGATTGCCGCAAATCGAGTGGTTCCGCCTTCGTGTTCTTTGCGCTCTGGCCCCGTCCGGCATTTTCCCATAGCGGCGAGATTGCCACATTCGCCGGCCGCAGCTTTTGCCCCGCCTGCGGCAGCAGGCTCTTCTGCCTTCAGGAGGCGACGGTGGAAATCCGCCTCGGCTCTCTCGACGGTCCGCCGACGGATCTTGAGCCGAACCATGAAGTGTGGATCAAGCGGCGCGAAGCCTGGCTGCATCCGCTGCCGGGTACCGGGCAATTTACCGAGGATCCCGATTGACGGTGGGCAATTTCTGCCTGTCAGGAGCGCGAAACGCTGGGGATTTTGGCGCTATAGGCTCCGCGGTACTGAAACTTGAGTTTTATTACCAATATTTCATTTCACCCGTCCGCAATTCCGTGCCAGTTCGGCGGCAACGCTAATTCCCGGTTCATCTGCGGTTTGACTATTTCATTGCAGCCGATGCGGCCACTGACTGATCGAGGATGACATGAACAAAATCGTAAGCGGCGAAGAAACCGGAGCAAAGGCCGGCGGGACGCCCGACCTCGCTGCGGTACTTGCCGCGTCGGCAAGGCAGAACAAGCGGGGCCGCTGGCGCGGGCGTTTGCTGGTTCTGCTGATCATCCTCGTTGCCGCCGCAGCTGCCGCCTATTTCTATGTCGGCCGGGGGCAAAGCGAGGTGAGCTACACGACGCAGCCGGCAAAGCGCGGCGACCTGACGGTGCTTGTCACCGCCACCGGTTCGGTGCAGCCGACCGAGCAAGTTGACATCTCGAGCGAACTTTCCGGCACCGTCCGTGACGTCAACGTCGACTATAACAGCACGATCAAGGCGGGCGACGTGCTGGCGCTGCTCGATACCAACAAGCTCGAGGCGGATGTGAAGAGCTCGCGCGCCAAAGTCAATTCGGCCAAGGCGAATGTCGCCAAGGCCAATGCCGATCTCGAATCGGCGAGCACCTCGCTCGAGCGGCTGAAGAGCCTGGTCAGGAGCAATGTGTCCACACAGCAGAGCCTCGACGACGCCACCTACAAATATGATTCCGCCGTCGCTGCCAAACAGATCAACGAAGCCGAGGTGCTGGCCGCGGAGGCCGATCTGCAGCTTGCCGAGGTCAATCTCGCCAAGGCAAAGATCGTCTCGCCGATCGACGGCGTGATCCTCACCCGTTCCGCCAATCCGGGCGCCACCGTCGCCGCCTCGCTTTCGGCGCCCATTCTCTTCACCATCGCCGGCGATCTGAAGAAGATGGAGCTGCAGGTCGATGTCGACGAGGCCGACGTCGGCAAGATCGCCGTCGGCCAGAAGGCGAAGTTTACCGTTGATGCCTATCCCGACCGGTCCTTCCCCGCCGAGATCGAGCAGATCCGCTTCGCCTCCGAAGTGGTCAACAATGTGGTGACCTATAAGGCGGTCCTCTCGGTCGACAATGCCGACCTGCTGCTGCGCCCCGGCATGACCGCGACCGCCGATATCACCGTCGAGGCCGTCAAGGATACGCTGATGGTGCCGAACGCGGCGCTGCGTTATGCCCCGCCGCAGGCAGAACGGCGCGGCCGCGGTATTCTTGGGATTTTTGGGCCGCCACGCCGGCGCGGCGGCAATTCCGGTGAGGTGTTGACCGGAGCGCAGCGCCGCGTCTGGGTGCTGCGCAACGGTCGCTCCACGCCCGCCGTCATTCAGGTCGGTTCGTCGGACGGCCAGTTCACCCAGGTGGTCTCCGGTGAACTCAAGGAGAATGACGCATTGGTGACCGACGCCACGGTGCGGACGAACTAGGCGGAGAGACGGATGATAAGCCCGCCGCTCATCGAATTCAGGCAGGTCTCGAAAACCTATGGCGAGGGCGAGGCGACGATTCGGGCTCTCGACCGCGTGGATCTTGCGATCGATGCCCATGAATTCGTCGCGATCATGGGCCCCTCCGGCTCCGGCAAGTCGACGGCGATGAACATTCTCGGTTGCCTCGACGTGCCGACATCGGGCGATTACATCTTCCAGGGCATTCCGACCAGCGGCATCGACCGTGGTCAGCTGACGCTGTTGCGCCGCCACATGCTGGGCTTCGTCTTCCAAGGCTTCAACCTTCTGTCGCGCACCTCGGCGGCCGAGAATGTCGAACTGCCGCTGATCTATCGCGGCATGGCGGTGCGCGAGCGGCGGGAACGGGCGCGCGAGGCCTTGGCGTTGGTCGGCCTCTCCGGCCGCGAGCATCACAAGACGCAGGAGCTGTCGGGCGGCCAGCAGCAGCGCGTCGCCATCGCCCGGGCCATCGTCACCGAACCGGCGCTGCTGCTCGCCGACGAGCCGACGGGCAATCTCGACACCAAGACCAGCGTCGAGATCATGGATCTGATGACGCGGCTGAACCGTGAGCAGGGCATCACCATCGTCATGGTCACGCACGAGCCCGATATCGCCGCCTATGCCGAGCGGCTGCTGCGTTTCGTCGACGGCAAGCTGGAGACGGAGGCCGAGCATCGGAGGAGGGCGGATCATGTTCTTTGAGACGCTGAAGCTCGCGCTGCGCGCCATCAGCCGCAACATGCTGCGTTCGTTCCTCACCGTGCTCGGCGTCGTCATCGGCGTTGCCGCCGTCATCGCACTGGTGACGATCGGCAACGGCACGACCGCCCAGGTTTCGACCGAACTGTCGCGGCTCGGCACCAACATGCTGTTCGTCCGTCCCGGCCAGTTCGGTCCCGGCCGGGCGAGCTCCGAGGCCAAACGCTTCAGCGTCAAGGATGTCGCCGCCATCCGCGACCAGATCGGCGGCTTGAGGGCGGTGGCGCCGCTCAACCAGTCGACGGCAACGGTGATTTTTGGCGGTCAGAACCATTCGACCAGCGTCTACGGCACCACCAACGATTATTTCGTCGCGCAGGACTGGAACCTGGCGCTCGGCCGCAATTTCACCCCCGCCGAGGAGCGCGGCCAGTCCCGTTGCATCATCGGCGAGACGGTCCGCTCGCAGCTTTTCGGCGCCGGCGATCCGATCGACCAGCAGATCCGTGTCGGCAAGGTTTCGTGCCCGGTCATCGGGGTGCTCGCCAGGCGCGGCCAGTCCGGCATGGGCACCGATCAGGATGATGTCGTCATCATGCCGGTCAAGGTGTTCCAGCGGCGCATCAGCGGCAACAGCAACGTGCCGCAGATCATCATCTCGGCGCGCGACGGCGTCTCCACGGCCAAGGTGCAGGCCGATGTCGAAAATCTGCTGCGCGAGCGCCGCAAAATCATTCCCGGCCGGCAGGACGATTTCAACGTCAACGACATGACGCAGATCGCCGAGGCGATGACCGGCACGACGACGCTCCTGACCGGCCTGCTCGGCGCCGTCGCCGCGATCAGCCTGCTCGTCGGCGGCATCGGCATCATGAACATCATGCTGGTCTCCGTCACCGAACGAACTCGGGAAATCGGCATTCGCCTGGCGATCGGCGCCCTCGAAAACCAGGTGCTCACTCAGTTCCTGGTCGAGGCGGTGGCGCTCTCGCTCTTCGGCGGCATCACCGGCATCGTGCTCGGCCTGAGCCTCGGTCTGGTGGCGGTCACCCTCCTGAAAGTCCCCTTCGTCTTCAGCCCGATGATGGTCGCCGTCGCCTTCCTCTTCTCCGCCGCGATCGGCATGATCTTCGGCTATTTCCCGGCGAGACGGGCAGCGCAGCTCAACCCCATCGAGGCGTTGCGGCACGAGTGAAGGGCCGACGCGCGGTTCGGTCATAAGGACCTGCGAATTGGGTTTTTACTTCTTGTCTGGCATCCCCTTGTCTTCGAATCTTCGCCGTGCCAGGATGTGATATATCAGGTGGGCTACGGAATTATCGGCATGCTGACGTCACAAAGCCACCTTGCCTATCTCGCGCTCGAGCACCTGATCGTCACGCTGGTGCTGAAACCCGGTGCGCTCGTCACCGAAAAGCAGCTGATCGATATGGCGGGCCACGGACGCACGCCGGTGCGCGAGGCGATTCAGAAACTCGCCTGGCAGGGGCTGATCCTGGTGAAGCCACGTGTCGGATTGCAGGTTGCCGAGATCGCGCCGGAGGATCATGGCAATGTCATGCAGGTGCGCCGCGAGCTGGAGCCGATTGCTGCGGCATTGGTCGCCGAACATGCGGGCGGCGAACAGCGCGATCGCCTCGGCGACTGCGCTCGCGCCATGGAGGAATGCGCCGCCACGGGCGATCTCGCCGGCTTCTTCGCCGCCGACAAGGCTTTCGACGAGATCCTCGAGGATGCCTGTCCCAATCGCTTCATAACGGCCGCGCTCGGCCCGGTGCAGACGCATTCGCGTCGCCTCTGGTATTCCACCGCAAGCCCTGAGGGAATGAACCGCGCCATCGCGCTGCATGTCGGCGTCATTCGGGCCATTCAGCGGGGCAGACCGGATGAGGCGCATGCGGCAATGGCGGCACTGATCGACTATCTCGCCCGCAAATAAAAACGGCCCCGTTTCCGGAGCCGCTTCAAATCTGCTTATCGCAAAAAGGTCACCCGACGAAGGCCCGTTCGATGACGAATTCGGCGGGCTTGCTGTTGGCGCCCTCATTGAGGCCGGCCTTCTCCAGCAGTTCCTTGGTATCCTTCAGCATGGCCGAGGAGCCGCAGATCATGCCGCGGTCGATTGCCGGATCGAGCGGCGGCACGCCGAGATCGGTAAACAGCTTGCCCGACGAGATCAGGTCGGTGATGCGGCCGCGATATTCGAAATCCTCGCGCGTAACAGTCGCATAATGACGGAGCTTGTCGCCAACCACTTCCTTCAGCAGTTCGTCATTCTGGATCTCATGCACGAGGTCGAAACCGTATTTCAGCTCGGCGACATCGCGCGTCGTATGGGTGAGGATGACTTCCTCGAACTTTTCATAGGTCTCGGGATCGCGGATCAGGCTGGCGAAAGGCGCAACGCCGGTTCCCGTCGAAAACATGTAGAGGCGGCGGCCAGGCGTCAGCGCATCGAGCACCAGCGTGCCCGTCGGCTTCTTGCGCATCAGCACCTGGTCGCCGGGTTTGATCGCCTGCAGATGCGAGGTGAGCGGACCGTCCGGCACCTTGATGGAGAAGAATTCAAGTTCTTCGGCCCAGGCGGGGCTGGCGATCGAATAGGCGCGGAAGACCGGCTTGCCCTCGACCATCAGGCCGATCATCGCGAATTCGCCGGAACGGAAACGGAAGCCCTGCGGCCGAGTCATCGTGAAGCGGAAGAGCCGGTCGGTGTAATGCGTCACGCTGAGCACCGTCTCGGCATAGACGCCGGCGGGGATGGACGATGCGAAGTCTTCGGTCTTTGCAGGCGCGTTCATTGCGGTAGAGGATCCCGTTTCGTCGGATGAACTTATCGGATGCGAGGCAGATATTACATATCCGGCCGGAATTAAAGGCATTCCATTCCACGCAGCGCTCATGAAAGGAAATATGCGTGTCCGTGTCAGGATTCAATGGTTGGCGGGGAATGTCATATTTCCCGCTGGCGAAGCCCGCCAAAGGATGCATATTAGAGCGGCGCGCCGCAACTGGATGCTGATTTCGGCAAAAGCGGTGCGACAACAAAGACCTACGCCGTCGAGCCCGATTCAGGAACAGGGTCAGGTGATGATGGCGATAAAACACGCTTGCCAGGGCGAGCGCGACAGGCGGTCGGGGGGTTATGAAGATTTTCAATTACAAGCGTGTTCCTTACGCGGAAATGCGCGCCTTTTCCGTTCATATCCTGACGGCTTCCGGCTCCTTCCTCGCCTTCCTCGGCGTGGTCGCCGCCGCCGAGCACCGCTTCATCGACATGTTCTGGTGGCTGGGTCTGGCTCTACTGGTCGATGGCATCGATGGGCCGATTGCCCGCAAGGTGCGTGTCAAGGAGGTGCTGCCGAACTGGTCGGGCGATACGCTCGACAATATCATCGATTACGTTACCTATGTGCTCCTGCCGGCCTTCGCGCTCTACCAGAGCGGCATGATCGGCGAGCCCTGGTCCTTCGCCGCCGCCGGCATGATCGTCGTCTCCAGTGCCATCTATTACGCAGACATGGGCATGAAGACCGACGAGTATTTCTTCTCCGGCTTTCCCGTCGTCTGGAACATGATCGTCTTCACCCTGTTCGTCATCGATGCCAGCGCGACGACCGCGCTTGCCGTCGTCACGATTTCGGTGGTGCTGACCTTCCTGCCGATCAATTTCCTCCATCCGGTCAGAGTGAAAAGACTGCGCCCGCTCAATCTCGGCGTCTTCCTGCTATGGTCGGCGCTCGGCGTCTATTCGCTGCTGATGCATTTCGAAACGCCGCAATGGGCGCTCGTTCTCTTCATTGTGACCGGGCTCTATCTTTACGTCATCGGCGCGGTGCTGCAATTCTTCCCCGCCCTTGGACGCGAAGCTTGAAGGACAGCCAAGATGACGAAAACGCAGGCGGTTTCATTTTCGAAGACGGGCGGACCTGATGTCTTCGACTTTGTCGAAGTCGATCTTCCCCAGCCTGCGGCAGGCGAGGTGCAGATCCGGCAGGCGGCGATCGGCCTCAACTTCATCGATGTCTACTTCCGCAACGGCTCCTATAAGGTACCGCACCTTCCCTTTGTCACCGGCAAGGAGGGCGCCGGCACCGTCACGGCAGTGGGCCCCGATGTTACCGATTTCAGACCGGGCGACCGGGTCGCCTATGCCAGCGCCGACGGCGCCTATAGCGCCGAGCGCAATATTGAGGCACGCCATCTGGTGCATGTGCCTGACGGCATCGAGCTCGAAACGGCAGCGGCGATGATGCTGAAGGGCATGACCGCCGAATATCTCCTGAACCGCACCTTCAAGGTCGGCCCTCAGACCGTCCTTCTGTTCCACGCCGCAGCCGGCGGAGTCGGTCTGATCGCGGGCCAGTGGGCGAAGGCGCTCGGCGCCACGGTCATCGGCACGGCTGGATCCAAGGAGAAGGTCGAGCTGGCACTCGCCCACGGCTACGACCATGTGATCAACTACAAGAGCGAAGACTTCGTCGGCCGCGTCCGCGAGATAACGGGCGGCAAGGGTGTCGATGTCGTCTATGATTCGATCGGTCGCGATACTTTTCCACAGTCGCTCGATTGCCTGAAGACGCGCGGCCTTTTTGCCTCCTTCGGCCAATCTTCCGGGCCGATCGAGAATTTCACCCTCGCCATGCTGGCTCAGAAAGGGTCGCTCTTTGCGACGCGCCCGACGCTCTTCACCTATATCGCCACGCGTCAGGAATTGGACGATAGTGCAAAGGCGCTATTTGATGTTGTGCAAAGCAACAAAGTGCGTATCAATGTCAACCAAACCTATCCGCTGCGTGAGGTTGGGCAGGCTCACGCGGATCTGGAAGCAAGAAAAACGACAGGAACGACGCTGCTGATTCCATGAGATCCGAACGGACCGGTTGGCAGAAGAAATGAGGGGAACGTGTCTGCATTGAATGTGCCGGATTCCGGTGCGTTGTTATCCGTCCAGAAGCTGACGAAGTTCTTCGGTGGCTTTGCCGCCTGCAATGACATCGATCTCGACATAGCGCCGGGCGAGATTCATGCGCTTCTCGGCGAAAATGGCGCAGGCAAGTCCACCTTGGTCAAGATGCTGTTCGGTGTTCTCGAGCCGACGCACGGGCAGATCTTTTGGGAAGGCAGTCCCGTCGTCATCGCCTCGCCGGGAGAAGCCCGCAAGCACGGCATCGGCATGGTCTTTCAGCATTTCTCGCTGTTCGAGGCTCTGACGGTGGCCGAAAACATCGCGCTGTCGCTCGATGATGCCATTCCGATCGATCGGATCGCCGAGGAGGCGAGGGCGCTGTCGGTCACTTACGGCCTGCCGCTCGATCCGCATGCCCATGTCGCCGATCTTTCCGTCGGCGAGCGCCAGCGCATCGAGATCGTCCGGGCGCTGCTGCAGAACCCGAAGCTGATCATTCTCGACGAGCCGACCTCGGTGCTGACGCCGCAGGAGGCCGACAGGCTGTTCGAGACGCTGTTCAAGTTGCGCGCCGAGGGGCGCTCGGTTCTCTATATCAGCCACCGTCTGGAGGAGGTGCAGCGCATCTGCGATCGCGCCACCGTGCTGCGCCATGGCCGGGTGACCGGCGCCTGCGATCCCAGGCAGGAAACGCCGGCCTCGCTCGCCCGCATGATGGTCGGCAGCGAGGTGGCGACGGTCACCCATCCCGAGCGTAGCGACAGGGGCGAGGTGCAGCTTGCCGTTTCGAACCTGTCGGTTTCCCCGCGCACGCCCTTTGCCATGCCGCTGCGCGACGTCTCCATGACGGTGCGTGCGGGCGAAATCCTCGCAATTGCCGGGGTCGCTGGCAACGGCCAGAGCGAGTTGTTCGACGCGCTGTCGGGCGAGTATCCGGTTGCCTCAGCCGAAGCGATCATCATCCGCAAGAATCCGGTTGGCACTCAGGGCATTACCGCGCGTCGCCTGCTTGGCGCCGGTTTCGTGCCGGAGGAGCGGCACGGGCACGCTGCCGTTTCCGCGATGAAGCTGTCCGACAATCTGGTGCTGGCCCGCAGCCAGTCGGATCGCAAGGCCTTTCTGGGCGCGCTTGGCATCATCCGGCAGGGCGCGGTCAGGTCTGCGGCGCGGCGCATTTCCGAAGCGATGGACGTCCGCAAGAGCGGTGACGATCCCGCCGCCGGCTCGCTCTCCGGCGGCAATCTGCAGAAATTCATCGTCGGCCGCGAGCTCGACCGCCAGCCGGCCGTCCTCGTCGTCAACCAGCCGACCTGGGGCGTCGATGCGGGGGCGGCAAGCCGCATCCGCCAGGCGCTCGTCGATCTTGCAAAAGCCGGCTCCGCCGTTGTCGTCATCAGCCAGGACCTCGACGAAATCTTCGAAGTGGCAACCGATATCGCCGTCATCTCCGAGGGGCGCCTTTCCCGGCCCTATCCGGCCGGCGAACTGACCCGCGAAAAGATCGGCCTGCTGATGGGCGGCCTGCATGAAGGCAGTTCGGCCGCGGAGACTGCCCATGCGCATTGAACTGGAAAAACGTCCCGACGTCTCGAAGCTCTTTGCTTTCGTCTCGCCGCTCCTGGCGCTTGCCCTGACGCTTGCCTTCGGCGCCATGATGTTCGCGATGCTCGGCAAAGACCCCGTCGAGGCGCTCGATGCATTCTTTGTCGAGCCGCTGCTCGAGGTCTGGTCGCTGCACGAACTGGCGATCAAGGCAGCGCCGCTGATCCTGATCGCCGTAGGCCTTGCCGTCAGCTATCGCTCCAACAACTGGAATATCGGCGCCGAGGGGCAGTTCACTATCGGCGCCATCACCGGTTCCTACCTGCCGATCGTCTTCTACGACTGGCACTCGCCTCTCGTCCTGCCGTTGATGCTGCTGCTCGGCGCGCTCGGCGGCGCGCTTTTTGCCGCCATTCCGGCGCTGTTGAAGGCGCATTTCAACACGAATGAGATCCTGACGTCGCTGATGCTGGTCTATGTCGCCCAGCTTTTCCTCGACTGGCTGGTCCGGGGCGCCTGGCGCGATCCGAAGGGATTCAACTTTCCTGTTTCGCGCGATTTCGCGCCGGAGGCGGTGCTGCCGGCGATCTGGGAAGAATCGGGCCGCGCTCATTGGGCCTTCATCTTCGCCATCATCGCGGCGATCGGCGTCTGGTTCATGCTGCGCTTTACGCTCAAAGGTTTCGAGGTCGTCGTCCTCGGCCAATCGGAAAGGGCAGGGCGTTTCGCCGGCTTCTCCGCGAAGAAGATGATCTGGTTCAGTTTTCTCTTCTCAGGCGCGCTTGCCGGCCTTGCCGGCATCAGCGAGGTCTCCGGGTCCATCGGCCATCTTCAGCCGGCGATCTCACCAGGCTATGGCTTCACCGCCATTATCGTCGCCTTCCTCGGCCGCCTCAACCCGCTCGGCATTGTCGCATCGGGTCTGGTGCTGGCGCTGACCTACCTCGGCGGCGAGGCCGCACAGCTTTCGATCGGCATTTCCGACAAGGTCACCCGTGTTTTCCAGGGGCTGCTGCTCTTTTTCGTGCTCTCCTGCGATACGCTGATCTATTACAAAATCCGCATTATCTGGTCGCGGGTCAGGGGCGGGGCGGCATGAGCATATTCGAAGCCATTCTGCTGACTGTTATCACCGCCTCGACGCCGCTCGTCATTGCGGCCCTCGGCGAACTCGTGACGGAGCGCGCCGGCGTTCTCAATCTCGGCGTCGAAGGCATGATGATCATCGGCGCCGTCGGCGCCTTTGCCGCCGCCCAGCTTAGCGGATCGGCCTATATCGGCATTGTCGGCGGCATCGTCAGCGGCGGGCTGTTTTCACTGCTCTTCGCCTTCCTGACGCTGACGCTCGTTACCAATCAGGTGGCGACAGGTCTTGCCCTGACGATCCTCGGCCTTGGTGCTTCCGGCATGTTCGGGGAAGCCTTCGTCGGCGCGCCCGGTATCCGGCTTTTGCCGATTGAAATCCCGGTGCTCTCGGCCATTCCTTATGTCGGAACCGTCCTCTTCAAGCAGGATCTGATCTTCTACCTGTCGATCCTGCTCGTTGTCGGCGTCAACTGGTTCCTGTTCAGGAGCCGCACCGGCCTGAAGTTGCGCGCCATCGGCGATAATCACGCCTCCGCGCATGCGCTCGGCATCGACGTGATCCGCACGCGTTATCTCGCCGTGATGTTCGGCGGCGCGTGTGCCGGCCTTGCAGGGGCGCAGCTGTCGCTGATCTATACGCCGCAATGGACCGAGAACATGTCGGCAGGGCGGGGCTGGATCGCGCTGGCGCTTGTCGTCTTCTCCTCATGGCGGCCTTGGCGGCTGCTGGCTGGCGGCTATCTCTTCGGGGCGGTGACGATCCTGCAATTGCACGCGCAGGCCTTCGGCATCGGCATTCCGTCACAGTTCCTGTCGATGCTGCCCTACGCGGCGACAGTTGTCGTCCTCATCATCATCTCGCATAATCGGCGCACGACGTTGATCAATACGCCGGCCTCGCTTGGCAAGGCCTTCGTGCCTGACCGGTGAGCAAAACAAAAAGACGGGTTTCGAACTTCCAACCAACAGGGATCAAAATGAAAAAACTTGCACTTGCTCTCGCAGCGACAGCTGCCCTCGTCCTGAGCGTCGGTTCGGCCGCCGAGGCTGCCGACAAGACCAAGGTCTGCTTCGTCTACGTCGGCACCCGCACCGACGGCGGCTGGACTCAGGCCCATGAAAACGGCCGTCTGCAGGTCGAGAAGGAATTCGCCGACAAGGTCGAAACATCTTACCTCGAAAGCGTTCCGGAAGGTCCGGATGCTGAACGCGCCATAGAGCGCATGGCCCGCTCCGGCTGCTCGCTGATCTTCACCACATCCTTCGGCTACATGGACGCGACTGTCGCCGTCGCCAAGAAGTTCCCGAAAGTGAAATTCGAGCATGCGACCGGCTTCAAGACCGCAGATAATGTCGCGACCTACAATTCGCGCTTCTATGAAGGCCGCTATATCGCCGGAATTATCGCCGGCAAGCTGTCGAAAACCGGCACGGCAGGCTATATCGCCTCGTTCCCCATCCCCGAAGTGGTGATGGGCATCAACGCCTTCGAAACCGGCGCCAAGTCGGTCAATCCCAACTTCAAGATGAAGGTGATCTGGGTCAATACCTGGTTCGACCCTGGCAAGGAAGCCGATGCCGCCAAGGCGCTGCTCGACCAGGGCGTCGACATTCTCACCCAACACACGGACACGACCGCTCCGATGCAGGTAGCCGAGCAACGCGGCGTAAAGGCCTTCGGTCAGGCGTCCGACATGATCAAGGCTGGCCCGAACGTACAGCTCACCGCGATCATCGACACCTGGGGCAACTATTACGTCAAGCGCGTCAAGGCGCTTCTCGACGGCACCTGGAAGTCGGAGCAGAGCTGGGATGGCCTCAAGGACGGCATCCTGACAATGGCGCCCTACACGAACATGCCAGATGACGTGAAGAAGCTCGCCGAGGAAACCGAAGCCAAGATCAAGTCGGGCGAATTGCATCCCTTCACCGGCCCGATTAACAAGCAGGATGGCACGCCATGGCTGAAGGCTGGCGAGAAGGCCGATGACGGCACGTTGCTCGGCATGAACTTCTATGTCGAAGGCGTGGACGACAAACTGCCGGCGCAATAATTCCCCCGGCTTTCTGCAACTTCCAAGGGCGTCCTGGCGGGCGCCCTTTTTTCTGCTGGAACGCTAAAAAAAGTGATTGCCAAAAGTAATACTATATGATTTTTTGACGCTGCGCCGCGAAGGAGCGGCATTGGGAGGATATCATGAAATTGAAGACTGCACTTTTGAGTGCCACGGTTCTGGCTGCTTGCATGTTCGGTTCGGCTTCGGCTGGCGGCTTGACGGTCGGCTTCTCGCAGATCGGCTCGGAATCGGGCTGGCGTGCGGCTGAAACCACTGTCACCAAAGAACAGGCCAAGAAGCGCGGCATCGATCTGAAGTTTGCCGACGCGCAGCAGAAGCAGGAAAATCAGATCAAGGCATTGCGCTCGTTCATTGCTCAGGGCGTTGATGCCATTCTGATCGCTCCGGTTGTTGAAACCGGCTGGGACGACGTTCTGAAGGAAGCCAAGGAAGCCAAGATCCCGGTCATCCTTCTCGATCGCACCATCAAGGCTCCGGACGATCTGTACCTGACGGCCGTGACCTCGGACCTCGTTCATGAAGGCAAGGTCGCAGGCGACTTCCTGGTGAAGACCGTTGGCGATAAGAAGTGCAATGTCGTCGAACTGCAGGGCACCACCGGTTCCTCGCCGGCGATCGCCCGCAAGAAGGGCTTCGAAGAAGCTCTTGCCGGCCACGATAACCTCAAGATCGTCCGCAGCCAGACCGGTGACTTCACCCGCACCAAGGGCAAGGAAGTCATGGAAAGCTTCCTGAAGGCCGAAAATGGCGGCAAGGACATCTGCGCGCTCTATGCCCACAACGACGACATGGCCGTCGGCGCCATCCAGGCGATCAAGGAAGCCGGCCTGAAGCCCGGCAAGGATATCCTTGTCGTCTCTATCGACGCCGTGCCGGATATTTTCAAGGCGATGTCGGAAGGCGAGTCCAACGCCACCGTCGAGCTGACGCCGAACATGGCTGGTCCTGCCTTCGACGCGCTCGAAGCCTATCTGAAGGACAAGAAGGCTCCGCCGAAGTGGATCCAGACCGAGTCCAAGCTCTACACGCCGGCCGACAATCCGATGAAGGTCTACGAAGAGAAGAAGGGTCA
The DNA here is from genome assembly GCF_014193135.1 of Rhizobium sp. BK049. Taxonomy (NCBI): domain Bacteria; kingdom Pseudomonadati; phylum Pseudomonadota; class Alphaproteobacteria; order Hyphomicrobiales; family Rhizobiaceae; genus Rhizobium; species Rhizobium sp. BK049. The sequence goes on from NZ_JACHYV010000015.1 coordinate 88,823, forward strand.
GGGCTACTGATTTGAACCTGCAACCGCACTGGCCCACAATGGGCCGGTGCGGAACTGCCGGTGCCGGATCGGGCGGCAGCCCGGTCTTGGCGCGGGCGCACGGCGCAATATCAGGACACAGCAGCCCTCATGGTTCACAATAACGAGAATATTCTCGCAGCCTCGGCTATATCCAAGTTTTTTCCCGGCGCCGTCGCCCTTGATAAGGTTGATTTCACGTTGCGCCGCGGGGAGGTTCATGCGCTTCTCGGCGAGAACGGCGCCGGAAAATCGACGCTGATCAAGTGCATCACCGGCGCCTATCATCGCGACGGCGGCAGCCTGATGCTCGACGGCCAGGAAATCAATCCGGCCAATACGCTCGCTGCCCAGAAACTCGGTATCGGGACCGTTTATCAGGAGGTCAACCTCCTCGCCAATCTAAGCGTCGCTGAAAACCTCTTTCTCGGACGCCAGCCGAGGCGTTTCGGCATGACCGACGTGCGTGCGATGAACCGCAAGGCGCGCGAACTGCTCGCCGGTTACGGCATCGATATTGACGTCACCGCCGAACTTGCCCGTTTCTCCGTCGCCGTCCAGCAGGTCGTCGCCATCGCCCGTGCCGTCGATCTCTCCGGCAAGGTGCTGATATTGGACGAGCCGACGGCAAGCCTGGACAACCAAGAAGTGGCGCTGCTCTTTCGCATCATTGAGGACCTGAAGAAGCGTGGCCTCGGCATTGTCTTCATCACCCATTTCCTCGAGCAGGTCTATGCGATCAGCGATCGCATCACCGTGCTGCGCAACGGCAAGCTCGTCGGCACCCGCGACGCCGCCGAGTTGCCGCGCCAGGGTCTGATCGCCATGATGCTCGGCCGCGAGCTTGCCCAGGCCGAAGAGGCGGTCGGGGAACGCAGCATCGCGGCGGGTGAGGTCCGGTACCGCTTTTCCGGCTACGGCAAACGCGGCAAGGTCAAGCCCTTCGATCTCGATGTGCGCGCCGGCGAGGTGGTCGGCGTGGCAGGGCTGCTTGGTTCCGGGCGCACCGAAACCGCCGAGCTGCTCTTCGGCGTCGAACATGCCGATAGCGGCAGTGCGACGATCGACGGCCAGCCCGTCACCCTTTCCAGCCCGCGCGCCGCAATCGAAAAAGGTTTCGGCTTCTGCCCGGAAGACCGCAAGACCGATGGCATCGTCGGCGACCTTTCGATCAGGGAAAATATCGCACTGGCGCTGCAGGCTCGCCGCGGCTGGACCCGGCCGCTGTCGCGCGCCGAGCAGAACGCGCTCGCCGACCGCTATATCAAAGCGCTCGATATCCGCACAACCGACCGTGAAAAACCGATCCGGCTGCTCTCCGGCGGTAATCAGCAGAAGGCGATCCTCGCCCGCTGGCTGGCAACCAATCCCAAGTTTCTCATCCTCGACGAGCCAACCCGCGGCATCGATGTCGGCGCCCATGCGGAGATCATCCGGCTCATCGAACAGCTCTGCGCCGAAGGCATGTCATTGATTGTAATTTCCTCGGAACTTGAAGAGCTTGTCGCCTATAGTTCACGTGTCATCGTACTTCGCGACAGGCAGCATATCGCCGAATTGACGGGCGAGCGCATCACCGCAGCCGGTATCGTCGATGCCATCGCCGCCGCCGAGCACAAGAAGGAGGATGCATGAAATCCTCTCGCAATGGGCTGGCCTATCGCCTGGCGCCACAACTGATCGCACTCGTAGTCATTCTTCTGTTGAATTTCATAACGTCGCCGCAGTTTTTTAATGTCGTTGTTCAAAATGGACGCCTCTATGGCAGCCTGATCGACGTGCTCAATCGCGGCGCGCCGGTGGCCCTGTTGGCGATCGGCATGACGCTGGTGATTGCTACCAAGGGCATCGACCTGTCGGTCGGCGCGGTCATCGCCATCTGCGGCGCCGTTGCAGCTTCGTCGATTGTGTCTGGAAATTCAGTGACCTACACGATTTTGCTGACATTGGCGATCGGGCTTGCCTGCGGCGTCTGGAACGGTTTTCTGGTGGCGATCCTCAACATCCAGCCGATCATTGCCACATTGGTGCTGATGGTCGCCGGCCGCGGCATTGCCCAGCTCATCACCGAGGGCGCGATCCTGACGTTCAACGATGACGGCCTGATCTTCTTCGGCAGCGGCTCCATGGCGCTCCTGCCGATGCCCGTTGTCATCTGGCTGCTCGTCGGTCTTCTCGTCATCCTGCTCGTTCGCCGCACGGCGCTCGGCATGCTGCTCGAGGCTGTCGGCATCAACCGCCGCGCCAGCACGCTTTCCGGCATTCAAACACCGGTGTTGCTGATGGCGGTCTATATGCTGAGCGGGCTTTGCGCCTCGATCGCGGGTATCATCGTCGCGGCCGACATCAAGGGCGCCGACGCCAACAATGCAGGTCTCTGGCTGGAGCTTGATGCCATCCTCGCTGTCGTCGTCGGCGGCAACTCGCTGCTCGGCGGAAGATTCAGCATTGTCGGCTCGCTGATCGGCGCAATGATCATCCAGGCGGTCAACACCGGCATCCTGTCCTCCGGATTTCCGCCGGAGTTCAACCTGATCATCAAGGCGGTCATTATCATTGTGATCCTCGTCATTCAGTCTCCGGCGGTGCAATCGCTCGCCATCTTCGCCAGCCGCCGGCAGGGCGGAAGGGAGTAGCCGAAATGAACTCCAAATATCTGCCGCTGCTTGCGACCATCGTCATCTTCGTGCTCGCTTATGCCGGCTGCACGCTGCAATACCCGAACATGCTGTCGACGCGCGTCATCGGCAATCTTCTGACCGACAATGCCTTCCTCGGCATTGCCGCCGTCGGTATGACCTTCGTCATCATCTCCGGCGGCATCGATCTGTCGATCGGTTCGGTCATCGCCTTCACCGGCGTGTTCCTCGCGGTGATCCTGCAGAACACCTCGATCCATCCGCTGCTTGCCTTTGCGCTGGTCCTCGTCATCACCACCGCCTTCGGCGCCATCATGGGCGCCATCATCCACTATCTCGAAATGCCGGCCTTCATCGTCACGCTTGCCGGCATGTTCCTGGCGCGCGGTATCGCCTTCGTGCTCTCGATCGACAGTATTCCGATCAACCACGACTATTATTCCACGCTGACGAGCCTCTATTGGCGGCTGCCCGGCGGTGGCCGGCTGACGCTGATCGGCGCAGTCATGCTTCTGGTCTTTGCCGCCGGCATCTTCATCGCCCACCGCACCCGCTTCGGCACCAACGTCTATGCACTCGGCGGCGGGCCGCAGACGGCGCGGTTGATGGGCGTGCCGGTCGGCCGCACGACGATCCAAATCTACGCACTGTCGGGTTTTCTCGCTGGTCTATCCGGAATCGTTTTTTCGCTGTACACCTCTGCAGGATATTCTCTTGCGGCAGTCGGCGTCGAACTTGACGCCATCGCTGCGGTGGTCATTGGGGGGACGCTGCTGACCGGAGGAGCGGGCTTCGTGGCGGGAACCTTGATCGGGATTCTGATCCAGGGACTCATTCAGACCTACATCACCTTCGACGGCACGCTGTCGAGCTGGTGGACGAAGATTCTGATTGGCCTGCTGCTATTTGCATTTATTCTGATGCAGAAGGCGATCCTGTTCCTTTCCAGCCTGAACAAGAGGTATGCCTGAGGGGGGCGGGTCCTTTGCGCAACAAATTCATCGAGGCACGCAAGACAGGGCGCCGAACCCGGACGAGCCATGCACAGGTGGTCGACGAGCTCGGTAAGGCAATCGTCGCCGGCACCTATCCGGTCGGCTCGATCCTGCCCGGCGATACCGAACTGGCTCAACGCTTCAAGGTGTCGCGCACCGTCTTGCGTGAAACGATGAAGACGCTCGCAGCCAAGGGCATGGTTGTCGCCAAGGCGCGGGTTGGCACGCGCGTGACCGAGAAAACCCTCTGGAACATGTTCGACAGCGAAATCATCGCCTGGCACTTCGATAATGGCGTGACGGAAGAATTCCTGCTGCATCTTTACGATATCCGCCTTGCCGTCGAACCCTTCGCCGCAGGTCTCGTCGCCGAGCGCGCCAGCACCGAGGAAATCGAGACGCTTCGCGAACTGGCGCAGGAAATGGCGGCCAGCGGGCATACGGCCGACAGCCTGGCGCTCGCCGACCTGCGCTTTCACCTGGCGATAGCCGAAGCCTCGCACAATCCTTTCATGCGCACCCTCGGCAGCCTCATCGAAGCGGCCCTTGTCGGCATGTTCCGCATCAGCACGCCGCCCTCCGAAAACGGGTTCGCCAATATCGCCGATACCCACATGCGCATCGTCGATGCCATCGTTTCGGGCGACAGTGCCGCGGCTCGGCGTGCGATGGAGGTCGTGATCGTGGATGGCCGCGATCACGTTCACGAGGCCTTCGCGGCCCACGGCTCTCCTGTTGTCCTGGGGCCGATTTCACCCGCAATCTAACCCTGAAATGGATTTCCGATTTCAGGAATTATGCAGTATGAGGCAGAAAAGCCGCCTCATCACGCGGATTCGCGGAGCAGATCATGGAACGTACTTGTCTTGCCGTCATCCTTGCCGCCGGTGACAGCACGCGGATGAAATCTTCGAAATCGAAAGTGCTGCACCCGGTCGCCGGCCGTCCGATGATCGCCCATGTGGTCGAGGCGGTCGCCTCCGCCGGCATTTCCTCCGTCGCCCTCGTCGTCGGCCGCAATGCCGAGGAGGTGGCAAAGGCCGCAAGCATAGACGGTGTCGGCATCGAAGCCTGTCTGCAGAAGGAACGCCTCGGCACTGGCCATGCGGTGCTGGCGGCGCGCGAGGCCATCGCCAGAGGCTATGACGACATCCTCGTTACCTATGGCGACGTGCCGCTCCAGACCGACGGGCCGCTCAAGGCCGCCCGCCAGGGACTCGCCGACGGCAGCGACATCGTCGTCATCGGTTTTCATACGGACCGGCCGACCGGCTATGGCCGCCTGCTCGTCAAGGACGGCGAACTCATCGCCATCCGCGAGGAGAAGGACGCGACCGACGCCGAGCGGGCTGTGACCTGGTGCAACAGCGGATTGATGGCGATCAACGGCCGCAAGGCGCTCGATCTTCTCTCGCGCATCGGCAATGCCAATGCCAAGGGCGAATTCTATCTGACCGATCTCGTCGAGATTGCCCGTTCGCTCGGTGGCCGCGTCACCGCTGTCGACGCTCCTGAAATCGAGATGACCGGCTGCAACAACCGCGCCGAACTCGCCGTCATCGAACGCTTTTGGCAGGAGCGTCGCCGCCGCGAGATGATGCTCGCAGGCGTTACGATGATCGCGCCGGAAACGGTGTTCCTCTCCTACGACACCGTCATCGCCCAAGACGCGCTGATTGAGCCGAACGTGGTCTTTGGACCCGGTGCCGTGATCGACAGCGGCGCCATCATCCACTCCTTCTCGCATATCGAGGGCGCCCATGTCAGCGAAGGCGCGACCGTCGGCCCCTTTGCGCGGCTGAGGCCGGGTGCCGATCTCGCCAACGGTTCGAAGGTCGGCAATTTCTGCGAGGTCAAGAACGGCCGGATTGGCGAGGGCGCCAAGGTCAACCATCTGACTTATATCGGCGATGCTGTCGTCGGTGCCGGCAGCAATATCGGTGCGGGCACGATCACCTGCAATTATGACGGGGTCAACAAGAGCGAAACGGTGATCGGGCAAAACGCCTTCATCGGATCCAATTCCTCGCTGGTCGCGCCGGTGACGATCGGTGACGGCGCCTATATCGCCTCCGGCAGCGTCATCACCGCCAACGTGCCGGCCGATGCGCTGGCGCTCGGACGCGCCCGCCAGGAGATCAAGCCCGGCCGCGCGACGCTGTTGCGCGAGCGTGCGCTCGCCATAAAGGCGGCGAAGAAGCCCAAGGTTTAAGCCCGCTTTGCGTAACCGGCGGAAATTCAAAGTGACCGCGGTACCGATTGAGAAATAAGCGAAAATCTTTAGGACTGGCCTCAATATTGAAGCCTTATGGGGATATTGCATGTGCGGAATTGTGGGGATCGTCGGAACTCAGCCTGTCGCCGGGCGCCTGGTCGATGCGCTGAAGCGCCTGGAATATCGCGGTTATGATTCTGCCGGTGTCGCCACCATCCACGAGGGCGTGATGGATCGCCGCCGCGCCGAGGGCAAGCTCTTCAATCTGGAAAAGCGCCTCGACGCCGAACCCTTGCTTGGTGCGGTCGGTATTGCCCATACGCGCTGGGCAACACACGGCGTACCCAACGAGACCAATGCCCATCCGCATTTCGTTGAAGGCGTGGCCGTCGTTCATAACGGCATCATCGAAAATTTCTCCGAGCTTCGCGATGAACTGACCGAAGACGGCGCGGTCTTCGACACTCAGACCGATACCGAAGTCGTTGCCCATCTGATGGCGAAATATCTGCGCGAGGGGCTCGAGCCGCGCGCCGCCATGTTGAAGATGCTGAACCGGGTGACCGGCGCCTATGCGCTGGCCGTCATGCTCAAGGCCGATCCCGGCACGATCATGGCCGCCCGCTCAGGCCCGCCGCTTGCCGTCGGCTACGGCCGTGGCGAGATGTTCCTGGGGTCGGATGCGATTGCGCTTTCGCCCTTCACCAACGAGATCACCTATCTGGCCGACGGCGATTGCGCCCTCATCACGCGCGACGGCGTCGCCGTGCTCGATTTTGCCGGAAAGCCGGTCAAACGAGCCCGCCAGATCTCGCAGGCGACCGCCTATGTCGTCGACAAGGGCAATCACCGCCATTTCATGGAAAAGGAAATCTACGAGCAGCCGGAGGTGATCTCCCACGCGCTCAGCCACTATGTGGATTTCGCCGAGAACACGATCGGCGCCAATGCCGCCGCGATCGATTTCAAGGCGGCAAGCAGCCTTGCGATTTCGGCCTGCGGCACCGCCTACCTCGCAGGCCTTGTCGGCAAATACTGGTTCGAGCGTTATGCCCGCCTGCCTGTTGAGATCGACGTCGCCTCCGAATTCCGCTACCGCGAAATGCCGCTCTCGCCATCGCAGGCCGCACTCTTCATCTCCCAGTCGGGCGAGACCGCCGATACGCTGGCATCGCTGCGTTATTGCCGCGACAACGGCTTGAAGATCGGCGCTGTCGTCAATGTGCGCGAATCGACGATTGCCCGCGAATCCGACGCCGTCTTCCCGATCATGGCCGGTCCCGAAATCGGCGTCGCCTCGACCAAGGCCTTCACCTGCCAGCTCGCCGTGCTGGCGTCGCTGGCGATCGGCGCCGGCAAGGCGCGCGGCACGGTGAGTGCTGAGGAGGAGAGGGCGCTGGTGCGCCATCTCGCCGAGATGCCGCGCATCATGAGCAGGGTGCTGAATCTTATCCAGCCGCAGATGGAAAGCCTGTCGCGCGAACTGTCGAAATGCAGGGACGTGCTCTATCTCGGCCGCGGCACCAGCTTCCCGCTCGCCATGGAAGGCGCGCTGAAGCTCAAGGAAATTTCCTATATCCACGCCGAAGGCTATGCCGCCGGTGAGTTGAAGCACGGGCCGATCGCGCTGATCGACGAGAACATGCCGGTTATCGTCATTGCACCCTACGACCGCTTCTTCGAGAAGACCGTCTCCAATATGCAGGAGGTCGCTGCCCGCGGCGGCCGCATCATTTTCATCACCGACGAGGCGGGTGCGGCGGCCTCGAAACTGCCGACCATGGCAACGATTACCCTGCCTGTCGTCGACGAAATCATCGCGCCTATGATCTTTTCGCTGCCGATCCAGCTGCTCGCCTATCACACTGCCGTTTTCATGGGCACCGACGTCGATCAGCCGCGCAACCTGGCGAAATCAGTAACAGTGGAATAAGCCTGCAAGGCCGCTGTCTTCGCTGCGAAACATATTGTGCGCACCCTCGAATTCTGGCAATTTTGGTGTGCGGACAAGGGGGAAAGGCCGGCGTTCCGGCCTGTCCACGACTGAGATGGAGCTCATCAGGAGAGATGACCGACAACACCCCCAGAATGCCGGTCGCGACCCGGCTGAGGAATAATTTTCTCGCAGGCCTGATCATCTGCGCGCCGATCGCGATTACCATCTGGCTGACCTGGACCTTCATCCACTGGTCGGACAGCTGGGTCAGGCCCTATATTCCGGCGCGCTGGAATCCGGAAAGCTATCTCAATTTCGCCATTCCCGGTTTCGGCCTGCTGACGGCCGTCGTGCTGATCACCGTTGTCGGTTTTCTCGGCAAGAACCTGATCGGCCAGAGCATCGTCGGTTTCGGCGAATCGGTCGTCCAGCGCATGCCGCTGGTGCGCACGATCTATAGAAGCGTGAAGCAGATTTTCGAAACGGTGCTGAAGGAGCAGTCGAACTCTTTCAAGAAAGTCGGCCTCATCGAATATCCCAGTCCCGGCCTCTGGGCGCTGGTTTTCGTGGCCACCGATGCCAAGGGCGAGATCGCTTCGAAGTTCAACGCCATGGGCCAGGATATGGTCGCGGTCTTCCTGCCGCCGACTCCGGTGCCGACCGCCGGTTTCCTCGTCTTCGTGCCGCGCGAGAAGATCGTGTTGCTCGATATGTCGCCGGAAGACGCGGCTAAATTCCTGATCTCAGGCGGGCTCGTGGCTCCTGAAATCCCTCAGTCCGAGCCGAAGCCGAAGCATTTGCCGCGGCCGAAGCCGGTGGCGGTTTCCAAGGCTGATTGATGCATGTCGCCCAAAAGTGTTTAGCGGTTTTGCGATAACGCCATGCATGGCGCGTAGTGGCGCGCTTCATCCTGCTCTCAGAAACCGGATCGCCTCATCTCGGCGGAAGAGATAGAGCAGGGTGCGGATCGCCTGTCCTCTTTCGCTGGTCAGTTCCGGATCGCGCTCAATGAGGTAGGCCGCATCCTTACGAGCAATTTCAAGCAGATCGGCATGCGCCTCGAGGCTGGCAATGCGAAAACCCGGTGTGCCGGATTGCCTTGTGCCGAGCAATTCGCCTTCGCCGCGCAGCTTCAGATCCTCTTCGGCGATGCGAAAACCGTCCTCCGTCTCCCGCATGATCGAAAGCCGGGAATGGCCGGTTTCGCCGAGCGGCCCCTTATAGAGCAGGATGCAGGTCGAAGCCTCATCGCCGCGCCCGACGCGGCCGCGCAGCTGATGCAGTTGCGCCATGCCGAAGCGTTCGGCATGTTCGATCACCATGATCGTCGCATCGGGCACGTCGACGCCGACCTCGACGACGGTGGTGGCGACGAGAAGGCGGGTCTCGCCGTTCTTGAAGGCCATCATCGCCGCATCCTTCTCCGCGCCGCTCATACGACCGTGGATGAGGCCGATATCGGGACCGAGCGCGGAGACGAGCGTCGCATGCCGCTCCTCCGCCGACATCAGGTCTAGTTCTTCGGACTCCTCGACCAGCGGGCAGATCCAGTAGGCCTTCTTGCCTTCAGCGATCGCCCCCCGCAACCGCCCGACGATTTCGCCTGTTCGTTCCATCGGCACGGTGATTGTCTGGATCGGCTTGCGGCCGGCCGGCTTCTCGGTGAGTTTGGAAACGTCCATGTCGCCGAAGGCAGCCAGCACAAGCGTGCGAGGGATAGGCGTCGCGGTCATGACAAGCATATGCGGCGAGATGCCCTTCGCCGTCAGCCGCAGGCGCTGGTGAACGCCGAAACGGTGCTGCTCGTCGACGACGGCGAGCATCAGGTTTGCGTAACTGACGCTCTCCTGAAATAGCGCATGCGTGCCGATGATGATCTGCGCTGCGCCGGAGCCGATGCGTTCCAGGATGTCTTCGCGTTCGCGCCCTTTGGTGCGCCCGGTCAGCACTTCGATGCCGAGGCCGGCGGAGGCGGCGAATTTCGAGATGGTCGCGTGGTGCTGCCGCGCCAGGATTTCGGTCGGCGCCATCAGCACGGCCTGGCCGCCGGCCTCGATCACCGCCGCCATCGCCATCAGCGCCACCAGCGTCTTGCCGGAGCCGACATCGCCCTGCAGCAGCCGCAGCATCCGCTCCTGACCGGCCATGTCCTTCAGGATCTCGGCGATCGCATCGTTCTGGCTTGACGTGAGCGAGAAGGGCAGCGCCTTCACGATCTTACTGCTGACCGCACCGGTGGCATGCACCGGCTGGCCCGCCACTTTGCGCAGCCTCTGGCGCACCAAGCTGAGCGACAGTTGGCCGGCCAGAAATTCGTCATAGGCAAGCCGCCTTCGGGCAGGGGCCTGTGGATCGACATCTGCGGGATCGCGCGGCTCGTGCAGCATATGAAAGCTGTCACGGATCGACGGCAGACCCTGCTTCTGCGTCAGCGTCAGGTCGATCCATTCCGGCATCTCCGGAAAGCGCGGCAGGGCGGCGTCGACAATCTTGCGCAGCGTTTTCGGCGAAAGCCCCGCCGTCAGCGGATAGATCGGCTCGACGAGCGGCAGGCTTTCGGCCTCCTCCGCTTTGACGATATAGTCGGGATGCACCATCGAGGCGCGGCCGTTGAACCAGTCGATCTTGCCGCTGACCGTCACCTCCGCATCGATGGGCAGCTGCTTTTCCAGCCATGCCGCCTGGCCGCGGAAGAAGACCAGCGTCAGCTCGCCGGTCTCGTCGTGCAGGAAGACCCGATAGGGGACATTGCTTTTGCCGCGCGGCGGCACCTGATGCCGATCGACACGTGCGGTGATGGTGACGATCGCGCCCTGCGGCGCCCGGGCGATCCCCGGCTGATTGCGCCGGTCGATCAGCGAGAAGGGTGCATGAAACAAAAGGTCGATGACCCGGCAATCCTCCGGCGTCTCGCGTCCGAGCAGCTTGACCAGCAGTTCGGCGATCTTCGGGCCGACGCCCGGAAGGCCCGAAACAGGAGAAAACAGCGGATCGAGAATGGCGGGGCGCATGCGGCCAAAATGCGATGAACAATGCCGCCTTGGCAAGGCTGACAAGCCGCTTTCGAGGGTCTATAGAGGCGCATCAACAGGAAGGTAATGCCATGACAGGTGTCACGCTCACGAGTGCCGGTCTCGACCCGCGCCGCCGCCGGATCCTTTTCCGCTGCTGGCACCGCGGCATCCGCGAGATGGATCTGGTTTTCGGCCAGTTCGCCGAAGCCGAGCTCGCGACGCTGTCGGAAGCCGAGCTCGACGAGTTCGAAACGATTATGGCCGAAGAGGACAATGATCTGGTCCGCTGGATTATGGGAACCTGGCCAGTTCCCGAGCGTTTCCAGACTCCGATGTTTGCCAGGCTTGCCGCCTACAAGCCCGATTTCGACAAGCCCCTCAGGACGCCGGAATGATCCCTGGTTTTGATGCGAAGAAGCTTGCGGCCATTGCCGAGCCGCTGACGATCGGTAATGTGCCCGCCGGCCTCGAACCGCTGCTGCTCGCCGAGCTTGCCCGAGCGGGAGAGCCGGTGGCCTATGTCATGTCGGACGGCCATCGTATGGCCGATCTGGAACAGATGCTCGGCTTCGTCGCCCCCGACATTCCGGTTCTCACCCTGCCGGCGTGGGACTGTCTGCCCTATGACCGCGTCTCGCCGAGCGCCGATACCTCGGCGCGCCGGCTTGCCGCACTCGGCGGCCTCATCGCCCATCGCAAGAAGCCGCATGCCGCGATCGTGCTCGTCACCGCCAACGCCATGCTGCAGAAGGTGGCGCCGCATGATGTCATCGAAAGCCTGAGTTTTTCGGCCCGTCCAGGCAACCAGCTGCGCATGGATGATCTCGCCGGGCGCCTGGAGCGCAACGGCTTCGACCGCGTCGCGACCGTTCGCGAAGTTGGCGAATATGCCGTGCGCGGCGGCATTCTCGATGTCTTCGTGCCCGGTTCGGAAGAGCCGGTCCGCCTCGATTTCTTCGGTGATACGCTGGAGAGTATCCGCAGCTTCGATCCCGCCAGCCAGCGCACCACCGGCCAGGTGCGCTCCCTCGATCTCAACCCGATGAGCGAGGTGACGCTGACGCCGGATACGATCGGCCGCTTCCGCAAGAACTACCTCTCCGCTTTCGGCGCGACGACGCGCGACGATGCGCTTTATCTCGCCGTTTCCGAAGGCCGACGCTATCCCGGCATGGAGCACTGGCTGCCGCTCTTCTACGAGAAGCTCGATACCGTCTTCGATTATCTCAGCGGCTTCCGCATCGTCACTGACCACACGGTGCGCGAAGCAGCCGAGGAACGCTCCAAGCTTGTCCTCGACTATTACGACGCCCGCCTCAATTCCGGCCAGCCGGCCAAAGGCCAGATGGCCCAGGGCACGCCCTACAAGCCGGTGACGCCAGGCCAGCTTTATCTCGACAGCAAACTCTTCGCCAAAACCCTAGACGCACTCGGCGCGATCCGCATCAGCCCGTTCAACGAGGTCGAGGGTGAGGCAAGGCGGGTCGTCAATGTCGACGCCCGCCAGGGCCAGCGCTGGGCTCGCTCGAATGCCGAAGGCGGAGGGGATGCCGAACGCATCAACATCTTCGACGTCGTCGTCAAGCATGTCGCTGACCGCCGCGCCGCCGGCGCGAAGGTGCTCATTACCGCCTGGACAGAAGGTTCGCTGGAGCGCCTGCTGCAGGTTCTGAACGAGCACGGCCTGGAAAAGGTCAAGCCTGTCGAGGCGCTGAAGGATATACGCTCGCTGGAGAAAGGCGAGGCCGCTGCCGCGGTGCTCAATCTCGAATCCGGCTTCGAGGCGGGCGATCTCGTCGTCATCGGCGAGCAGGATATTCTCGGCGACCGCATGGTGCGCCGTTCCAAGCGCCGCAAGCGTGCCGCCGATTTCATTTCGGAGGTCGCCGGCCTCGACGAAGGCTCGATCGTCGTTCATGCCGAACATGGCATCGGCCGTTTCATCGGGCTGAAGACCATCGAGGCGGCGGGCGCCCCGCATGCATGCCTCGAACTGCAATATGCCGACGAGGCCAAACTCTTCCTGCCGGTGGAAAACATCGATCTTCTCTCGCGCTACGGCGGCGAGGGCACCGATGCCCAACTCGACAAGCTCGGCGGTGGCGCATGGCAGATGCGCAAGGCCAAGCTCAAGCGGCGCCTGCTCGACATGGCCGATGCGCTGATCCGCATCGCCGCCGAGCGCCTTACGCGCCATGCGCCGATGCTGACGGCGCCGGACGGCCTTTACGACGAATTCGCCGCCCGCTTCCCCTATGACGAGACCGAGGACCAGGACAACGCCATCGACGCGGTGCGTTCCGACCTCGGCGCCGGCCGGCCGATGGACCGGCTCGTCTGCGGCGATGTCGGTTTCGGCAAGACCGAAGTGGCCTTGCGCGCCGCTTTCGTTGCGGCGATGAACGGCGTCCAGGTCGCGGTCGTCGTGCCGACGACCTTGCTCGCCCGCCAGCATTTCAAGACCTTCTCCGAGCGTTTCCGCGGCCTGCCGGTTCGCGTCCAGCAGGCCTCTCGCCTTGTCGGATCGAAGGAGCTGGCGCTGACCAAGAAGGAAGTGGCGGACGGCAAGACTGACATCGTCGTCGGCACGCATGCGCTGCTCGGCGCCGGCATCAAATTCGCCAATCTCGGCCTGCTGATCATCGACGAGGAGCAGCATTTCGGCGTCAAGCACAAGGAGCGGCTGAAGGAACTGAAGAGCGACGTGCATGTGCTGACGCTGTCGGCGACGCCGATCCCGCGCACGCTGCAGCTCGCCATGACTGGCGTGCGCGAACTGTCGCTGATCACCACGCCACCGGTCGATCGCATGGCGGTGCGCACCTTCATCTCGCCCTTCGACAGCCTAGTTATTCGCGAGACGCTGATGCGCGAGCACTATCGCGGCGGCCAGAGCTTCTATGTCTGCCCGAGGCTTGCCGATCTGGCGGATGTGCACGCCTTCCTGCAGTCCGACGTGCCGGAGCTGAAGGTCGCCGTCGCTCATGGCCAGATGCCGGCCGGCGAACTGGAAGACATCATGAACGCCTTCTATGAAGGCCGTTACGACGTGCTGCTGTCGACCACCATCGTCGAATCCGGCCTCGACGTGCCGACGGCCAATACGCTGATCGTCCATCGCGCCGATATGTTCGGCCTTGCCCAGCTCTATCAGCTGCGCGGTCGCGTCGGCCGTTCGAAGGTGCGCGCTTTCGCGCTCTTTACCCTGCCGGTCAACAAGGTGCTGACGGCGACGGCCGAGCGCCGGCTGAAGGTGCTGCAGTCACTGGATACGCTCGGCGCCGGCTTTCAGCTCGCAAGCCACGACCTCGATATTCGCGGCGCAGGCAACCTGCTCGGCGAGGAGCAGTCAGGTCACATCAAGGAGGTCGGTTTCGAACTTTATCAGCAGATGCTGGAAGAGGCTGTCGCCGAGGTCAAGGGTGCCGACGAAATCCACGATACCGGCTGGTCGCCGCAAATTTCGGTCGGCACCACCGTGATGATCCCCGAGAATTACGTGCCGGACCTGCATCTGCGTATGGCGCTCTACCGTCGATTGGGCGAGATTACCGAACTCAAGGAAATCGACGGATTCGGCGCCGAGATGATCGACCGCTTCGGGCCGATGCCGATCGAAGTCCAGCATCTCCTGAAGATCGTCTACATCAAGTCGCTCTGCCGCACCGCAAATGTCGAAAAACTCGACGCCGGCCCGAAGGGTGTGGTCGTGCAGTTCCGCAACAAGGAATTTCCGAACCCGGCAAATCTCGTCGCCTATATCGGCAAGCAGGGTACGATGGCGAAGATTCGCCCCGATCACAGCCTGTTTCTGACCCGCGACCTGCCGACGCCTGAGAAGCGCTTGCAGGGCGCGGCAGTCATCATGACGCAACTGGCCGAGATGGCCAAGCAATAGAGGGAGACGGCTATGGCGACACATGCCGCGAGGATTGCCTGGCAGCGCAACGGCGAGATCTTCACCGACAACCGCTACAGCCGCGTCCATCGCTGGACCTTCGACGGCGGCATCGAGGTGAGGGCGTCCTCATCCTCGCATGTGGTTCCGTTGCCCTATTCCGCCGAGGATGCGGTCGATCCGGAGGAGGCTTTCGTCGCCTCGCTCTCCAGCTGCCACATGCTCTGGTTCCTGTCGATTGCTGCCAAGCAAGGCTTTTGCGTCGACAGCTACACCGATGCCGCCGAGGGCGTCATGGAGAAGAACAGCGAAGGCCGTCTTGCCATGACCGTGGTGACGCTAAGGCCGCATGTCGTCTTCAGCGGCGAAAAGCAGCCTTCGCTCGGCGAGCTCGACGCCCTGCATCATCGCGCCCACCACGAATGTTTCATCGCCAATTCGGTGAAAACCGAGGTGCGCTGCGTTCCGGTTTTGGACTGAGCGGCGCCAAACTGGAAGCCCCGGAGTTTCACACTAGGATCAGTTTAGCCTGTTGCGTAATCAGAATGTCTCTAGATCAAACGAACGTAGTTGATGCCATCGGTGTAGATGACGCGACAGGCGAGCTGGTGCTGACTATCACGGATCACCTTGAGTGGACGGTAAGAGTTGATGAGCACCTTCTGTTGCTGCAAGAAAAGCTCAAGAGCTATCTGCGCTTTGTTGAGAGCGGAGAGATGTTGGAGGTATACCCTGACGCCAAAGGCCGGGCAGTGCTGATAGACGTCGTATGCAAATATCCACCTAGCCAGCTGGCCTTAGGCTTCTACAACCAAGTTGCAAAGATCGTTGACGGGGCAGGAATAAAGCTTCAACACCGCTTGTTTAGTGCAGATTAGCTACTTAGCGACGAATACGTCAACCATGCTAGTCCCCTGGCGGTTCTGACCAGCCGATCAGCTTTGCCCAGTCATTGGCGCCGTCCATGATGATGTCGAACACCGGATCCTTGATGTCGTAGTAGAAATCGACGTCGTCTGGAAACCTTTGGCGCCGCTGCTTGATCAGGGCGTAGGCGCCTGCCGCTATCGGATGGGCGCGCAGGAAGTCGCGGCAAAGAAGAGAATATCGCTGATTGAAACGGCCTTTCTCGCGGATGTGCAGATTCGCCGGACGCCCCTTGCTGCGATAGAAGGCCTTGCGCAGGTCGTCTTCCGGCAAATCAAGTCCCGGAGGGCAGTGATCAATGAGGATCGGCCTGCGCTCGAAGCCCGCCTCTTCAAATGCGTCGGCGTCGACGTCAGCGAGATCGTTCACCGTCAGCTGAATATCGACGATATTTTTGGCGGGAAGCCCGGGAACTGCGGTCGAGCCGATGTGATGCAGGTATGCCCCGGCGGGTGCTGCTCCAATGATGGCGGATTTGAGGATCGCAAAATCCTCGACCCAGCTCTGCCGCGGCTCTTCGATCTCGATTCGCATCGATGGGCTCAGTTCAGCCCCGATCGCGCCTCGGCCTTTGCCCTTGCGATGTCGCGCAATGCGTTCGCCAGCACGTCAGGCGTCTGCGCGCCGCTCACGGCATATTGCTGGTCGAAGATGAAGAACGGCACGCCGTTGACGCCCATCTCCTGTGCCGCCTTGATTTCGGCGACGATCAGATCGCTATCGGCATTGGACGCAAGCAGCGAGGCGATGACCGACCGGTCGAGGCCGGCCTTCTCGGCGATGTCGAGCAGCACCGCATGGTCGCCGACATTGCGGCCTTCCTCGAAATTCGCCTTGAACAGGGCGGTGACGACCTTGTCCTGCTTCTCGCGGCCTTCGATCATCGCCCAGTGGATCAGCCGGTGGGCGTCGAGCGTGTTCGGGCCGATCTTGATCGCCGCGAAATCGAAGGCGATGCCGACCTCGCGACCGTAGTCGGTCAGCATCTTGTGCGCCTGCGCCACGCGCTCCTCGCCCCCGAGCTTCTCAGCCAGCGCCTTCTTCTGGTCGACGCCTTCCTTCGGGTAGTCCGGATTGAGCCTATATGGCCGCCAGTTGATGTCGACGCCGATCTCGTCCTGCACTTCGGCGATGGCGAGTTCCAGCCGTGCCTTGCCGAGATAGCACCAGGGGCAGACGACATCCGAGACGACGTCGATGGTGATGCGCTCCATGATGATGTTCCTTCTGTGTGTCTCCGGAAGAGACATTGGGCCGAAGTATTTCGGCCGCTTCTATTGGGCGCTTGTATCCCACCAGACCGGCAGCTGGTAGCCGTAAAGCGGTACCGCGTCGGGATGGCCGATGCGCTGGCTGCGGGCAACCCACTGCTGGTCCATATGATACAGCGGCAGCACGTAATGGCTGGATAGCAGCAACCGATCGTAAGAGCGCACGGCGGCAGTGAAATCCTCTTTCGAGCGTGCTCGCAATACGTGATCAATCAGCGTGTCGAGATCGGGATCATTGGCGCCGGCAAAGCTATCCTTGCCCTCTTGAGTGCGCGCTGCCGAAGACCAGCGGCCGAGTTGCTCGGTTCCAGGCGACAGCGACGAAGTATAGGACTTGATGATCATGTCGTAATCGAAGCTGTTCGTCCGGCTCTGATACTGCGAATCATCGACTGTGCGAATCGAAGCCGCAATGCCGATCGTCTGCAGCGAACGCTGATAGGCGACGGCAAGCTTCTCCTGGTCGGCATTCTGCGTCATGATCTCGAACGCGAGTTGGTGGCCGGAGGCGTCGACCATCTTGCCGCCCTGGATCGTATAGCCGCCCTGTTTCAACAATCCGACCGCCTGCTTCAGCACGTTGCGGTCACGGCCGGAGCCGTCGGTAACCGGCAGTTTATAGGTCCCGTTCAGAATCTCCGGCGCGATCTTGTCCTTGATCGGTCCCAGCAGAGCCAGCTCAGCTGAACTGGCGGGAACACCGAAGCTCGAAAGCTCGGAATTCTGCCAGAAACTCTGGGTGCGCTTGTAGGCGCCGGAATAGAGGTTCTTGTTCGCCCATTCGAAATCGAACACCAGCGACAGGCCTTCGCGCACCTTTGGATCGGCAAAGATCGGCCGGCGCGTGTTGAACACGAAACCGAGCATGCCGCTTGGCAGTTTCGGCGTGAACACGTCCTTGATGACGGCCCCAGAGGTGGCCGCCGGGAAATTGTAAGCGTTAGCCCAATGGCCGGGATTGCCATCGGGATAGAGGTCGACGTCCCCCTTCTTGAAGGCCTCGAACAGCGTTGTATCCTGCAGAAAATATTGAACGGTTATCTGGTCGTAATTGTCGGTCCCCACCTTCGCCGGAATATCCTTGCCCCAGTAGGTTGGATCGCGCTCATATGTGATACTCTCGCCGGGTTTCACCGTCTTCACCTTATAGGGACCGGAACCGACCGGCGGCGTCAGCGACGTACGGTCGAAGCTTTCCGGATCGATCGCATGTTTCGGCAATACCGGGAAAAGGCCGAAAATCAGCGGCGTCTCGCGGTCAGCTTTCTCATTGAAAGTGAAGCGCACGCTGTGTTCGCCAACCTTCTCCATCTTGGCGACGACTTTTAAGCGTTCTGAATAGGGCACGCGTCCCTTGTCACGCATCAGCTCGAAGGAGAACATGACGTCCTCCGGTGTCACCGGCTGACCATCGGACCATTTCGCCTTCGGATTGAGGTTGAACTGGATGAAGCTTCTGTCGTCGTCCCATTCGACGGTTTCGGCAAGCAGGCCGTAAAGCGTGAATGGTTCATCCCGGGAGCGCTGCATCAGCGATTCGTAGACGAGGTTTCCATATTCCGGATCCCACATCCCGCGCGCTGTCGTGCGCATGCTCTTCAGGATGAACGGGTTGAGGTTGTCGAAAGTGCCGACGACGCCATAGGTGATCTTGCCGCCTTTTTTCACGTCGGGATTGACGTAGGGAAAGTGCTTATAGTCAGCCGGCAAGGCCGGCCCGCCATGCATTGCTATGCCGTGCAGCGGCTCAGCGGCGACGGTGCCGCACAGCAACGAGAGGACGAGAGGGATGGCGATCCGGAGCATTCGGCGATCCTTGAATTCCGCGAAAACGGGCATGATTCATGCCGGAGATTAGCATGGGGTCGACCAATTCCAACACGCAGGGGGCATTTCTTTCCGCGGCACATGAAATTGCGTCGCAAATCGCCAAAGAAATGCTGGATATCTTGAACGCTGCGATGTAACAGGTGAACCCGAAGTTTTGGGGTCATGCATTTGCCTTATTTTTCCATGAGGTGGAGTGCCGAACGACCCGATGGTTGGGGCGGCACGTCGCTGCTCTGAACGGATATCAGGAGACGGAATTCGTTATGATGTTCAAGTCTGAAAAGAAAATGCGGGCAGCACTGTCCGTTCTGGCAGTGATGTTCGGCGCCGCTTCGGCTCCGGTCTCCTCCTTCGCACAGGATGCGGCGGCACAGCCTCCGGCCGATGCTCCGGCACAGGCCGCTGGCGCACCGAAGCTTGGCTGGTACAAGACCTGCAGCAAGCAGGAAGACAACGACATCTGTGTTGTCCAGAACCTGATCCTCGCCAATGGCGGCCAGCTCGTCACGGCTGTCGGCCTGATTTCGGTCACTGGCAAGATCAACCGCAAGCTCCTGCAGGTCTCGGTTCCCACGGCACGCCTCATTCCTCCGGGCATCAGCATGCAAATCGATGGCGGCAAGGGCCAGAAGCTCGACTACGCCGTCTGCCTGCCGGACAAGTGCACTGCCGAAATTCCGCTGACCGACGCGATGATCGCCAGCCTCAAGAAGGGCAGCGATGTGATCTTCACCTCGATCAACTTCCGCCGCGCGCCGAATCCGATCAAGATTTCGCTCGAAGGCTTCACCGGCGCTTATGACGGTGAACCGGTTTCCGAATCGAAGCTCGCCGAAAGCCAGCGCAGCCTGCAGGAAGGCATGCAGAAGAAGGCTGAAGAAGCCCGCAAAAAGCTGGAAGACGCCCAAAAGGCTGCCAAGGCTCAGTAATCTAGCCGACAGGCTTGAACAAAAACCCGGCGTCGTGCCGGGTTTTTTGTTGGTAATCTCTGCGCTCTACGCGGATAGCCTCACCCTAACCCTCTCCCGTAAGACGGGGAGAGGGGACGTGCCATGCGAGAGTTTGCGGGGGGCGAGGGCTGCGGCATATTCCCTTCTCACCGCGAGCGGGGGTCCGCTGGACGGGTCGAGACGAGTGGCTCGACCCAGGTCGGTGTCGGCAGGCTGATAAGGGGCATCCCCACCGTAAGCCAAAAGAAAGGCCTCGCCGGGAGATGCGAGGCCTCGTTGATGTCGTCGGTCATCCGCTCCTAGTGGGCGAAGCTCATCTTGGGTTTGAACTGCCCCGACGGGGCCTGATCGAAAATCTGGTAGATCTGAGGGTTGCGAAGCGGCGTGCCGCTTTCGTCATTCACCAGGTTCTGCTCGGAGACATAAGCGACATATTCGCTTTCGTCATTTTCGGCGAGCAGGTGGTAGAACGGCTGGTCCTTGCTCGGCCGCACCTCGGCCGGAATGGAATTCCACCATTCCTCCGTGTTCGCGAATTCCGGATCAACGTCGAAGATCACGCCGCGAAACGGAAATACCTTATGCCGGACCACTTCGCCGATATTGAACTTTGCTAGTCTTTCTTTCATGGTACGACTTCCTTTCATCACCAAATTTGGTGATTGGTGCGGTGCAAATCAAGATTTGCACCAGCGCGTCACATGAACGTCATATCCTCCTTCTGGCGTTCATGACCCGGGGAGGTGAAAGCCCCGGCGAACCGGGACTTTCCGTCATTGCGGCCGATCAGGCCGAATAATACATGTCGTACTCGACCGGATGCGGCGTCATTTCGAAGCGCATCACCTCTGCCATCTTAAGTTCGATGAAGGCATCGATCTGGTCGTCGTCGAAGACGCCGCCTGCTGTCAGGAACTTGCGGTCCTTGTCGAGGCTTTCGAGCGCTTCGCGCAGGCTGCCGCAGACGGTCGGGATCTTTTTCAGCTCCTTCGGCGGCAGATCGTAGAGATCCTTGTCCATGGCCTTGCCCGGATGGATCTTGTTCTTGATGCCGTCGAGGCCGGCCATCAGCATGGCGGCAAAGGCGAGATAGGGGTTAGCAGTCGGATCCGGGAAGCGGACTTCGACGCGCTTGGCCTTCGGGTTGGAGCCGAACGGAATGCGGCAGGACGCCGAGCGGTTGCGGGCCGAATAGGCGAGCAGAACTGGGGCTTCATAACCTGGGACGAGACGCTTGTAGGAGTTCGTCGACGGATTGGTGAAGGCGTTGATCGCCTTGGCGTGTTTGATAATGCCGCCAATGTAGAACAGGCAGGTCTCCGAGAGGCCCGCATATTCGTCGCCGGCAAAAGTCGGCTTGCCGCCCTTCCAGATCGACTGGTGCACGTGCATGCCCGAGCCGTTGTCGCCGAAGATCGGCTTCGGCATGAACGTCGCCGTCTTGCCGTAGGCGTTGGCCACCTGGTGCACGACATATTTGTAAATCTGCATCTTGTCGGCGTTGCGCACCAGCGTATCGAACTTGATGCCGAGTTCGTGCTGGGCGGCGGCGACTTCATGGTGATGCTTTTCGACCACCACGCCCATCTCGGAGAGCACCGTCAGCATTTCCGAACGCATGTCCTGGGCGCTATCTACAGGCGGAACCGGGAAATAGCCGCCCTTGACGCGCGGGCGGTGACCGAGGTTGCCGGTTTCATAGTCGGTGTCATCGTTCGACGGCAGTTCCGTCGAATCGAGCTTGAAGCCGGTATTGTAGGGATCGGCCTTGTACTTGACATCGTCGAAGACGAAGAATTCGGCTTCCGGGCCGACAAACACCGTGTCGCCGATGCCGGATGCCTTGAGATAGGCTTCGGCCTTCTTGGCGGTGCCGCGCGGATCGCGGTTATAGGCTTCGCCGGAAACCGGATCGAGAATATCGCAGACGATAACCATGGTCGACTGAGCGAAGAACGGGTCCATATGCACCGTTTCAGTGTCGGGCATCAGCACCATGTCGGATTCGTTGATGGCCTTCCAGCCGCCGATCGAAGAGCCGTCGAACATCACGCCGTCAGCGAACATGTCCTCGTCGACGCTGGCAACGTCCATCGTGACGTGCTGCAGCTTGCCCTTCGGGTCGGTGAAGCGCAGATCGACGAACTTGACGTCGTTTTCCTGGATCTGCTTCAGAATTTCGCTTGCGGTCGCCATTAAATACCTTCCTCCAATTTGTGATAACAATAGGTGGGCGCGGTGACGCTATCGGACTTTGCGCGCTTGGCAAAGTGGTCAGATGGCATCGATGCCGGTCTCGCCGGTACGGATGCGGATAACCTCTTCGACGTTGGAGACGAAGATCTTGCCGTCGCCGATGCGGCCGGTCTGAGCCGCCTTGCGGATGGCCTCGATGACCGCCTCCGCGTTCTCGTCCGCCAGCACCACCTCGACTTTCACCTTCGGCAGGAAGTCGACGACGTATTCGGCGCCGCGGTAGAGTTCCGTGTGGCCCTTCTGACGACCGAAGCCCTTGGCTTCCGTGACTGTAATACCCTGCAGGCCGACTTCCTGAAGGGCTTCCTTCACTTCGTCCAGCTTGAAGGGCTTAATGATCGCTTCGATCTTTTTCATGAGAAAATGTCTCTCCGCTTCTCCTGTTATCGCAGGGATGTTCCCGCTCGCGGACATGATGCAGATATCGTGCCAGTTTGAAATCCGTCTTATTGAAAAAAGACGTCAATTTTGTCGAAACCGGCGCGTCTGTGGGTGATTTTATGTCGATTTGGTGACCAGAGAGGTGGAAAAACATCGCCATCGAAGAAAAATTGGCCGAAAACCGAAAAAGTCAGGTTTTCCGTCGACTGCAAAAGCAGGTTGCGAGTCGATTAAAATATAAGCAAATGCACAAATTGAGCCCCATTGCGCGTCTCTTCAGACGGTTGTTTTTTGTGCGTTTTTTTAATTGAATAGGCTCATGAGCAAACATCTCTCAGAGCTTCTGGTGACGCCTGCCGAAATGAGCGCCATCGATGCGGCCGCGGCTGCTTCCGGAATCGATTCCTTCGGCCTGATGGAAAGGGCGGGGGCCGCTGCCGCGGCTGCCGCGCTCAGGCTTCATCCTGGGGCGATGCGTTTCGTCGTGATCTGCGGCCCCGGTAACAACGGGGGCGACGCCTATGTCGCGGCAAGGCATCTGCTGGAGAGCGGAGCGACCGTGGCGCTTTTTCATCTCGGCGATCCCGCAAAGCTGAAAGGCGATGCCGCCCGCGCTCGTGCCGGCTGCCCATTGCAGGGACAGGAGCTCGGCCTCTACCGGCCGGAAGCCGGCGACGTCGTCATCGACGGTCTGTTCGGAGCAGGGCTCGGGCGCGCGGTGCCGGCCGATGTGGCCGCCTTGACCGAGCGTGTCGCCGAGGCCGGTATTGCAGTGCTCGCCATCGATTTGCCCTCCGGCGTCGATGGCCGCACCGGCAAGGTGCTGGGTGCTGCCTTCCAGGCTCGCAACACCATTACCTTCATGACCCGCAAGCCCGGCCATCTCCTGATGCCGGGCCGGGAGCTTTGCGGCGAGTTGGAGGTCTTCGGCATCGGCATTCCCGCCCGGATCATCCGGGCTGAGGCGGGCGGCGCCATCGCCGAGAACACACCTGACGCTTGGAAGGCCGTGCTGCCGGCCGAGCGGCTGGAAACCCATAAATACAAGCGCGGTCATCTCGTCGTTTTTTCAGGCGAGGCCGACAAGAGCGGGGCTGCCCGTATGTCGGCGGTCTCCGGCCTGAAGGCCGGCGCCGGCTTGGTAACGATCGCCGCACCCGGCGCAGCGATGGCCGCCAATGCCGCGCATCTCACGGCGGTCATGTTGCATGCAGTCGATGACGAGGCAGACCTTGCGGAGTGGCTGTCCGACAAGCGGCTGCAGACCTTCGTCCTCGGTCCTGGCTTCGGCATCGGGGCAAGGGCACGCGATTTCGTCGCTGCGCTTGCCGATCGCCGGCTCGTGCTCGACGCCGACGGCATCTCGTCGTTCAAGGACGATCCGCAACAGCTTTTCGCCCTGTTTCGCGGCGAGCCGCGTCTGGTGCTGACGCCGCACGAAGGCGAATTTTCGCGGCTCTTTCCCGATATCGGCGAGGACGACGCACTGGGGAAGGTGGACAAGGCGGTTGCCGCTGCCCGCCGCGCCAATGCCGCGATCGTCTATAAGGGCGCCGACACCGTCATCGCCTCGCCGGACGGGCGCGCGCTCATCAACACCAATGCGCCTGTCTGGCTTGCCACCGCAGGTTCCGGCGATGTCCTTGCCGGCATCATCGGCGGACTGCTCGCCCAGGGCCTGCCGACTTTCGAGGCTGCGGCCGCCGGCGTGTGGCTGCATGGAGAGGCTGGCCAGCGCGCCGGCAAGGGGCTGACGGCGGAAGAGCTCGCGGCCGAGGTGTTGCCACTTTAGCCCGGACTAAGTCTCAACCGCCTATTTCGCCAGCAACTGCTGCAGGGCGATCGCCCCGTGCGGCGCATTGACCTTGCCCTCGTGGATTATGAAGGCGAAGACGTCGCGGGGCGCGGCCTTGACCTGGCGGTTCCCGTCGATCAGCGGCAGATCGTCCGGGACCTTGCCCTCGGCCCAGGTCTCGAGCCGCTTAGCCCAGGCCTTCAAATCCTTATCGGGATAGCAGGTCGGGATATCATCCGATCCCTTCTGCAGCCTGGCATAGACGAAATCAGCCGTCACATCGGCGATCATCGGATAGTCGAAATGTTCGGCACAAACCGGCGCCACGCCATATCTAGCAAGCAGAGCAACGAATTCCGGCACCTTGAAGGAATCGTGCCGCACCTCGACGACGTGACGGAGCGCCAACCCATCCTGCTTTGCCGGCAGCAGCTTCAGGAAGGCCTCGAAATCTTCCGGATCGAACTTTTTCGTCGGGGCGAATTGCCAGAGCAGCGGCCCGAGATGATCGCCGAGCTCGCTGATTCCAGAGGTGAGGAAGCGCTCCATCGATTCACCGGCTTCCGCAAGCACCCGCCGATTGGTGACGAAACGCGTCGCCTTGAGCGAAAAGATGAATCCCTCGGGCACATCGGCTGCCCATTTGGCAAAAACCGCCGGCTTCTGCGTGCTGTAATAGGTGCCGTTGACCTCGATGACCTTCAACTGGCGGCTGGCATAATGCAGCTCGTCCTTCTGTTTCAGGTCGGCGGGAAAGAAATGCCCGCGCCAGGGCTCGAAGGTCCAGCCGCCGATGCCGGTGCGGATAGTGCCGGATTTCGTCATGTCGTCCTCCCGGTTCGCAGCCGTTCAGGCTGCATCCATCTTTTTCGCCATATCGACGAGCGTCCATCCTGGCCGATAACGGCTCGGCCGCCGACCCGTTTCCTGAAATCCGAAGGCGCGATAAAGCGCGATATTTCGCTCCATCCGCGCATTGGTGTAGAGGCGTATCTCCGGAATGTCCCATTCCCGCGCCTTGCCCTCCAGCCAGCGCAACATCGAGAGCCCATGTCCGGCGCCCTGAAAGGTCGGCGAGACCGCGATGCTGAACAGCATGAGGTAATCGGAATGCTGCTCTGCGACCACGAGGCCGGCCGTTTCGCCGCCGATCTCGCGCAGCCAGACCTCGCCGCGGTCGATCCGCGGCGCGTAATCCTCCGTCACCGGGATCGGTGGAGCGCCGAAGAGTTCGGTATAGGGACGATAGGCGGCTGCCGTCAGCGTCGCGATCGTTTCCAGATCATCAGGCGACGCCAGCCTCATCGTCATTCCGCCGCAACCGCCTTCTTCGCAGGTCGCCGCTCCAGCAATTCTTTCAGGAAATGGCCGGTATAGGAGCGCTGTTCCCTGACAATTGCCTCGGGCGTGCCGACAGCCACGATTTCACCGCCGCCATCACCGCCCTCGGGGCCGAAATCGAGCACCCAGTCGGCCGTCTTGATGACTTCGAGATTGTGCTCGATCACCACCACCGAATTGCCCTGGTTGACGAGCTCGTGCAGCATTTCGAGCAGCTTGGCGACGTCATGGAAATGCAGGCCCGTCGTCGGTTCATCGAGAATATAGAGCGTGCGTCCGGTCGAACGTTTCGACAGCTCCTTGGCGAGCTTGACGCGCTGTGCTTCGCCGCCCGAGAGCGTATTGGCCTGCTGGCCGACCTTGATGTAACCGAGGCCGACATCCTTCAGCGATTGCAGTTTGTCGCGCACGGCGGGTACTGCCGCAAAGAAATCGACGCCTTCTTCCACCGTCATGTCGAGCACGTCGGCGATCGACTTCTGCTTGAAGGTGACGTCGAGCGTCTCTCTGTTATAGCGCTTGCCATGGCAGACGTCGCAGGTGACGTAGACATCGGGCAGGAAGTGCATCTCGATCTTGATGACGCCGTCGCCCTGGCAGGCCTCGCAGCGCCCGCCCTTGACGTTGAAGGAGAAGCGGCCTGGCTGGTAGCCGCGCGCCTTGGCTTCCGGCAGACCGGCGAACCAGTCGCGGATCGGCGTGAAGGCGCCGGTATAGGTCGCGGGGTTCGAGCGCGGCGTGCGGCCGATCGGCGACTGGTCGATGTCGATCACCTTGTCGATATGCTCGAAACCGTCGATGCGGTCGTGGTCGGCCGGGATTTCGCGCGCGCCCATGACGCGGCGCGCCGCCGATTTATAGAGCGTCTCGATCAGGAAGGTGGACTTGCCGCCGCCGGAGACTCCGGTCACAGCCGTGAAGACGCCAAGCGGAATGGATGCCGTGACATTCTTCAGATTGTTACCGCGCGCGCCAATCACCTTGATTTCGCGGCCCTTCTTCGGCTTGCGGCGTTCCTCGGGAACGGGAACCCCCAGTTCGCCGGAGAGATATTTGCCGGTCAGCGACTTCGGATTGTCCATGATATCCTGCGGCGTGCCATGGGCGATGACCTGGCCGCCATGTATGCCGGCGGCCGGACCGATGTCGACCACGTCATCGGCCGTGAGGATCGCATCCTCGTCATGCTCGACGACGATGACGGTGTTGCCGATATCGCGCAGGTGCTTCAACGTATCCAGCAGCCGGGCGTTGTCGCGCTGATGCAGTCCGATGGATGGTTCGTCGAGTACGTAGAGCACACCCGTCAGGCCCGAGCCGATCTGCGAGGCGAGGCGAATGCGCTGGCTCTCGCCGCCTGACAGCGTGCCGGAATTGCGTGACAGGCTTAGATATTCCAGGCCTACATCGTTCAAAAAGCGCAAGCGGTCGCGGATTTCCTTGAGGATCCGGACGGCAATCTCGTTCTGCTTGGCATTGAATGTCGCCGGCAGCGCCTCGAACCAGTCGCGCGCGATGCGGATCGACATTTCGGTCACTTCGCCGATATGCAGCTTATTGATCTTCACCGCCAGCGCTTCCGGCTTCAGCCGATAGCCATTGCAGGCAGGGCAGGGGGCGGCCGACATGAAGCGCTCGATATCCTCGCGCGCCCAGGCGGAATCGGTTTCCTTCCAGCGCCGCTCGAGATTGGTGACGATGCCCTCGAAATTTTTGTGCGTCGTATAGGAGCGGGCGCCGTCGGCGTAGTGGAACTCGATCTTGTCGTCGGTGCCGTTGAGAATGACGTCCTTGGCCTCGTCGGAAAGGTCGTTCCAGCGGGTGCCGAGCTTGAAGCCGTAATGTTTGCCGAGCGCTTCCAGCGTCTGATTGTAGTAAGGCGAAGTCGATTTGGCCCAGGGCGCGATCGCCCCGTCGCGCAGCGTCCGCTCCGGTTCGGGTACGATCAGGTCGGGATCGATCTTCTGTTGGGCGCCGAGACCGTCGCAGGTCGGGCAGGCGCCGAAGGGATTGTTGAAGGAGAAGAGCCTGGGTTCGATTTCCGGGATGGTGAAGCCCGAGACCGGGCAGGCGAATTTTTCCGAAAACAGCACGCGCTCATGCGTCTCGTTCAGCGACTTGTTGGCCGAACCGCCGGCGGAAGTCTCCTCCGGCGGCAGCGGCTTGTCGGCGAATTCGGCGATCGCCAGCCCGTCGGCGAGTTTCAGGCAGGTTTCGAGGCTGTCGGCGAGGCGCGCCGACACATCCGGGCGCACGACGATACGGTCGACCACCACGTCGATGTCGTGCTTGTATTTCTTGTCGAGAACAGGCGCCTCGGCGATCTCGTAAAACTGGCCGTCAACCTTGACGCGCTGGAAGCCCTTCTTCATCAGCTCCGCCAGTTCCTTCTTGTATTCGCCCTTGCGGCCGCGCACGAGCGGCGCGAGAATGTAAAGGCGCGTGCCCTCGCCGAAAGCGAGAATGCGGTCGACCATCTGGCTGACGGTCTGGCTCTCGATCGGCAGGCCGGTCGCCGGCGAATAGGGAACGCCGACGCGGGCAAAGAGCAGGCGCATGTAGTCGTAGATCTCGGTGACGGTGCCGACCGTCGAGCGCGGGTTGCGCGAGGTGGTCTTCTGCTCGATAGAAATGGCAGGCGACAGCCCGTCGATCTGGTCGACATCGGGCTTCTGCATCATTTCGAGGAATTGCCGGGCATAGGCCGACAGACTCTCGACATAGCGCCGCTGGCCCTCGGCATAGATCGTGTCGAAGGCGAGCGAGGATTTGCCCGAGCCCGAAAGACCGGTCATGACGATCAGCTTGTTGCGCGGCAGATCGAGATCGATGCTCTTCAGATTGTGCTCGCGCGCGCCGCGGATGGAGATCGTCGTCAGTTCGCTCATCGTCTCTGCTTTGGTTTTCTGGATAACAGCCCTTATTTAGTGATGCCGGCGGGCGAGTCGAGGCTGAATATCCTGGATGACTCAAGGTTTTCGATTCTGTTGACAGGATCATACGGATAAACTAGAACAAATAAAGAACAAAATTCCTGATGAACGCATGCGGCTTTCTGATGGGATAAACTGTGGATTAAACACCGTTCGCGCGCATCTGCGGTTCGCTATGGTTTAAGGTGCGCTGATCGATTAACGCCGCCGGGCAGGGCGGCAGGCAGGGTGAGAAGCATGGCTGGTAGCGTGAACAAGGTAATTCTGGTTGGAAACGTGGGTGCAGACCCCGAAATCCGCCGCACTCAGGATGGCCGGCCGATCGCCAACCTCCGTATCGCGACCTCGGAAACGTGGCGCGACCGCAATTCGGGTGAGCGCCGCGAGAAGACCGAATGGCACACTGTGGTCGTCTTCAACGAAGGCCTCTGCAAAGTCGTCGAGCAATATGTGAAGAAAGGCGCCAAGCTCTATGTCGAGGGCCAGCTGCAGACCCGCAAGTGGCAGGACCAGCAGGGCCAGGACCGCTACTCGACTGAGGTCGTGCTGCAGGGCTTCAACTCGACGCTGACGATGCTCGACGGCCGCGGCGATGGCGGCGGCGCGAGCTCCGGCTTTGGCGGCGGCCGCGGCAGCAGCAACAATGATTATGGCGACGACTACGGCGCCCCGTCATCCTCCTCGCCGAGCCGCGGCGGTGGTGGCGGCAATTTCTCGCGCGATCTCGACGACGACATCCCGTTTTGATCGGCCGCCTGTTCTAGCTTTCTGAGAGCATCCGAGAGCATGATGTCCGGGCCGGCGTCATGCTCTTTTTCTTTGATGTCACGGCAGTTGATCTCGTCGGGTCACCGCGAACATGTGCTGCCATTTCAATGCGGTGTCGCGCTGATGAGATTGAGCGCGGCTTTCGCGCCGTCGACGACGAACTGCACCGCAAGGGCTGCGAGGATGACGCCGAGCAGGCGGGTGAGGATCGCCCGACCGGTGACGCCGAGAAAGCGGTCGAGCCTTTCAGCAATCAGCAGCATGAGGAAGGTCAGCAGCAGAATGGCGGCGATGACGCCGATCAGTTGGGCCTTTTCGACCGAAGTCGCCAGTGTGCCGGAAAGCAGAATGGTCGCCGAGATCGCGCCGGGGCCGGCGATCAGCGGCAGGGCGAGGGGAAAGACGGCGATATTCTCGATATGATCCTTGGTGATCGCCACCTCGGTCGTCTTCTCCTTGCGGTCCTGCCGCTTCTCGAACACCATCTCGAAGGCGATCCAGAAGAGCAGGAGCCCGCCGGCGAGGCGGAAGGCGCCGATTGAGATCCCGAGGACGCCGAGCACGCCTGCGCCAAACAGGGCGAAGACGGCAAGGATGATAAAGGCAATGGTCGAGCCGCGCAGCGCCACCTGCCGGCGCTCGGTCCGGCTCATGCCGATCGTCAGCCCCAGGAAGAGCGGTGCGAGCCCCGGGGGGTCGATGGTGACGATGAGCGTGGTAAAGGCGTTGATCAACTGGTCGGCGCTTGCCATCGTCTCTCCGGAAGCCCATATGGGTGCGTGGTTTTCTACGATTGTGAAGCGGCGATTTCGATTTGGCAAATATGCTGCGGCGGCCCGCGGCGGATTTGTCCGGTCCGGCCGCACAAGTCCGGTGCTTTACCCTTTTTCGGCCGCAAAAGCCTGTTCAAAACGCGCTCAGAAAATGGCGCGGGAACAGGCTTTCCGCTATAAATCTTCAAGTGATTCTAGAAGAGATCGTGATCTGTTTTGACTGAGCAAACACCCCCCGGCGGCGGGAAGCTCCCGCCAGGCATCGAGCCCATCTCCATCATGGAGGAAATGCAGCGGTCGTATCTCGATTACGCCATGAGCGTCATCGTCAGCCGCGCGTTGCCCGACGTGCGCGACGGCCTGAAGCCCGTGCACAGGCGCATCCTTTACGGCATGTCCGAGCTCGGCATCGACTGGAACAAGAAATACGTCAAATGCGCCCGCGTTACCGGCGACGTGATGGGTAAATACCATCCGCACGGCAACGCCGCGATTTACGACGCGCTTGCCCGCATGGCGCAGCCCTGGTCGCTGCGCCTGCCACTGATCGACGGTCAGGGCAACTTCGGCTCGGTCGACGGCGATCCGCCGGCGGCCGAACGATACACCGAGTGCCGCCTGGAGAAGGCTGCCCATTCGCTGCTCGACGATCTCGACAAGGAAACCGTCGACTTCCGCGACAACTATGACGGCACGCTCTCCGAGCCGGTCGTCGTTCCCGCCAAGTTCCCGAACCTGCTCGTTAACGGCGCCGGCGGCATCGCTGTCGGCATGGCCACCAATATTCCGCCGCACAACCTGTCCGAAGTCATCGACGGCTGCATTGCGCTGATCAACGATCCGGCGATCGAGCTGCCGGAACTGATGCAGATCATTCCCGGCCCCGACTTCCCGACGGGCGCCAAGATCCTCGGCCGCGCCGGCATCCGCTCGGCTTACGAGACCGGACGCGGTTCCGTCATCATGCGCGGCGTCGCCACCATCGAGCCGATGCGCGGCGACCGCGAGCAGATCATCATCACCGAAATTCCATACCAGGTGAACAAGGCGACGATGATCGAGAAGATGGCCGAGCTCGTGCGCGAAAAGCGCATCGAAGGCATCTCGGACCTGCGCGACGAATCCGACCGCCAGGGCTATCGCGTCGTCATCGAGCTGAAGCGCGACGCCAATGCCGAGGTCATCCTCAACCAGCTCTACCGCTATACGCCATTGCAGACCTCCTTCGGCTGCAACATGGTGGCGCTGAACGGCGGCAAGCCGGAGCAGCTGACGCTGCTCGACATGCTGCGTGCCTTCGTCTCCTTCCGCGAAGAAGTCGTTAGCCGGAGAACGAAATTCCTGCTACGAAAGGCGCGCGAGCGCGCCCACGTGTTGGTCGGTCTCGCAATCGCCGTTGCCAATATCGATGAAGTCATCCGCGTCATCCGACAGGCGCCCGATCCGCAGTCGGCCCGCGAAGAGCTGATGACGCGTCGCTGGCCGGCCGAAGATGTCGAAAGCCTGATCCGCCTGATCGACGATCCTCGCCATCGCATCAACGACGACCTGACCTACAACCTCTCCGAAGAGCAGGCGCGGGCCATCCTCGAGCTGCGCCTTGCCCGTCTGACAGCACTTGGTCGCGACGAAATCGGTGATGAACTCAATAAGATAGGCGAGGAGATCCGGGACTACCTGGATATTCTTTCCTCGCGCGTGCGCATCCAGACGATCGTCAAGGACGAACTATCAGCCGTCCGCGACGAGTTCGGCACGCCGCGCCGCACCGAGATCGTCGATGGCGGCCTCGAAATGGACGACGAGGATCTGATCGCCCGCGAAGACATGGTCGTCACCGTCTCGCATCTCGGCTACATCAAGCGCGTGCCGCTGACCACCTACCGGGCCCAGCGCCGCGGCGGCAAGGGCCGCTCCGGCATGACCACCCGCGACGAGGATTTCGTTAGTCGGCTATTCGTCGTCAATACCCATACGCCGGTTCTGTTCTTCTCGTCGCGCGGAATCGTCTACAAGGAGAAGGTCTGGCGCCTGCCGATCGGCACTCCGACCTCGCGCGGCAAAGCGCTGATCAACATGCTGCCGCTCGAACCCGGCGAACGCATCACCACCATCCTGCCTTTGCCGGAGGACGAGGCGAGCTGGGATAATCTCGACGTCATGTTCTCGACGACACGCGGCACGGTTCGCCGCAACAAGCTGTCGGACTTCGTCCAGGTCAACCGCAACGGCAAGATCGCCATGAAGCTCGAGGAGGAGGGCGATGAAATCCTCTCCGTCGAGACCTGCACTGATCGGGATGACGTTCTCCTGACCACGGCGCTTGGCCAGTGCATCCGCTTCTCCGTCGACGACGTTCGTGTCTTTGCCGGCCGCAACTCGATCGGCGTGCGCGGCATCAATCTCGGCGACGGCGACCGCATCATCTCGATGACGATCGTCGGCCATGTTGATGCCGAGCCATGGGAACGTGCCGCCTACCTCAAGCGCTCCGCCGCCGAACGCCGGGCGATAGGCGTTGATGAAGAGGACATCGCTCTCGTTGGCGAAGAAGTTACAGAAGAGGGGCAGCTTTCCGACGAGCGTTATGAAGAGCTCAGGGCACGCGAGCAATTCGTGCTCACCGTTTCCGAAAAGGGCTTCGGCAAGCGCTCTTCCTCCTACGACTTCCGCATCTCCGGCCGCGGCGGCAAGGGCATCCGCGCCACCGATACGTCGAAAACCGGAGAGATCGGCGAGCTGGTGGCGGCCTTCCCGGTTGATGACGGCGATCAGATCATGCTGGTCTCCGACGGCGGCCAGCTGATCCGAGTGCCGGTCGGCGGCATCCGCATCGCCAGCCGCGCCACAAAGGGCGTCACCATCTTCTCGACGGCCAAGGACGAGAAGGTCGTCTCGGTCGAGCGCATCAGCGAGCCGGAGGATGATGAGACGGAAGGGGCGGTCGACGCGGCCGAAGGTACCGCTGGCGCCGATGAAACACCTGTCGCCGATGGCGATCCGGGCGGTGCTGCCGAGGAATGATCGAATGAACTGGGCGGCTTCAAGCCGCCCTTTTTCTGTTAGAGCGTTGCTTCCAAGCTGAAGCACTCTGTTGGCTCAAGCCGGCTCATTGCCCAAGAAAAAAGCCGGACGCTGATTGCATCCGGCTTTGAAAAGCCCAGGCGGCGAAAGGGTGCCGCTCATGGGAGGGGAAGAGAGGAATGTCAGAACGCGCTATGCTTTTCGTTCAGCGCCTTCACCTCTTCGCCTTCGCGCCGCAGCGCTGATATCGTCGAGGCCACAGACACGATGAACATGACGCTGATGAGGGCGGTTAGCACTGTCAAGATCGTGAACATAGGCATTCCTTTCCTGGGGAGTTGCGTACTCGCTCCTCAGTACTGGCCCAGTACGGCCGTGCGGGCCGAGGCATAGGGGCCATAAACCTTGGAGGTATCGACCTTCTGATCATAAAGAGCGACAGTTGCGGTGAGCATGCCCGTGACCATAACCATCCAGAGCACGTTAATCATCGTAATCTTGCCGGGCATTATTAGTCCTTCCTGCCGCGCTTTGACGCATTTCTGTGTCGGTTGAGTGAACGCATCCGTTTAAGAATGGTTCCGTCGGATGTTGAGGGGGTGTTTAGCAATGGCGGTCTGAAGCCTCCTTGAATGTCTCGTTCATCTGGCGTTCAGATTCGAAGACCGTTTCTCCTGGCGCAGCCGGCCTTCATTCCGCGCAGCCGGCCTTGAGCACGCACGATCGCCGCATGTTCGGCAAGCTCCGGCCGCACCCAGTTCACCTCGTGGCGATCGGCGAAATAGCCATAGGCCAGCTCGGCGGCGAGGGAGAAAGTGACGGCAAACGCGACGAGCACGATCAGCATGGATCCAGGTCTTTCGGGGCGCGCCGGCTGACGGAATGGCATCGGCTGCATTGATGATCCGAGTTAAGCAGATCCCGTCTGAAACGGCCTTGAATGGCATGTTCATCCGCTGTTCAGCCGTGCGGCGCGGCCCGGTAAATCACTTGCGACAAGTCTGCATCCGTGACAAAAGGCGTCAAACGAATGGCCGGGCCAGATGACGACAGCTTTTTATCCTGGGTCCTTCGACCCGATCACCAACGGACATGTGGATGTTCTGGTCCAGGCGCTGAACGTCGCCGAAAAAGTCATCGTCGCGATCGGCATCCATCCCGGCAAGGCGCCGCTCTTTTCGTTCGAAGAGAGAGCCGAGCTGATCCGCCTGTCGCTGGCCGAAGTCTTGCCCGGCAAGACCGGCAACATCACCGTCGTTGCCTTCGACAATCTGGTCGTCGACGCCGCCCGTGCCCATGGCGCCACGCTTCTGATCCGCGGCCTCCGCGATGGCACGGACCTTGATTATGAAATGCAGATGGCCGGCATGAACCGAACGATGGCGCCCGATATCCAGACCATCTTTTTGCCGGCCGGCACGGCGTCGCGGCCCATTACCGCCACATTGGTCCGCCAGATCGCCGCAATGGGCGGCGATGTCAGCGCTTTCGTCCCGGCCGCAGTCCTGCAAGCCCTCACATCCAAGCGCCCAAACTAGCAAGCGCAAAAGCCTAGGCGGATAACGCCGCAACGGAGCTCACATGAAACTCTTCTATCTCGCATTTGCCGGCGTGCTGTATCTCGCCTCCTTCGCGGGGGATGCGTTGGCCCAGTCGGCCGATCATTATCTCACCATTCAGCTGAAGAACGGCCCGGTGGTGATCCAGCTGATGCCGGATGTAGCGCCGAAACATGTCGCCCAGATCGAGGCGCTTGCCAAGAAGGGCGAATATGACAACGTCGCCTTCCACCGCGTCATCGACGGCTTCATGGCCCAGACCGGCGACGTCAAATACGGCAACATGGAGAAGGGCTTCGATGCCAGCCTCGCCGGCACCGGCTCCTCCGACATGCCCGATATCCCGGCTGAGTTCTCCAAGACACCGTTCGTGCGCGGCACCGTCGGCATGGCCCGCTCGCAGGATCCGAATTCCGCCAATTCGCAGTTCTTCATCATGTTTGCCGACGGTTCCTTCCTCAACGGCCAGTACACCGTTGTCGGCAAGGTCGTGTCCGGCATGGAGAACGTAGACAAAATCAAGCGCGGCGAAGGCCAGAATGGCGAAGTCAGCAATCCCGACCGGATGATCAAGGTCACCCTGGGCAAGAAGTAGGTTACGAGAGAAAGAAAGAGGAGAAGACAATGGCCGAGATCAAGGATCCCGAAAACACCGTTATCCTGGAAACCACCAAGGGCAAAGTAGTCATTCAGCTGCTGCCGCAGGTCGCCCCGGAGCACGTCGTCCGCATCAAGGAACTCGCCCGCGAGAAGGCCTATGACGGCGTCGTTTTCCACCGCGTCATCCAGGATTTCATGGCTCAGACGGGCGATGTCGAATATGGCAAGAAGGGTTCGGAAACCTTCAATCCCGGCCGCGCCGGCATGGGCGGCTCCGCCAAGCCGGACCTGAAGGCGGAGTTCTCGGCGACGCCGCATGTGCGCGGCACCTGCTCGATGGCGCGTTCGCAGAACCCGAACTCGGCCAATTCGCAGTTCTTCATCTGCTTCACCGACGCTCCGTGGCTGAACAAGCAGTATTCCGTCTGGGGCCAGGTGATCGAAGGCATGGACAATGTTGATAAGATCAAGCGCGGCGAGCCCGTCTCCGATCCGGACTCGATCGTTTCCATGCGGGTTGCCGCCGACGTCTGATTGTGATTTCTGCTGAAACCCGCCCTTGCGCGAGAGCGCGGGGCGGGTTTCGCTTTGCCTGAAAGTACACTTATGCGCGTTGATCTTTTCGATTTCGATCTGCCCGAGGAGCGCATCGCCCTGCGGCCCGCCGAGCCGCGCGACAGCGCACGCCTGCTCGTCGTGGATGCAAAAGCGGCAATCGCACTGTCGGACCATCGCGTTTCGGATCTGCCGTCATTTCTGCGCGCCGGCGACGCGCTCGTCTTCAACGACACGAAGGTCATCCCCGCCCAGCTCGAGGGCATCCGCCATCGCGACGGCGCC
The DNA here is from genome assembly GCF_014193135.1 of Rhizobium sp. BK049. Classification (NCBI taxonomy): domain Bacteria; kingdom Pseudomonadati; phylum Pseudomonadota; class Alphaproteobacteria; order Hyphomicrobiales; family Rhizobiaceae; genus Rhizobium; species Rhizobium sp. BK049. Next base: position 124,786 of record NZ_JACHYV010000015.1, read on the forward strand.
GGCGGTCAGCAGGTCTCGGCCACGCTGCACATGCGCGTCGGTCCCAGCCGTTGGAAAGCATTCGCCAAACCGGGCAAGCGCATCAAGGAAGGCGATCGCATCGCCTTCGGCCACAGCGGCGAGAGCTGCATGATCGGCTCGCTCGATGCGACGGTGGAGGAAAAAGGCGAAGCGGGCGAAGTGACGCTCGCCTTCGATCTTTCCGGTCCGGTGCTCGACGAGGCGATCGCCGCCGTCGGCCATATTCCGCTGCCGCCCTATATCGCCGCCAAGCGCCCCGAGGACGAGCGCGACCGGGCCGACTACCAGACGATCTATGCCCGCGAGGAAGGCGCCGTTGCAGCCCCCACCGCCGGCCTGCATTTCACGCCTGGCCTGTTCGAAGCGCTCGACAGGGCCGGCATCGAACGTCATTTCGTCACGCTGCATGTCGGCGCCGGCACTTTCCTGCCTGTTAAGGCTGATGATACCGACGATCACAAAATGCATCTCGAAAGCGGCTATGTCAGCGCCGATGTCGCCGCGCGCTTGAATGCCGTGCGGGAAAGAGGCGGGCGTATCGTCTGCGTCGGTACCACCTCGCTGCGGCTGATCGAGAGCGCCGCCGGGGAAAGCGGAGAGATCAAACCCTGGGCCGGCGCCACTGGGATCTTCATCACCCCCGGTTACCGTTTTAAGGCGGTCGACATGCTGATGACCAATTTCCACCTGCCGCGCTCAACGCTGTTCATGTTGGTCTCGGCCTTCGGAGGCTTCGAAACCATGCATGCCGCCTATGAACACGCGATTTCCACTGGCTACCGCTTCTACTCCTACGGCGACGCGAGCCTTCTTTTCCGGAAAGACTAGATGACAGAGAACTTCCAATTCACGCTCGAGAAGACCGATGCCGGTGCCCGTCTCGGTGAGATTTCCATGCCGCGCGGCGCGATCCGCACGCCGGCCTTCATGCCGGTCGGTACAGTCGGCACCGTCAAGGCCATGTATCTCGATCAGGTGCGGGAGACCGGCGCGGACATCATCCTCGGCAATACCTATCACTTGATGCTCCGCCCCACAGCGGAGCGCGTCGCCCGCCTCGGCGGCCTGCACAAGCTGATCCGCTGGGAACATCCCATCCTGACGGATTCAGGCGGCTTCCAGGTCATGTCGCTCTCCGGCCTGCGCAAGCTCGACGAGCAGGGTGTCACGTTCAAGTCGCATGTCGACGGCAGCCTGCATCATATGTCGCCGGAGCGCTCGATCGAGATCCAAGGGCTGCTCGGCTCCGACATCCAGATGCAGCTCGACGAATGCGTGGCGCTGCCGGCCGAACCGAAGGAGATCGAGCGCGCCATGGAAATGTCGCTGCGCTGGGCCGAGCGCTGCAAGGTGGCCTTCGGCGAGCAGCCGGGCAAGGCGATGTTCGGCATCGTTCAGGGCGGCGATATTCCGGCCCTGCGCATCCGTTCGGCCGAGGAACTCACCAAGCTCGACCTCAAGGGCTACGCCGTTGGCGGTCTCGCGGTCGGCGAGCCGCAGGACGTGATGCTGAACATGCTGAGAGAGACGCTTCCGGTCCTGCCCGTGGAAAAGCCGCGTTACTTGATGGGCGTCGGCACGCCTGACGATATCCTCAAATCCGTCGCCCGTGGCATCGACATGTTCGACTGCGTCATGCCGACCCGCTCCGGACGCCATGGCCTGGCCTTCACCCGCCGCGGCAAGGTCAATATCCGCAATGCCCGCCATGCCGAGGATATGCGCCCGCTCGACGAACAATCCAGTTGTCCGGCTTCGCGCGATTATTCGCGCGCCTATCTCCACCATCTCGTCCGCGCCAACGAAGCCCTCGGCGGCATGCTGCTCTCCTGGCACAATCTCGCTTATTATCAGGAACTGATGCAGGGCATCCGCAAGGCGATCGCCGAAGGCCGCTTCGCCGATTTCATGGCGGAAACGATGGAGGAATGGGCGAGGGGTGATCTCGAGCCCGTTTGATCGGCCGAACGCAGTTTGATCAAATTCCTTTGCTGTCCGCATCCGGCATGATCTGAACGCCGTTGATCCGGTAGCTGCCGTCGGGCTGGCGCGTGACCTGGTAGATCGCCGTCCAGTCCTTGCCATCGCGTCCTGAGATCAGAACTTCGTGGTAGATCAGCGCGCCGTTATCGATCGAGCGGCTGCGGCCGAAGGCGTAATTGCCGGGATGATAGACCGGTTCGTAGCTCTTCTTCACCATGGCGAAGAACAGGTTCTTGTCGGGGTACATCGCCTTGATGCCGGGGGCGGCGAAGGAATAGGCGGTTTCGGCATCGTCCTTGAGGAAGGCTTTGATCTGTTCCTCGATCATCGTTCGCGTGGTGTCGATCGGATCTTCGGCATGGGCCGAGAGAGGAGAGAGGGCGGACGCGGCACACAGAATGAGAACTGCGAGAAAGGCGCGCATGGATTGATCTCCGGCTCCATCGGGGAGCGAGCCCCCGATAGAGCGGAAGTGTAAGCGAATTTCAGCACAAGGAAAACGGACTTTACGACCAGCGCCGGAAGAGGGCGCTGGCATTGACGCCGCCGAAGCCGAAGCCGTTGGTGATGGCATAGTCCATGGCAAGCGGCCGCGCCGTCTTGCCGACGATGTCGATGCCGTCGGCGGCCGGATCGGCTTCGTTGAGGTTGCGGGTCGGCGGCGCGATCTGGTCGCGCAGCGCAAGAATGGTGAAGATTGCTTCCAACCCGCCCGCCGCGCCGAGCAAATGGCCTGTCGCCGACTTCGTCGCGCTGACGGCAATGGCGCCATTGCGGCCGAAGACCGTCCCGATCGCGGCGATCTCGCCTCTGTCACCGACCGGTGTCGACGTCGCGTGCGCGTTGAGGTGCCTGACCTCGGAGGCCGGAATCTTCGCCTGCCTGAGTGCCGCCACCATCGCCCGGCGCGCGCCGTCGCCATCTTCGGGACCTGCGGTCATGTGGTAGGCATCCGCCGCCGTGCCGTAGCCGACGAGTTCGGCAAGTGGTGTCGCCCCGCGGGCCAGCGCGTGGTTGAGCGTTTCGATGACCAGGATGCCGGCGCCTTCGCCCATGACGAAACCGTCGCGTGCCGTGTCGAAGGGCCGCGAAGCCAGTTCCGGCGTCTCGTTGAAGCCGGTGGACAGCGCACGCGCGGCGGCAAAGCCGCCGAGGCTAACCTTGTCGATGCAGGCCTCGGCACCGCCGCAGATCGCCACATCGGCTTCGCCGGAGCGGATCAGCCGCGCCGCATCACCGATCGCCTGAACGCTGGCGGCACAGGCCGTCACCGGCGCGCCGAGCGGCCCCTTGAAACCATAGCGGATGCTGACTTGGCCGGCGGCGAGGTTGACGAGGAAGGAGGGCACGGTAAAGGGTGATAGCCGCCGAACGCCCCGCCTCTCGCCGATCCGCACCGCTTCGGCGATTGCAGGAAAGCCGCCGACGCCCGAAGCGATGATCGTTGCGGTGCGTTCACGGCTGCCTTCGTCGGTCGGCATCCAGCCGGCCTGCTTCACCGCTTCCTCCGTCGCCGCCATCGCGAACTGGATGAAGCGATCCATCTTCTTCTGGTCTTTCGGCGTGATCGAGCGGTCGGGATCGAAGCCGGCCTGCGCGTCCTCGGCGATGCCGGGAACGACACCGCCTACCTTGGCCGAGAGCTCGCCGACAACATCGTCCGGCAGCACCCTGAGACCGGAGGCGCCGTCGACGAGACGTTTCCAGGCAGGTTCGACGCCGGTGCCGAGTGGCGAGACAAGTCCCATGCCGGTGACAACGATGCGATCCATGGTATTTTCCTCTCTATGCGTCGATACCGAGATACCAGGCGCGCATGCGGGCGATCCGCGCACGCACCTCGTCATCGGCGGCTGGTCCAGCGAGCAGGCTGGTGTTTTCGGGCGTTACTTCTTCGCCGGTCCGTGCGTCCACAAGCACCGTCTCGCGCACTTTGCCGGAAGCGGCGTCGCTGAGCAGAAAGGCGAGATCCTCTTCCGGAATGTGCCGGCTCCCCCAGGAAAACAGCGCCATTAACACCGGAAAGAAATCGCGGCCCTTCTCGGTCAGCACATATTCGTAGCGGGCAGGGCGCTGTTGGTAGAGCCGTCGTTCGAACAGGCCCTGGTCCGTCAGATGTTTTAGCCGCCGCGTCAGAATGTTCGGGGCCACGCCGAGACTTTTCTGAAACTGGTCGAAGCGCGACAGCCCCTGGAAGGCGTCGCGCACAATCAGGATGCTCCACCAGTCGCCGACGCTGTCGAGCGCGCGCGCCGCCGGGCATTTGAATTGGCCGAAACTAGTCCGCTGCATGGCAGATGTCACTACAGGAGTGACTATCATCATGCAAGCTACTATCTGGCGCTGCCTTCGAAAAAGCGGGCGAGCAAGATGCCGGTGACCAGCATGCCGGCCGCGGCGAAAATCGTATCGCCCGGAGTGCCGATATAAAGCGGCCCAATATTGGCAAAGAGCAGGAAGGCGATGAGGAAGTTGGCCCAGCCCCATATGACATTCACCGTCGGCGAACTTGGATTGGCGAATGGGGTGCGGAAGGGCCGGCCGCTGACGCCGTTGACGAAATGCGGGATGCCGTTGGCCAGAAAGGCCGCGGCGATGAAATGGGCGATGTAGGCGATCCAGGGCAAAGGCTTCTCCTGACCTGCGCGAGTGGCGTCAAAGGAGAATGTGGCCGGGATCATCCGGCCGGCAAGAGGAGGTTATGGCTGCTTAGACGAAGCCGAGCGGCAGTTTTTCCAGTTTTCTGTCGGCGCCGTAATCGCGTTCATGCGGCGAGCGACGGCGGTCGTCGCGGCGCGATGAAAGGTCGATGCGGTTTTCGGCGAAGATTCCGTCGGGATAGGTGCCGGTATCATGGCAATCGGCGTCGATCTTTGGCGCAAGGATTTTCAGTATCATCGAGGTTCCTCCACGGCGCAGCAACAACACTCGGAAAGGCCGCATGGTTCCAATGATAAGTGCCGAATTATTAATAAATTAACCATAAATGCCGGCCGAGTTTATCAGCGGATCTAAACCCTCGGCGCGCCACGCATCGCGTTGAAGTGGCGTTGTCGTGGAACTCCTGATGCTGATCGCCGTTGGTTTGGCATGAACACAGGAGGTTCCCATGCAGTTGATCGATACGCGCGTGACACAGTCCGGCAACTTCTTCACGGTGGAATTTCTGGGCGAGGGAGGAGAGTCGATTGCCGTCAAAATCGACAATTCTCATGGCGAACTAGACAGTTCGACGGCGCTCGACCACGCCAAGGTGATGATGGTTCAGCTGACGGCCTTTCCCGGCCGCAACCCGGACGGCAGCATCAACCGGTATGATGCCTTGAGCAACGGCAACTTCGACGAAGGCAGCAAGGGTCTCATCGGCCAGCCGAGCGCGCGTTCCACCCACGACAGCGAAACGCTGGAAGAGGAGCTGAACGAAGGTCTCGAAGACACCTTCCCCGCAAGCGACCCCGTTTCGGCGACGGTATCGTCCATCCCCGCGAACGCGCCGCGGCACTGATCCCCACCCAATCAGCAGATGGGCCGGCTCCCAGTTCGGGAGGCGGCCTGCGGCTGTGTGACAGATTGATGTCAAAACTGAAAAACAGCTGAAAACCGCAGATGTCTGATTGACATGGGAGCCCTCTAGAGAGGCCCCGAGAAGGGAGCGTCCGGGAGACGCTTCCGAGGTTCTCGGAGACGCGCCCCATGAAAATCCTTCAGATCACCGACACGCATTTCAGCCCCGGCAAGCCGCATTTCAACGGCAACTGGGCACCGCTCTTGAGCTGGATCGAAGAGACCGACGCCGATCTGATCGTCCATACCGGTGATCTCACCGTCGACGGCGCCGACAAGGACGAGGACATCATCTTCTCGATGGATCTCATGCGCCAGGTATCGATCCCGATGCTGATCGTTCCCGGCAATCATGATGTCGGGCACCTCAAGGGTTCGGACCAGCCCGTCAATGCCGAGCGGCTCGCCCGCTGGCGCAGCCTTGCCGGTGACGATCGCTGGCTGGAGGATGCGGCCGGCTGGCGCTTCGTCGGATTGAATTCGCTGCTTCTCGGCCATGAAGATGATGAGGAGGAGGCGCAGTTCGAGTGGCTTGCCAAGGCGCTCGAAGATAGGGCAGGGCGGCGCGTGGCGCTGTTCGCGCATAAGCCGCTGTTCGTCGATGCGCCCGATGAAGGCGATACCGGCTACTGGAGCGTTCGCCCGGCTCAGCGCCGGCGGCTTTATGATCTGATATCGGCCCATGACGTGGCGCTGTTTGCCAGCGGCCACCTTCACTGGGCCTGGCAGGGTCGTGTCGACAATACCCAGCTGACCTGGGGCCCTTCGGCTGCCTTTATCATCGATAAGATGGAACGGCAAATGCCGGGCGAGCGCCTGATCGGCGCCGTCGTCCACGAGTTCGATACGTCGGTCGCAAGCGCGATCGTCGCCGTGCCCGGCATGACAGCGCATGTGCTCGACGACGTCGTCCACGAGGTCTATCCCCAGGCGGTCAAGCAGCGGGAACCGGTGGAATGAGCGCGCTTTCGCTTCGCGGCATCACCAAGTCTTTTGCTGGCAACCAGATCCTCAATGGCGTCAGCCTCGATGTCGGCGCCGGCGAATTCATCGCGCTGGTGGGGCCCTCCGGCTGCGGCAAGAGCACGCTCCTGCGCGTGCTTGCCGGCCTTGACCACGCCGACCGGGGCGAGATCTTGATCGGCGGGAAAGATATGTCCGGCGTGGCAGCCGCCGACCGCAACATCGCGATGGTTTTTCAATCCTACGCCCTTTATCCGCATCTGACGGCCTTTGAAAACATCGCCGTGCCCTTGGCGATGCGCCGGCTGTCGACGACGCAGCGGCTGCCCTTCATAGGCTCGTTGATGCCGGGCCAGCGCGCCACCTGCGCGGCAATCGCCCGCGACGTTGGGGAAATGGCGACATCACTCAAGATCGAACACTTGCTCGACCGCAAGCCCGGTCAGATGTCCGGCGGCCAGCGTCAGCGTGTGGCGCTCGCTCGCGCCATGGTGCGCCGGCCGAGCGTCTTCCTGATGGACGAGCCGCTGTCCAACCTCGACGCCAACCTGCGCGTTCATGCCCGTGGCGAGATCGTCGACCTTCATCGCCGCGCCGGTGTGCCGACGCTCTACGTCACCCATGATCAGGCGGAAGCGCTGTCGATGGCGGATCGCGTCGCTGTGATGATGGGCGGCCGGTTGCTGCAGATTGCAAGCCCTGAGGTCATCTATGACGATCCCGCCCATATCGAGGTCGCCCGCTTCATCGGCCAGCCGCGCATCAATCAATTGCCGGCGGAAGCCGAAGACGGTGTGATTTCCTTTGGCGACCTGCGGCTGACGCTGAAAAAGCCGCCTGCCGGCAAGATGTCGGTCACGCTCGCCATTCGCCCCGAGTTCGTCTCTCTCGACCGCAACCGCCAGGACGGGCTTGCCGCCCGGATCGAGCGCATCGAGTTCCTGGGATCGGAGGTCATCCTCTATTGCCGCCTCGATGCGATCGGAGAGACCGTAATCGCCAAGGTTCAGCCGCCGGAAGCTGCAGGCCTCGCCGCCGGCGATCCGGTCGGGCTGCGGCTTGCTACGGGCCGGACGATGGCCTTCGCCGAGAACGGCAGCCGGCTGGCTGCTCGAGCGGAGGCCGGCAGTGGGCTCGCCGCAGGCGATATCGCGCGGGAGAGGGCGCATGGCTAGCGTCGTTTCCGTGGGCGTAGTTGGCGATCCCGCCGTTGCGCATCGGCGCAGCGAGGCCCGCATCGCCTGGATGCTGGTGCTGCCGGCGATCGTTCTCCTTTTCCTCTTCGTGCTTTTGCCGGTCGCGGCTGTCATCTTCCTCGGCTTTACCGACTTCGAACTCGGTTACGGCAAGTTCCGCTTCGTCGGCTTCGAGAATTACGCGCATCTGATCACCGACCGTACTTTCCGCAAGTCGCTGTGGAATACGACGGTCTATACGGCAATCGTCGCGCCCGTCTCAATCCTTCTCGGCCTCGGTATCGCCATGCTGATCGAGAGCGAAACGGCGGCGCGCAGCTTCTTCCGCACCGCTTATTTCCTGCCGGTCGCCTCACTGATCGTCGCTATGGCAACTGTCTGGCAATATATGTTTCATCCGACGATCGGACCCATCAACGCACTTCTTGCATTGGCGGGATTGCCCGGTCCGAACTGGCTGGGCAGCACCGGCACGGTGCTTTACAGCCTCTCGATCATCGGCGTCTGGCAGTCGGCCGGCTTCAACATGGTGCTGTTCCTGGCCGGGCTCACCGCGATCCCGCGCGAGCTTTATGCGGCAGCCGAAGTGGATGGCGCCAGATCCGCCCTCGATCGCTTTCTGCTCGTCACCTGGCCGATGCTCGGACCGACCACGCTCTTCGTCATCACGATCAGCATCACCAACGCTGTGAAGGTCTTCGAGACGGTCAAGACGCTGACGGAAGGCGGCCCGAACAAGGCGTCGGAGGTGCTGATCTTTACGATCTACCAGGAAGGTTTCGTCTACCTGCGCGTCGGCTACGCCTCGGCGATGACCGTCGTCTTTCTCCTGATCCTCGTGGTGCTGATGTTCCTGCAGTACCGCATCCTCGATCGGCGGGTGCATTACACATGACGGGCGCTTTTTCTCTCGGCCGGATCATCCGCCTGACGCTGCTTTCGCTCGGCGCGATCATTTTCCTCTCGCCCTATGTCTTCATGATTTCGGCGGCGGGCAAGGCCCAGAGCGATATTTTCACCTCGTCGCTGTCGCTGATCCCGGCGCATCTCACCTATGCGGAGAACTTTGCCAAGGCGCTGATCCGGGTGCCGATGGCGCGGCTCCTGTGGAACGGCGTCGTCGTCTGTGGGCTGATCTTCTTCTTCCAGGTGCTGGTGGCGATCCCTTGCGCCTATGCCATGGCGAAGCTGCGCTTCGGCGCCGCCCGGGCCATGATGGTGCTGGTCATGCTCGGCCTGTTGGTGCCGATCCATGCGACTGCCTTGCCGCTCTATGTCGCCTTCGGCCGCGCCTCGCTGCTGAACGGCTACGCCGCCCTTGTTGCGCCCTTCACCATTTCGGTCTTCGCGATCTTCATGTTCCTGCAGTTCTTCCGCGCCATGCCGGATGATCTCATCCATGCCGCGCGTCTCGACGGCATGTCGGAACTTGGCATCGTTTCCCGCGTCATCGTGCCGAATGCCTGGCCGGCCGTTACTGCCTTCGCCATCTTCTCGGTCGTCGCGCATTGGAACGATCTCTACTGGCCGCTGGTCGTCATCAGCAAGCAGGACTACGCCACGCCGCCACTCGGGCTGATGTATTTCCGCGCCGCCGAGGCCGGCGACGATTACGGCGCGCTGATGGCCGCGACCCTCATCATTACCCTTCCCCTCGTTGCCGCCTTCCTGCTTGCGCAGAAGCGTTTCGTCGAGGGTATCACCATGACCGGTCTCAAAGGCTGACCGGCTTCAACCCAGGAGAACGAGCGATGAAACATATCACCCAGCTTCTCGCCGCAGCGGCCATATCCTTGGCAATCGCGCTTCCCGCGCATGCCGAGATGACGCTGACGGTTCATTACCCGATGCCGGGCTTCTTCAAGGACGTGATGGACACGATCTCGAAGAAGTTCATGGCAGAAAACCCCGATATCAAGATCCAGTTCGCCAGCCCTTCGGCAACCTATGAAGAAGGCATCCAGACTATCCTTCGTCAGGTCGGCACCAGCGAAATGCCCGATATCACCTTCATAGGCCTCAACCGCCTGCGCATGCTCGACGAACGCGACGTCGCCGTCGATCTCGGTCCGCTCGTTCAGAAGGACGGCAACATGGCCGAGCAGGGCTTCTCCGACACCATCCTCAAGCTTGCCCAGGTCAAGGGCAAGCAGGTCGGTCTCGCTTTCGCCACCTCCAATCCGATCATGTATTACAATGCCGATCTCGTGAAGGCGGCCGGCGGCGATCCGGACAATCCGCCGAAGACCTGGGATGAGGTCATCGCGCTCGGCGGCAAGATCAAGGCGCGCGGCAATGGTGTCGACGGTATCGATTTCCGCTGGCAGGGCGACGACTGGATGTTTTCCGCGCTGCTCTTCGGCGCCGGCGGCAAGATGCTGAGCGATGACGAAAGCAAGGTCGCCTTCAACGGTCCGGAAGGCCAGAAGGCCGTCGAGGTCCTGCATCGCCTGGTCACCGAAGGCGGCATGCCTGTCTTCACCAAGCCTGCCGGTGAACAGGCTTTTGCCGCCGGCAAGGTCGGTTTCGAATTCCAGACGACGGGCGCCTTGCGCAACACGATCAAGAATGTCGGTAACAAGTTCGATCTGCGCACCGCCAAGATCCCGCTGATCGATCCGGTGAACGGCCGTCTTCCCACAGGGGGTAACGCCGTTGTCATCCTGACGCATGACGCTGCCAAGCAGGACGCCGCCTGGAAGTTCGCCAAATTCGCTGCCGGCCCCTACGGCGCCTCGGTCGTCGTGCCGGGCACTGGTTATGTCCCGAACAACGAGCTTGCCGCCAAGTCGCCCGAATATCTCGGCGATTTCTACAAGCAGAACCCGTTGTTCCAGGCTGGCCTCAGCCAGATGCCGGTGATGATCCCTTGGTATGCCTTCCCCGGCTCCAACGGGGTCAAGGTCACGCAGACGATCGTCGACAACCTCTCGCGCATCGTCGACCAGTCCGCTGAACCGAAGGAAGCGCTTGACGATGCTGCCGCCGATGTCGAGGGCATGCTGCCGCGCAGCTGATCGCCTTCCTTGTCAGACACAGGGCAGGGGGCGACCGCGTCAAACACGCGGTGGCCTTTTCCTTGCTAAGCGCTTCAGATGGCGCGCACCGTGCCGCCACGGCGAAGCTTATAGGCGACATCGAGATGGCGGGCAGGGGCGGCATTCTCCGCCATATCGAGAAGCAGCGAGGCGGCCGTCGCCCCCATGCTGGCATCCGGCATCTCGACCGTCGTCAGCGGCGGATCGATCAGCCGGCCGATGGCGATGCCGTCGAAACCGGCGACCGAAACATCGCCGGGTACCGACAGCCCCTCGCGTTTCAGCGCGCCGATAACGCCGAGGGCAAGGAGATCATTGGACGCGATGATCGCCGTCGGCGAAAGCGAATTCATCGCCGTGCTGAGATCGAGCTGGTCGTAGCCGCCGACGAAGGAGATCTGGATCGCATCATGCGGCGTCAGGCCGTTCTCGGCCATGGCGTCGAGATAGCCCTGATAGCGAAGGCGAGCGCGGTCGGAGGCTGCGAAATTGCCGGAGAGAAACAGTATGTGCCGATGTCCCATGCCTATCAGGAAGGCCGTGATCTCGCGGCCGGCACTGCGATTGTCGGCGGTGACGGCCGCCGGAAACCGCGCCGTCGGCAGATTGTTGAGAAGCACTGTCGGCGGCAGCCTCGCAAGCAGCGCTTCGCTCGTTGTCGGGTCGCAGACGGTAAGGATCAAACCGGTCGGCCGGTCGTTCAGCAGTGCGGCGACGGCATCGGCCTCGCGAGCCAGATCGTAATTCGATTGGGCGATCAATACGCCGTGGCCGGCGACGAGCATGCGGTTCTGAATGCTCGACAGCGATGAGGCAAAGACCGGATTGGTGATGCTTGGAATTAAAACGCCGACCACCGGCCTGCGTCCGAGCCGGCCGGCGAAGTGATAGCCGAGTTCCGCGGCAGCCCGGCGCACCTTGCGCACCATCAGATCGCTGGCTGGCCCGTTGCGGTTGAGAACTCTGCTCGCGGTCGCCAGCGAACATCCTGCCCTGAAAGCGACCTGCTGCAATGTCGCCATCGAAAGCGCCTCGCATCAATCCAATTCGTTGCGGGCGCTTTAACGGGTTTCGATGACAGTGATCTGACACTGCGCTGCGACGATCGCGCAGGGCAGCGATTAGGGGCGACGTTTGACCACGCGCATGTTCATTTCCGACCGAACCACGAAGCCTTGGGCCTTGTAGAGCGCAATGGCCGATGTGTTCGCTGCATAGGCATGCAGATAGGCCACGTCGCCGCTGGATGCGATTTCGCCGGCAACGAAGCGGAATAGCAAGGTGCCGAGGCCGCGTCCTTGGAAAGCGGGATCGGTGCAAAGCCCGCTGAGCTCGATAAAGCCCGGCTGTCGCATGCGCTGACCGGCCATCGCCACCAAACGACCCTCATGCCTTATCCCCCAGAAGCGGCCAAGGCTCTGGGCGCGCAAGGTGAACGGGCCTGGTTTGGTCAAGATTGCCAAGTCAAGCATATCGGCGGCATCAGCCTCCGTCAGCGGCTGGATGCGGGAGTCGGAAATTGTCTTGTGAGGCCGCTCGGCAACCATCTGGGTCACCGATGCTTCCATGATTATGGCAAGACCCGGCGGAACCGCGATTGGTCCAGCCTCGACGAGAAACATGCGCTCCTCCCGCGACGGCAGCTTCTCCAGGGCATCGAGGCTTTCCGGCGTGTCGTCGGCAGAGGCGGCGAAGGGGGCGATGGAGGGCGGGTATCGCCGCGCGTATTTGCCGCCTTCGGCGAGATCGGCATGCGCGGTCTGCAGAGCGCTCCAGATCGGCCGGTCGAGCACATGTTTCATCATCCTTCCTCCTCTTGGGCGTCTGAGAGGACGCGCGGTGCGGCAGCGGTGCGCCGGCGTTTGAGCGGCACCTCCGCAAGCCCGTCCTCGATGGCGGCGAGCTGTTCGAGGATCGGTCCGTCGAGATCGGCGCAGAGATCCGCGACGGCAGCCGCGACGCGCGGCCAGATCGTCGCCTTCGAATAATTGACAAGCTCCTGCCCCTTGTCGGTCAGCGACACCAGTCTGCGGCGCTGATCGTCCGGTGCCGGCCGCATGTCGACGAAGCCGAGTTCGAGAAGCTGGCCGATCGTCCGGGTCGTGCCGGGTTGGGTGATGCCCACCGACTGGGCGAGCTCGCCGATCGTCAGCGGCCCGGTCCGGTCGATGGCCGCCAGGAACGGATACTGACCGGCTTGAATGCCGAGCGCGGCCTCGTCGATGATGTGCTGGGTATCGGCCTGCAATCGTTCGCCGATGCGCCGCAGCCGGCTGCCCAGACATAGAAAGCCGAGCGTTCGGACCACATCTTCGACCATGCCCATCCCGCCATTTCGATTAATTGTTATATAACACTTTATATATTGCGGGAATGCGCCTATTCAAGGGCAGGGGGATAAACGGAATCGGATCGCAGAAAAATAACGCGTATTCAGAGTATTACCGCGTCATCCTCAGATCTAAGACGAGGAGTATCGAGAGGACAGTGCTGAGCAGTCCGAGTGATAGTGTGAGCCCGTGATGCCCGATCAGCTGCATTGCCGATCCGGCAGCTGGTGAGGCCGCCATGCCGCCAATGCCCCATGTGAAGGCGAAGGCCGCGTTACCGGCGATCAGGGTCCGGCCGGTGAAACGCTCGCCGAGCTGGATCAGTGACGTGGTGTAAAGCCCGAACGAGACGCCGCCCCAGACGAATACCAGCGGCCAGATGAGCCATGTGGTAAAAAGCGGCGCCAGCAGCAGGCAGCCGGTGAGGCAAGCCAGGACGCAGAATAACATCGTCCGCGTCGCACCGAACCGTTCGGCCGCGCGCCCGAGCAGGACCTGCAGCATCGCATTGCCGGCGACGAAACAGGTGATGAGCGAAGCAATGCGCGCCTCGGCGCTGCCGAGGGCTGCGCCATAGACCGCGAACAGCGAAAGCAGGATCTGCTCGAAGGCGGCTGCCGCGAAAACCGCAAAGAGCAGCAGCGGCGCCAATGCGAAGAAGCCACCGACCGACATTGCCTCGCCTTCGCGAGGCATGTCAGGCAGGCGGGAAGCAACGGCAAGCACGATCAGGCCGCAGGCAAGAAAGGCCGTAACGCCGATGATGAAGGGCGGCCAACTTTCCGTGCCGACGACGCCGAGGGATAGCGGGCCGATGGCGAAACCAGCCGAAACGATCGATGAATAGAGGCCCATGATCCGGCCACGGCGCGCCGCCGGCGTGATCGAGATCAGCCAGGTTTCGCTGATGACGTAGAGAGGATTGGCAAAGAAGCCGAGCAGGAAGCGCAGCGGCATCCAGACCCAGGCGTGCTGGATCCAGCCAATCGCAACCAGGATGAGGGCGGCCAGGATCGAACAGAGGATAGCAAGCCGCGCCCCGCCGACGCGTCGCGAAAGCGCCGGAATGACGGGCGCCGATAAGATGAAACCCAGCGGCGTCATCGCTGCCGACAGGCCGATGAGCCCTGACGTCAGCCCCTGCCGTTCCAGGATAAAGCTCAGCAGCGGATAGGTCAGTCCCTGCGCCACGGCAAACACCGTGACCGTCGCAATGATGCCCGCCATCGCGGCCCGTGGGAGCTGATCCTCTTGCGGTGATGTCGTGCTTGCACTCGTCATGCTGAGATCCTCGTCAGTCGGTATGGTCTGAAGGGCGCAGCCTGGCCTGAAAGAGGATGAAATCCTGCGGAATAAGGGGAGCGGCGTAATTAAGCCTCGCCAAAACGTTCTCAAAAACTTCCAAACGGACTATAGATCCGCTTCATGCAGGGATCGCGCTTTGCCTTTGGTCCATTCGTGCTTGATCCGGATGCGGGAACGCTCCTTCGGAACGATGATCCCGTTGCCGTTAGCCACCGCGGGCTGAAGCTGCTTGCGGCGCTTGTCGGGCGAGCCGGCGACATCGTCGCCAAGGCCGAGCTGATGGACGCGGCCTGGCCAGGCATCGCGGTCGAGGAAGGCAACCTCACCGTCCAGATCGCGCAGCTGCGCAAGCTGCTCGGCCCGTCCACCGGCGGCGGCGAATGGATTGCAACGGTTCCGCGCGTTGGCTATCGCTTCACGGGAGCCGTGCATCGACTGAGCGGCATGAAGCGAAAGACCTTGCTGCTGCCTGACAAGCCGTCGATTGCTGTCCTGCCCTTTCTGAATATCGGCAGCGACCCAGAGCAGGAATCCTTCGTGGACGGGCTGACCGAAGACCTGATCACCGACCTCTCCAGAATGCCCGGCCTGTTCGTCATCGCCCGCAACTCGGCCTTCGCTTACAAGGGCAGGGCGATGGACGTGCGAGAGATCGCCGAGGAGCTCGGCGTGCGCTATCTGCTGGAGGGCAGCGCAAGACGCGCTGCCGGGCGCGTGCGCATCAACGCCAAGCTGATCGACGCGGTCAGCGGCGATCACCTCTGGGCGGAACGTTTCGATCGCAGCCTGGACGATATCTTCGCTCTTCAGGACGAGGTGACGGGCAGGATCGTCGAGGCGCTGCTCGGCAGGCTCCGAGCACTGCCGCCGCGCAATCGGCCGAAGAACATCGAGGCTTACGATCTCTGCGTGCGGGCGCGCAAGATGATGGACGATGCCCCGCAGGCGGCTGAGGAAGCGCATCTGATGCTGACACGCGCAATCTCCCTCGACCCGGACTATGCCGAGGCCTATCGCTGGCTTGCCGTGAACCACTGGATGGGATGGGTCCATAGCGGCGGACCGACGGAATCGAACCGCGGCATTGCTTTGCAACTGGCACGCAAGGCGGTTGCGATCGACCCCAATGATGCCGGCTGCCGCTGGGTCCTCGCCTATCTGCTTGCCTATGAACGCAATTTCGCCGAGGCGGATGCGCAATTCGCCAAGGCAATCGAACTCGATCCGAACGAAGCAGACACCTTTGCCGCATTATCCGACATCACGATCCTCGCCGGGCGGATTGAGGAAGGCCTCGAGCATGTTCGCAAGGCGTTCCGGCTGAATCCCTTTCCGGCGGGCTGGTATTATCTGGCGCTCGGCCAGGCGCAATATGCAGCCGGGCAATATGAGGCCGCTGTCGAGACGCTGCACCATCACGAAACCTATCGCACAAGCTCCCGTCGTTTCCTGGCGGCAAGTCTGGCACAGCTCGGACGGCTCGACGAGGCGCGGGCGGAGACCGCACTCTTCCTCGTCGCCAACCCGGATTTTTCGACAGCTCACTGGGCGATGACGGAGCCCTTCCGCGATCCCGCGACGCTTCAGCATTTCGTCGACGGCTTCCGCAAGGCCGGACTTCCCTGACGCAATGCTCGAGAGATTTCGAGCGTGTGCTCGGCAGATGGAGTTCGACGCACGAGCCATGCCAATCGGATGCTCCGCAATTGGTCGCGGAGCCTCCAAGCATATGATAGGATCGTGACGCATTCTCCGTGGGAGGGGTAAATGCGCCGATTCCTTCTGTCCTGGATTCTCATCGCACAGTCCGCATCGATGTCGGCAGCTTCCGAGCTTGCGGTCTTCCATACAACTTCGTTCGGCGGCAGCCGGTCGGTCACCCTCAGTCTGGCGGAGAGCGCAGTCTCCCACGATTCTGCCTTTGATTTCGATGTCGTCATTACCCTGTCGGAATTCGACGGTGCTGGGGCCGTGCTCTATCGCGACGGGGGACAGCACAAGGCGAGCGTGCGCTGCGTTTCGCCCGCGACGGTGCGGATCAATTCCGCCGACTATGGGGTCTACGTTTCGGCGCGGCCGGGCGCCGACTGGAAGCACGATCTCTGGGCGGCGCTCTGCAAAGCTCCGGTCTCCTGATCGGCGGCTCACTGATCAATTGGTCGAAGTCTCAGCCCTTTCGGGAGCCGACCTCCATGAACAGGTATGGCGCGCCGGACCCCGTGGGGATCGCGTAGACGTCGTAGGAGGCCTGCGGATCGTCGCCCATTCCCAACGAGCCGGGCGGCATCCCCGGCACGGCGAGCCCTCGGAGCGGCGGCCGCTCCCGCAGCAGCCGCTGCAGGGCCTCCAGTGGCACGTGTCCCTCGATATAGTATTCATCGACGACGGCGGTGTGGCAGCCCTCCAGGTCGGCAGGCACGCCCAGCCGCGCCTTGACCGAGGCAAGGTCGTCGGTGTCGCGGGCATCGACGGATAATCCCGCAGCGGCCATCGCTTTCGACCATTCATGACAGCAACCGCAATTCGGATCCTTGTAGACCGTCATCTTCGCCGGCGCGGCGGCGAGGACCGATCCGCCAGGAAACGCCAGCGCGGACGCCGCCACGGCGATGAAGCTTCTTCTGTACATCGTCCACTCCTCGATGTCCTGCCGCCCGGACGGGTCCGGGCGGCAGGAGCCGGCTATTTTACGTCGGTAACGGTGAGCTTGCCATTCACGCGTTCGGCAACGAACTCGATGTTCGAGCCTGCCTTCAGCTTTTCCAGCAGAGCCGGGTCTTCGACGCGGAACACCATCGTCATCGCCGGCATGTCGAGGTTTTTCAGGTCCTCGTGCTTGATGGTGACCTTCTGCGCTTTTGCGTCCACCTTGTTGACGACGCCCTTGGTGAATTCCTGGGCGAAGGCGCCGAACGCGGCGCTGACGGAGATGAGGGCGGCGACGCCCATGTTGATCATTGCGGATTTCATGCTCATGGCTCCTTTATCGAGGGTTACTTGCCGGCGACGCTGACGTCGCCGTGCATGCCGGCTTCATAGTGGCCGGGGATCAGGCAGGCGAACTTGAACTCGCCATCGGTCGTGAACTTCCAGACGATCTCGCCGGATTGACCGGCGGGAAGGCGGATCGAATTGGCGTCCGCATGTTCCATTTCCGGGAACTTCTCCATTACCTTCTTATGCTCCAGGATATTGTCTTCCTGATCGAGCACGAATTCGTGGTCGACGGTTCCGGCGTTCTTGATCTCGATCTTGACCGTCTGCCCCTTACGGACGTTGAAGACCGCCGGCGTGAACAACATTTTCCCGTCGTCGGTTTCCTTCATTGTGATGCGGATCGTCTGCGTCGCTTTAGCCTTGTCGCCAGGCTCTCCGACCGCCATTTTCTCGCCGTGACCACCGGCATGGTTGCCCGAGGCGAAGGCGGGAGTTGCGAGCGCTGCGAGCGCCAGTGCCAGTACACAGTTCTTCATGCGTGAATCCTTCTTTTGAAGTGGGAGATTGAGCCTCAGCCGTTTGTCGGCTTCGGCGTGATTTGCGTCTTCGCGTCCTTGGCCTTGGTCGTGTCCGGCAGCTCGCCGGTCCACTCCCAGGCCTGCGTCCCGGGCGGGTTCTCGTACCAGCCCGGATCCGAGTAATCGTCCGCTTCGATGCCTTCGCGGACCTTCACGACCGAGAACATGCCGCCCATCTCGATCGGGCCATGCGGCCCCCAGCCGGTCATCATCGGGACGGTGTTCTCGGGAATGGGCATTTCCATTTCGCCCATGTCGGCCATGCCTTTGGTGCCCATGGGCATGTAGTCCGGCTGAAGCTTCCTGATCTTCTCGGCAACCTTCGACTTATCAGTGCCGATGAAGGTCGGGATGTCATGGCCCATGGCGTTCATCGTGTGGTGCGATTTGTGGCAGTGGATCGCCCAGTCGCCGAGATACTTGGCGTCGAACTCGTAGGCGCGCATGGCGCCGACCGGCACGTCGACGCTCACCTCCGGCCACCGCGCTTCAGGTCGCACCCAGCCGCCATCGGTGCATGTCACCTCGAAGTCATAGCCATGCATATGTATCGGATGGTTCGTCATCGTTAGGTTACCGACCCGCACCCGCACCCTGTCGTTCCTTGAAACGACGAGCGGACTGATGTCCGGAAACACGCGGCTGTTCCAGCACCACATGTTGAAATCGGTCATTTCCATGACACGCGGCACATAGGAGCCGGGATCGATGTCGTAGGCGTTGAGCAGGAAGACGAAGTCGCGGTCGACCCGCATGAATGTCGGGTCCTTGGGATGGACGACGAAGAAGCCCATCATGCCCATCGCCATCTGCACCATCTCGTCGGAGTGCGGGTGGTACATGAAAGTGCCTGATTTCACGAGGTCGAACTCGTAGACATAGGTCTTGCCAACCGGGATGTGCGGCTGCGTCAGCCCGCCGATGCCGTCCATGCCCGACGGCAGGATCATGCCGTGCCAGTGGATCGTCGTGTGTTCCGGCAGCTTATTGGTGACGAAGATGCGCACCCGGTCGCCTTCGACCGCCTCGATCGTCGGACCCGGAGACTGGCCGTTATAGCCCCAGAGATAAGCGGTCATGCCGTCGGCCATCTCGCGTTCCACCGGCTCGGCGACGAGGTGGAACTCCTTGACGCCGTTGTTCATCCGATGGGGCAGGGTCCAGCCGTTGAGGGTGACGACCGGCTGATAGTCCGGGCCGGAAGTCGGGTGCAGAGGCGGCTGCATGTCCGCCGATTCCATTGTCGGGGCGTCGGGCAGCCCCATCGCCGAGGTTTTCGTCCATGTGCCCGCCGCCAGCAGCGCTGCGCTCGCACCGAACAATTGTCGTCTGTTGAACATGGTGGGTTCCTTTCTCAATGGCCGCCGCCGCTGCTGCCCGAGGCAGCGGCGACTTCGGTCTCTGCCGACGCGTTGGTCGCGCCGCCGCCGTAGATCGCAGGCGCGAGGTTGGCTTCGGCGAGCCAGAAATCGCGCTTGGCGTTGACGGAGAGCAGAATGGAGTTGATCTTGTCGCGCGTGTCGGTGAGCAGCTCGAAGGTGTTGGTGATCATGCCGTTGTAGGTCAGCAGGGATTCTTCCTCGACCTTGGTGCGCAACGGCACGACATTGTTGCGGTAGTGCCGCGCGATGTCGTAGTTCGAGCGGTACGCCTCGTATGCGGAGCGTGCTTCCGAACGGACGTTGACGGCCTTCTCCGCGAGCTGGTTTGCCGCGCGCATATAGGCCAGCTCGGCCTTGCGCATCCGCGCCTTGCCGGTGTCGAAGATCGGGATCGCGAACTCCAGCTCGACTTGGCCTGTGGTTCTGGTGGTCTTCTCCTCGTCCTCGATTTCCCGTTCCGTTTCGAAACCCGTCAGGATTTCGAGATCGGTTACATAACGCGTCGCTTCGGTGAGCCTGTACGATCTTGCGGTTGCCTCCAGCTCGAGCTTCGCGACCTGAAGATCGATGCGGTTCCTCAGAGCCTCGGCCTCGATCGTATCGCGTCTGACGACGGCCTTGGGCAGCGGCGGCAGGCTGTTCGGAATCCGGTAGTCCAGGTCGGCCCCCCAGAGACCCATCAACCGTGTGAGTTCCTCCTTTGCAAGGCGAGCTGCGAGGCGCGCCTTTGCAGTCTCCCCGGCGAGCTCGGCGACGAACACATGTTCACGCGCCTGGGCGCCCTTGGTCATCGCACCGGTCTCGCCAAGTTTCTCCGCAAGTTCGGAGGCGGCGTCCGCCGTCGCCTGGGCGCGCTGCAGCTGCGCGACATTTTCCCAGGCGGCCACCGCACCGATCCAGGCGCGCCGCGTCTCGGCGGCAACCTGTAGCGTTTTTACGGCAGCGGTCAGTTGCTCCCGGCGGAAGCGGGTGTCGGCGATCGCCACGTCACGATTCCTCGTCGCAAGCGCCAGGATGTTCGTCGTGATCATCCCCTCGATGGTCTTGAAGGCCTCCAATCCCGGCGTGGCGATGCCTGTCGCGCCGATCGAGACTATCGGGTTGACGAACATCGTCGACTGCCAGGCATCGGCCGCACTGTCGCCGAGATCGGCGTAGGCAGCCTGAAGGCCCTTGTTGTTGAGCAGGGCGATCTGAACCGCCGTCTCGATATCGAGGGTTTTCCGTCGCGCGAGCAGATTTTTGACCTCCGCAGTGACAGAGCGCGCCTGATTCTGGTTCTGGATCCAAACCGTTTGCTTTGCCGTCGCTATCGCGGTCTTGTCGGCAACAGAAGCGAACCCTGCTTGCTTGCTGGAATATTCAGCGCCCGTGACGCAACCGCTCAGCACCAACGGGAACGCCAGCACGGACGTCAATTTTCGGAGGCCGATCATGAGGCGTCTCCTTTCGCGGGAGACTGCAGATCGTTTTGTCTACGCCACGGCTTCGGATCGACGGGCTGCCTGGCGACAAAGCCCGAGACCGGTGACCGATATGCGGCCGGGTGCGGCGACGGCTGTTCGACCGTGGCGGAAGACGCCACCACGTCGGGAGGAAGCGTGGATGTGCAGCCGCCGACGACAAGCGGCAGCCCCACCACAAAAAGCGAGGGTTTCATTATGAAATTTCCGAATGAGAGATAGCTACGGGCGCTCGCCCGGAGTCAGGCGGCGACCGAATGGACCCAATCGAGCGGGCGCGTCTCTATTCAGATATTCGGAGGGCGGTGGAGCGGCGGCTGTTCGCCGAAGGTCGTGCGGTCGTCCACGAACTGCCGGATCGAGGTTACGACTGGCCCACCGACGTCGGGGCTTTCACAAATGATGCCGAGCCCGCCGCAGAAATCCTTGCAGCATTCCTGCTTGACGAGCTTCGCACCTCCATCGTCATCGGGCATGTCGATGCGCGAATGGTCGTGATGGCCCGCCTCCGCCACGTCGTGGCCTTCATGGGACTGCATCATCTCTGCGGCGGCCACTTGCGGTTCGGGGAACGGTGAGCCATGCATCGCCGCGCTGGCGTTCGCCAACGAGTACCCCGCCAGTGATACGACGATCACCAGCCGCATCATCACGAGCAACGTGCTCACTGTGATTCGGTACATCTTGCCCATTCCCGAAGAGCTACAGGTAATGCAGCCCGTTTTCAATCGCGGACCTAGCAATTGCCGACATTCGAGTCCTTAATATGACGCATCCAGCGGGGTTGAAGCTGGCCACTTAGATGTTTTTTGCCGGCCGCTTCCGGTGCGGCAGCAGCATCCGGTCGACCGTCTCGTCACGGGCGACCAGTGTGTGCCAGGCCGCTGCGGCCAGATGCAACGCCACCATCGCCAGGATGATCTTCGACCCCAGAACGTGGTAGGGTGCGATTCCAAACCAAAAATAGCTGGCGACGGCGCCCATGCATGCCTGGCCGATGATTGTGGCGTAGAAGGCGTGATGAAGCGCCGTGGCGATCCATCCGGTCCATGTGCCGGGCGCGGTGGGCTCGGGCGGTTGAAATATGCGAAGTGCGAGCCGCACACCCATCAGCAGGCCGATGGCAATCCCCGCGTAGTTATGGAGCTGATGCTGGACGACATCCCACGCGGATGGCGTCATCCCCACGTGGACTGCATGATGAATTCTCTCGATGCTGCCGCCAGTCAGATACTGCACCGGCACCATGAAGGCGACCAGCCAGTGAAGCCCTATCTGAGCGAGCGAATAGCCACTTTTCATTGATCCACTCCAATCGAAGCCGCAGATTATTCGGCAGCGGTTAACGCTTCCGCATCGGCCCATTGCCGAGAACCTCGGGGAGGGTGTCCGCCCTGTTGTTGCCCAGATGAGAAGGGATATGCGTAGAGGCGGCATCACGCCGGTTTGGGAAGCAGCTCTATGAGACGGACCTTTTTCATGGCGACTTTTGGACTGCTCCCTGGCGTGGGAGCCGCTCTCTTGACGACAGTCCCGTCGCCGGCCGCCGAGGATGTCGTGGCGCTTCGACAGGCGGACATGAAGGCCATGGCCGCGGCGGCAAAGACAATTTCCGGCATGTTCAAGGATCCGGCAAGCTATAAGGCAGCCGAGTTCCGATGGGCAGCAGACACCATCCGCGACAGATCCGGCGTCGTTCTTTCCGAACACTTCGCATCCGAGGTGGCCAGCCCACAATCAAAGGCCATGCCGAACATTCTTGAGGAGCGCGAGCGATTCGACCGCATCGCAAACGACCTGCGCGACTATGCCGTCGCGCTCGACGTCGCCGCCCAGAATAATCCGGGACCGATGCCCGCCGGCATGCGCATGAAGCCTGGGGAGGCCATGGGTGGCGGCCCCCTCGGCACTCACGTTCGAAGCGAGCAGGAGCTGTCGGCAATGCCGGCGGAGCACGCCTTTCACCTCATGCTGCAGACCTGCACGACCTGCCACGCCCGCTTCAGGGCGCAATAAGCACAACAGGTGTCACACAGCCATATTCGAAGCCGCCGACATTACATCGCGGGGGGCGGGACCGCCGAACAAGTTGCGGCCACCTTCCTCGACTTCCGTGAAACACCAGCGCACGACGCCATCCCGATCGAGCAGGAATTCGCCAACAAGCTGGCCATGGCCAGTGGCGATCATTCGCGTGTCGTCCTCAGTGAATTCATAACCGTCGGCCTTGTCGAGATATTCCATCGCCGCCATCACATCCATGGGCTCTGGCAGCTCGCCCGGCATGTCGACCTGCATTGACGACATTGTGCTCATGCTGACCTTGTACGGCCATTCGTTCTCGGATTCGGTGAACTCGATATTCGGCAAGCCGAAAGCTCTGTGCGATACCCGTTCGGGGTCGGAGGCCGCGAGCAAATTGGGAAGCGGGTGGTAGCGGAAATAGAGGCGCGCTCGCTCGATCGGAGTATTGACGACCGTGAGGCTATCGATGCCTTTTTCCTGCAGCGCATCGGTGAGTTCGGCCATGGCGGCGATTTGCCGGCGGCAGAAGGGGCAGTGCAGGCCGCGAAACAAGCCGACGAGCACCGGCTTCTGACCGCGAAAATCATCGATGGCGATCTTGCCATGGCGGGTGATCGCATCCAACACCACGTTGGGCGCGCGATCCCCAGGCTGTAATGGTTTATCGGCGTGGTTCTCCTGCATTGTTAGTTCCTCCCTTTATGTCTCTGAATCGCTTTGGCGAATTGATGCAGAGCGACGAGTGAGATGCGAAGCCTTCAGTCGAGAAACGGCAAGACGACGAATGTGCCGGGGTCAAGCTTGTGGCGGATGCACACATCCTGCGCCAGCGCGAAATACCGTTCCGCTTCATCCATGTCGTCGTGTTCAAGGCTCAGTGTCGCCAAGCCATCATAACACGGAAAGAGCAGTTGCGGCTCGTCAATTTCCTTCGCAACCTCAAGGGCTTCCTCGTAATACTTACGAGCTAGGTTCGGCTGCCCATGGCATTGGTGTATCTGCCCGAGTACGATCAGCGGTACGGACAGATGGTCGCGCTGATCGAGCGCCCGGTCGATTTCGACCGCCTTCTCCGCCGCCGGCACGCCCTCGGCTCCACAGCGATCGGTGAAGGTGCAGCAGGAGACCGCGAGATTGGCGAGAAGACGCGCCTGGAAGCCGAGATCGCCGATGCGGGTGGCGACCTCCAATCCGCGTCGGCAGATCCTGATGGCGTTGGCCGGATCGACGATCGTGTAGAGAACGCCGAGGTTGGAATAGGCGCGGCAGGCGGCGCTTTGCAGATCGGCCTTTTCGGCGACCGAGAGGCTGCGCTCCACTTCCTGCACGGCATCACGGCGGCGTCCGAGACGCGCGAGTGCTGCACCTTTGGTGTTCAGCGCCTCTGCCATCGCCCGCGCTGCCTCCCGTCCGGCCTCGGTCGTTCCATCGATCGGCAGTGTTTGCAAGCATTGCAGCGCCTGTGTCGCCCATTCGGCAGCAGCAGCCTGGTCGCCGGTGCGGAAGGCGAGGTGGCCGCGTTCTTGCAGGAGATGGGCATGTTCGACCGGCGCATCGATCGGCGCGATCATCGTTTCGGCTTCGGCACAATGGGCCTCCGCCTGATCGCGGCGTCCCGCATCGAGATGCAGGCGGCTGATCTTGCGCAAGATCCTCGCAGCGGCGATCCGATCATCTTTCGCGCGGTGGATCGCGAGTGCTCGCTGATAATGGTTCAGGGCGGCCTCACGCCGGCCGGCAGGACCGCAGAGATCGCCAAGGCGCTCCAACAGTGCCAATTGCTCCGGCGGCGCCTCCTGCTCGTCGGCGAAGGCAGCAAGAGCCTGTCGGTAAAGACGCATGGCATCGTCATTGGCGTATATCTTGCGCGCCATATCGCCGGCCGCCATGAGATAGCTGGCCCCCTTGGCCTTTTCGGTGGTCAGGCTGAAATGATGGCCGAGCTGCGCCAGATGCTCTGCTCGATCCGGCGCCACGCCATATTGGCGTTCCAGCGCCCGGCCGATCCGTCGGTGAAGCTCCATGCGGCGTTGCAGCAGCAGATTGTGGTAGATGACATCGTGCATCAAGGTCTGGCTGAAGCGATAGCCCGGCGCTGTCTCGGCGTCCGGTCCACGCAACTCCTCGATGATGTTGGCATCGCAGAGATAATCCAGCGCTGCATCGATGCCGGCCGGATCGGTCGCGACGGTGCGGAGCAGGGCGGTATCGAACTTCGGGCCGACGACGGCAGCCTCCTGCGCCAGACGTCTGATCTCCTGCGGTAACCTGTCGACGCGGGCAAGCAACAGGGCTTGCAAATTGACCGGTATATCGACATCCGCGTCTTCGGCTGCGACATGCCAGCGCTGCCCCTCATTGTGCAGCGCGCCCATGTCGATCAGGCCGCGCAGGATTTCTTCGATAAACAGCGGATTGCCGCCGGCGCGCTCGAGGATGCGCTTGCGCATTGGCGCCGGCAACTTGCCGTGACCCTCGCCAAAAAAGGCGGCAAGCAGCTTCTGCCCATCGGCAGCGAAGAGGGGGCCGAGACGCTGAACAGTGACGCTGACGCGATCGGAGTTCAGCGGATCCGTCTGCGACGTCGGCCGGTAAATCGCAAGCAGCATCAATCGGCTGCGCTCCAGCCGGTCCATCATGAAACGCAGCACTTCCAGTGAGGCGGCATCCGCCCAGTGGAGATCCTCGATCACAAGCAGGAGAGGGCCTTGTGCCAGCCGCCGCTCGAAGATGGTTCGGACCGCATAGAAGATCTGGCGACGCAATTGTTCCGGTTCGATGTGCCGGAGCGCGCCATCGGGATCGCCGAGGCCGAGAACATGGAAAAAGAGCGGCAAAAGCGCCGCGACGTCGTCAGGCCCGAGATCGAGGGCACGGAATCCCGTTGTCAGCAGTTGCCGTGTCCTGTCGGGATCGTCCCGCTCGCCGATTCCATAGGCGCTCCGCACGACCGCGGCGAGCGTGCCGTACGATTGTTCGCCGAGGGGAGAGCAGGTGGCTCTGCGGATAGCAAGCCCAGGAAAACGGTCCGTGTTGCCGGCGATCCCGACGAATTCGCTGGCCAGACGCGATTTGCCGATGCCCGCTTCGCCGATCAGGCGGACAAGCTGCGCGGCGCCGCCACAGGCAAGATCGAGGCAGGTCAACAGGCGCGACAATTCCGCGTCCCGTCCGACCATCGGCGCCTGAAGGCCGAAACTTTCGAGCCCGCGTGCCGTATGCGGCGCTTCCAGCAGTCCGGTCAGCCGATGCACGAGGACGTTTCCAACCTTACCGCGCAGGGTTTGCGCGCCGAGGCTGTCGAAGGCAAAGGCGTGGCGGGTGAGACGGTAGGTCAGCGGACCAACGAGAATATCGTTTTCACCGGCCATGGATTGCAACCGTTGTGCGGTGTTCACAGTGTCGCCGGTCACGGAATAGGATTTTGTACTGGCGGCGCCGAAGCCGCCAGTGACCACAGGGCCGCTATTGATGCCAATATGCAAGCGCAGCGGCACGCCCGCACGCGACTGCCAGCGCTTGCCGACCGCAGCGGCCCGATCGATCATATCAAGTGCGGCGCCAAGCGCCCGCACCGGATCGTCTTCATGGGCGACCGGCGCCCCGAACAGCGCCAGCAGTGCATCGCCGACAAATTTGTCGACGAAGCCGCCATAGGCTTCCACCGCCCGGGTCATCTCTTCGAACAATTCGTTCTGCAGCACCCGCATGATTTCGGGGTCGATCTGCTCGCTCAACGTCGTGAAGCCGCAGAGATCGGCAAAGAGCACCGTCACCGGCCGACGGTCGGCATCGCCATCGGATTCAGCCGGTGCCGTCTCGATGGCTGGCTTCGCGGCCGGCTGGGCTTTGCCTGAGATCGACGCGCCGCATTTCGGGCAAAAGGCAAAATCAGGCTGACATGGATAACCGCAGGCCGCGCAGGAGAGGGGTTGCCTTGCGCCGCATCGCGGACAGAAAGCAAAACCGCTCTGAATGTCGAAACCGCAGCCGGCGCATTCCATCGCAGGCATCTCACGAAAACCCTATATGCGACAGCGACATCGGCCGCTGCCGGCGGGCTTCTCAATGGGGATAAGAATGAACCTGCTTACGAAGACCCGCAAGCACAAACAGCCGACGGCCAACCTAGCGGCCTGCCTTTGCGGTTCCTCTATGCGGCTGATGGCAAAATTCGATCAGCTGCTCCGAGGTCATTGGCCGCGCCAGAGCGTACCCTTGCAGCAGATGGCAGCCGAGATCTTTCAGGATCTTCGCGTGCTCCATTGTCTCCACGCCTTCGGCAACGATGTCGATGTTCTGTGATCGGCCGATTTCGATGATTGAGGAGACCAGACGGCGTTGAGAAGGAGAGGCGAGGATCGGCTTGACAATCTCTCGATCGATCTTGAGCCTTCGGGGTTCAAATCGAAGCAAGCTGACGATACTGGCATGTTCTGTGCCGAAATCGTCGATTTCTATTTCTATGCCGAGCGCCTTGATGGCTGGAATCACCTCATTGAGAGCAGGCTGAAGCTCATCGAAGGAGATTGTTTCAAGCAGCTCGAAACACAGGCGGCCCCTCACTGCGGGAAGGGCCGAAAGCTCGGCAAGCAGATTTGCCTGCGCCAGTCGGCGCGCGGATATATTGACCGAGACCCGGGGGATTTGCAGTCCCAAGCCGTCCCATCTCGTCAGCTCGAAGAGTGCTTTTTGCAGGATCAGTCTATCCATGTCGCCGCTACGCCCGAGCCGTTCCGCAGCATCAAGAAACTCGGTGGGGCCGAGCAGACCTCTTCGCGGATGATCCCAGCGGGCGAGGGCTTCGACGCCTGCGACCGCCAATGTGGTTGCGTCGAACTGCGGCTGGAAGAACGCGACGAACTCGTCGCGTTCGAGCGCTTGGTTGAATTCATCCGCCAGTTCTTTCGAATGGACTGCGGCGCTTCGAAGCTCTTCGGTGAAGATTGCCGCGCGACCGCGACCCGCCTTCTTCGCCTCGTAGAGCGCCAGATCGGCATTCAGGAGCAACTGGCCGAGGTCCTGCCGAGAAGGTACAGCCTCCCAGGCGACGCCGACGCTTGCTCCGACCACATAGGCTGCTCCATCGATAGAAATGTTGCGCTGAAGCGCGTCGACAATCTGCTTGGCCAATTCGGTTGCTTTAGGCTCAGGATTGGCGCTCCAGCTGGCGAAAATGAACTCGTCTCCACCGATGCGAGCTGCGACGTCGTTCGGACCGGCCAAATCGGCGAGCCGCAAAGCCGTGGCCTGGAGGACGATGTCACCGCCGGCATGGCCCTTCGTGTCGTTGATCTCTTTAAACCGGTCAAGGTCGATATGGATGAGGATCAGGCGATCGTGCGGAGCCGGCCGCGGCGGCTGCGAGATCATCTGGTCGACGAATCGTCGATTGGGAAGTCCCGTCAGTGCGTCGTGCAGTGACAGGTATTCCAGGCGCTGCCGCGCGCGAACGAGCTTCTTCTTGTGCAGGCGAAGTTTTTCGATGGTTCTTTGGCGCGATCTGGTCAGAAAGCCGACCCAGACGATGGGGGCAACGACACAGAAGGCCAATAAACTTGCATAGAACT
Organism: Rhizobium sp. BK049; assembly: GCF_014193135.1. NCBI lineage: Bacteria > Pseudomonadati > Pseudomonadota > Alphaproteobacteria > Hyphomicrobiales > Rhizobiaceae > Rhizobium > Rhizobium sp. BK049. The sequence goes on from NZ_JACHYV010000015.1 coordinate 153,141, forward strand.
CGAAGGCGCCGATCCCGTTATTTTGGCCCCATCCATGCTTCGGACGCGCGGCGAGGGTCCATCGGCCGTAGGTCATATCCACGTTCGCGACGACCGGCTTTCTTTGAAAGGTCTCCAGGTCACCGAGAAACACTTGTTTGGGCGATTCCGGCTCCGGTTCGGTGCTGATGGCAATCTCAAGATCGGTCGAACGAAGACCGCTATCTCCATAAAGCTTCGGAATATCTATGATTCCGGAAAGAAGGCCCCAAAATATCTGGCTATTTCCGTCGGTGATATAGACAGGACACCTGACCACGAAAGCCATTCCGCCTTGGACAAGCTCCACCGGGCCAGTCAAGACGATGTTGTGGGTGTTGCGCGCCAGCATCGCGGCAGCCCGTTGCTTCTCGTTCTTCCGGTAGTCGAGCCCGATGGCTCTTTCATTTCCTTTTTCCGGATAGACCCAGCTGACCACCATGTCAGGCGCCGCCGCGAAGCTTCGCAATTGTGAATCAGGCTGCAGGATCCGTGCTGCAAGTTTGGAAAATCCGTTCTGACCCATTGCCGGATCGACGGAGATAGCCGCCGCCAGCCCTTGTAACAGTTTCACATTGCTATTCAGATTCGTCTGCAGCCGAGATGATATCGTGGCAAGCTCACCGGCGACAATCGAACGTTCATCGGCGAGAGCGCGCTCCAGCCGCCAATTCGTTGCCACCCAAACGACGATAGCTGCAATAATGGCCGCAAATACCGCTGGCGCGAAGGCGCTCACATGGCCGGTTAGGTAGCCCGCGCGGCTGCGCGCTATCTCTGGGTTTTTTCGAAACTTCATCAGCTCGCCGGTGTGGTGGTAAGAGCGTATCCTTGCACAGTTTCTTTAAGGCAACGCTAAACCGACCAATACGGTTCGAATATCGTCCGTCCGGATGCATGGATACCTAGATTTTTGCAGGGCCCACACCGCGCATCGCAATCAGTCCCATCCGCAATCTCCCAGCTCATCAAAACCCGGGGAGAGTGACATTCTTACTTTGCAGAAACAGGACACTTTAACTTTGAACCCACCCGGTGGAGAAGCTAACCCAAGTGCATCATGCCTGTTTTGCAGGATAGGGGATCACCCATCTTCGCGCAAATGCGCCATAAATACCTCGGTCGG
>NZ_JACHYV010000016.1:0-88100 GCF_014193135.1 Rhizobium sp. BK049
TCCACAAATGGCATCGGAAGCCCTCCCTCCGACACACTATGACTTGTCGACCATCAACCCGGTTCATTCTGTCAGGTATCAGCCCGGGCTGTACCTCAGGCTGCCCCTCACCCTAGCCCTCTCCCCGTAAAAACGGGGAGAGGGGACGTGCCAAACGCAACGTCGAGGCTCAACGAAACCGGTGCGGCATATCCCCTTCGCCCCGTTTACGGGGAGAAGGTGGCGGCAGCCGGATGAGGGGCCGGCCACACGGTGCACCGTCAACGACACATCCGAAAATACTACCGCTTCGGGGCCACCAGGCAGAAGAAGGCGCCCTGCGGGTCGGTGGCCTGGATGATCCAGCTGCCGCCGGGGACTTCCATCGGGCCGTTGACGACCTTGCCGCCGCCCGATGTGACGCGTTCGATCGCCGCGTCGATGGCGGGGACGATGAAATAGTAGCTCCAGCAGGGCATGGGCACGCTGTCGGGCTTGGTCATCATGCCGCCGATCTGTCGGCCGTCATGGGAGAAGAGGTAATAGACGCCAATCGGCCCCATATCCATCTCGCTGTCCTTCGTCCAGCCGAACCGCTTGGAATAGAAGTCCAGCGCCTCTTTGCCGTTGCCGGCATAGAGTTCGTGCCAGCCGATGTTGCCGGGCGCGTCGGGGGCGAGTTCCGGCCAGGTCTGTTCCATCGGCGCCGGCGTCATGATGCAGATGACGGCGCCATGCGGATCGGCGACGACAGCGAAGCGGCCGACGGTCGGGATGTCCTGGGGCGGCCGGCGGACTGCGCCGCCATTGGCGGCGAAATCTCTCGCCGTCTGATCGACGTCGTCGACGCCGACATAGCCCGTCCAGTTCGGCGGGATGCCTTGGCCTTCGAGCTCGGCCGGAAACTCCATCAGGCCGGCGACCCCGATGCCGTTCGCCTCGAAGATCGTATAGGTCGGCATGCCCTCCACCTGCATGTCCGAGGTGGTCCAGCCGACGACGGAGCTGTAGAATCTCGCGGCGGCTGCGGTGTCGGGGGTCATCAGCTCGCACCAGATGAACTTTCCATGCGTCTTGGACATCATGTTCTCCCTCTTCTGACGCCGCCCTTTCGCTTGGGGGCGCCGTGATTGTCAGATTTTGCGGATGTAATGCGCTTCCATGAACTGCTTCCACGAGCCGTCCTCCTGCTTGGCGCTGGAGGTGAAAGTGCGGTGATTATCGTCGATGAAGGTGATCTGCTCGCGGTAATCGGCAAGGCCATCGCCGCTGAAATCGGGTCCAGTCGTATAGAGGTCGAGAACATTGCCGGAGGCGTCGACCTCGCCCTCATAGACCCACATATAGTCCATCATGCTGCCGATCCAGCTGCCGACATATTTGCCCTTCTCGGCGTTGTAGCCGAGCGTCAGGATCGTGGTGGCCGGCTTGCCGTCGGGCATATGGCCGGTCCCTTCGGCGACGAACCAGATGCCGTGAAGGGAGCGGACGGTCTCCGTCCAGTCGTGGCCGTCGGACATCTCGGGTGCGGTGACGCTCCAGTCGCCGACCAATCTTTCCAAAAAAGAATGCTCTTTCAGCACTTCGGCGGCCTTCATCATGCTCTCCTCCCTTCGAATGACGATATCCCAGATGTTTGATTGCTCAGTGACAGCAGGACGATGTCTTCGGAGCATCCTCATATTCATCATGGCGGCGTACGAAATTCATCGTGCTCTCCTCGTTGCGGCCCTTCGGCGCGCGGTCGAGGATCATCAGGGTCCCGATCAGTTCCTCCGGCCCGCGGGCATAACTGGAATAGGTATGAAAGACCTCGCCCTTGTCGTTGCGGTAGAAGGCGCTGAGGCCCGGCAGTTCGTCATGCGCCTCAGCCGGCTCGATAGAAGTGAAATTGTAGAAGACCTTGTCTTTGGCAAGGTCCTCCGGACTGAAAGAGACGTGATAATCGAAATTGAAATCGCTGCCGAAGGACGAGACCCAGGGAAATTTCCAGCCCATGCGCCTTTTGTAGGCGGCGATCTTGTCGAGTGGAGCACGCGAAACGGCCACCCAGGTGACGTCGTGATGGTTGAGATGCGGCAGCGCGCCATCGACGTGATCCGACAGGAAGGAGCAGCCGGGGCAGCCGGCCTGCCAGTCGGGACCGAGCATGAAATGATAGATCAGAAGCTGGCTGCGGCCATCGAAGAGATCGGCGAGCGATTTCTTTCCCTCGGGCGTTTCGAAGACATAGTCCTTGTCGACCTTCACCCAAGGCAGCGCCATGCGCTCGGCGTTGATGCTGTCGCGCAGCTTCGTCGCCTCCTTTTCCTTCAAGAGCAGGGCACGCCGGGCCTCCAGCCATTCCTCACGGGAAACAACTTCGTTCTGCATGAAATGCGCCCTCCTCCGGCGCTGCCGGCGAGCCGGCTCATCCCCTTCTCCTTGACTAATTACATTGATATCAATATAAAATGAGCATGTCAAATTCGATCGAGATTCCCTTTTCGACGACGCTGATGGTGCGCGACACCTGCCTCTGTCTGCATGTGCAGCGCGCGGCACGCGCGCTTGCCCGGCTGTTCGACGATGCACTGCGGCCGGCCGGCCTCACCAACGGACAGTTTTCCCTGATGATGTCGCTGAACCGGCCGGAACCGCCACCGATGGGGCCGGTCGCCGCCCTGCTCGCCATGGACCAGACGACGCTGACGGCGGCGCTGAAGCCCTTACAGCGCAGAGGCTGGGTGGCAGTGGTGGAGAACCCGAAGGACAGGCGCGGCCGGCTGCTCAGCCTTACCGCAGAAGGCAAGGCGGTACTGGCAAGAGCACTGCCAATCTGGGAAAGCACGCATGCGGCCCTTGACGATGAATTGCCGGGCGGCGGCGTTCTACGGCTGCGGCAGGATCTGCAGGCGCTGTCGGGGGTGGCGGTGGAAGCGCCGAAGCCGGCTGAGGCGTCGCGCCGGCCGCGTCAAAGTGGACGGGCGACGGGTGATTAGGGCGACCTGCCCCTCATCCGCCTGCCGGCACCTTCTCCCCATTTTGACGGGGAGAAGGGATATGCCGCAACCTCTCCGTCCCACGCCGACCTTTCGCAGGGCACGTCCCCACTCCCCGTCAGAACGGGGAGTGGGTCAGGGTGAGGGGCAATTCCAAGGCGCTGAATCGCCGTGATCAGGCAACGGTGACCGGAACTTCGGTCGAGGTGCGCATGGCGTGGCTGTAGGGGCAGACGATGTGGGCCGCGGCAGCAAGTTTTTCGGCGGTTTCGCGGTCGAGGCCGGGGATATCGACCGTCAGCGCTACTTCGATGCCGAAGCCGGTGCCGTCTTCGCGCGGGCCGATGCCGACCTTGGCGGAGACGGTCGTCTCTTCCGGAATCTTGACCTTCTGCTGGCCTGCAACAAATTTCAAGGCACCGAGGAAGCATGCGGAGTAGCCGGCAGCGAAGAGCTGTTCGGGATTGGTGCCGGTCGCGCCGTCACCGCCGAGTTCCTTGGGAACGGTCAGTGTCACGTCCAGAACGCCGTTTTCGGAAACGGCGCGGCCGGCGCGGCCGCCGGTGGCAGAGGCTTTGGTCGTATAGAGAATAGGCATGACGATCTCCTTTGGTTGGCCCTTAGATCGGGTGGAGTTTTACTATCGCACAATTAAGTTGTACGCAAGTTAATTTTGCAAATTGCATTTCACGAATGGAAAGAGGACAATCGCGGCCTCAGGGATGACGGATATGAAAGCGCAAACGGTAAAGACGATGGAGATACCTGAGGAAGAGAAGCGGCTGGAAAAGCAGCTGTGCTTCGCCGTCTACGCGACGGCGCATGCTTTTACCCGCGCCTATAAACCGATCCTCGACAGGGTCGGCCTCACCTATCCGCAATATCTGGTAATGCTGGTGCTGTGGGAACGCAGCGCCCTACCGGTGAAGACGATCGGCGAGCAGTTGGACCTCGATTCCGGCACGCTGTCGCCGCTGTTGAAACGGCTGGAGCAGAGCGGGCTGATCAAGCGCATCCGCGATCTGCGCGACGAGCGACAGGTGATCGTGTCGCTGACGCCGAAAGGCGAAGCGATGAAGTCAGAGGTCGATACGATCATGACGGCGATCGGAAAAGCCGCCGGCTGCACGATCGAGGAAATGGCCGAGATGCGCGACATGCTGCATCGGCTGCGGGCCAATCTCGGCCGGGCCGGCGACGGCTGAAAGCCCCTGCCCCAAGCCGGTATGACGTCTGCGGCGGGATCAGGACCGCCGAGTGGCGGCCTTCGCCGTCGTGCGGCGCTTTTTTGCAGGCGCAGGTGCGGCATCCGCGTCCTCGGCCGCCTGCTGCAGACGAAGCGCCCTCAGCTTCTCCGTCTTCTTGTCACGCGCCGATGCCTCGGCGGCAATGATGGCGCGGGCCGTGTGATCGGTCGCTTCGGCCTTGTCGCGAGACGAAAGCTTGGCGGGATTGAAGAATTCTCCCTTGGTGGCGGTCATGTGCCCCCTTTCTCGGGTAGTGTCGGCGTTTGATCCTTGCATTTCGGATGCCAACATCATTTTACGGCCGGGACGTACTTCCACAAGGCCGAGATGTGTCGACCGGCCCGTGACATTAGGCCCGGCATGCCACGGCCGGATCAGCGAGCGCGGACAGCCTTCTTCGGCGCCGGCAGCAGGCCCTCGCGCTGCAGCTTCTTGCGGGCAAGTTTGCGCTGGCGGCGAACGGCCTCCCCCTTTTCCCGGGCACGCTTCTCCGACGGCTTCTCATAAGCGCTGCGCGCTTTCATTTCCCGAAAAAGCCCCTCGCGCTGCATCTTTTTCTTAAGCACGCGCAACGCCTGATCGACATTGTTATCCCTAACGAGTACCTGCAAACGAATATCCTTCCTGTCGGCGGCGAGGCCGCTGTCATATGATAAAAAATGGCGGGCTACTTGCCCATGCGGATTCCCGAAAATTTCAGCCACGGCTCGGCATCATCGGCTTTGGCAGCCGCCTCAAGTGACGCCGCCCGTGGCGATTCCCCGATGTCGATATCGTCATCGGTGATGCGGCGCTCGAAATTCTCGCCGGTGAACTGAACGCGATATTGCACGTGCCCGTGATCGTTGGGCAGGATGCTGGCGATCCGGCACCGCTTGTCTGCCTTTGCCGTGCGGGTCAGGCCGGACTTCAGCACGATCATGTCGCCGACCTTGTAGCTTGGTCTGCTCATTCTGCGTCCCTCGACTCTTCGGCTACTCAACTTCAAAACAAAAGGCCGGGCTTGAACCCGACCTCTTCCAGTCATTCGGCCACCAAGCTGCCTTTGATGGTCAGCGCGCTGCCAGTACATCCGTGGTCAGCGCGCCGCAATCTGTGGTCAGCCAAGGCGAATGACAATCATGCGGCCTGAAGGTTGTCGGCCGCGCTCTTGCCGGAACGCTTGTCGCGGACCAGATCGTAGCGGACCTTCTGGCCTTCGGTGAGTTCGCGCATGCCAGCGCGCTCGACTGCCGAAATATGGACGAAAACGTCCGTGGAGCCGTCATCAGGCTGAATGAAACCGAAACCTTTGGTGCCATTGAACCATTTGACTACGCCTGAATTCATAACGATTTCCTTTTCAACCGTTTGAGTGCACCCGTGGCAGAATATCCGCGGGCAATATCGATGCTGAGAGGAGATCTGACGAAGCGCGTTGGCGCATGGACAAAGGTCACGAGCATATTCGATAGGCACCATGTAGGCCTTTTACCGAATTAAGCAATGCTAAATCGAAAATAAAACTTTTCCGAGCGGTGAGCAGAGGCGGCCGACTGGCGACCGCCCCGGCGGCGTCACTGCCAGACGACGATCGGCGCCTTTGTCGGAACGCGGTCGTAGAGATCGATGATATCCTGGTTCAAGAGCCTGACGCAGCCCGAGGAGACGGCCTTGCCGATCGAGCGCCAGTCGGGGTTGCCGTGCAGGCGGTAGAGCGTGTCTTCGCCATTCGAGAAGATATAGAGGGCGCGGGCGCCGAGCGGGTTCTTCAGACCCGGCTCCATGCCGCCGTTTTCGATCGAATATTTGACCAATTCCGGCTGGCGGGCAACCATCTCGTTCGGCGGCTTCCAGCGCGGCCATTTCTGCCGCCACTGGATGACGCCCGATCCCTGCCAGGCGAAACCCTCGCGGCCGATGCCGACGCCGTAGCGCATCGCCATGCCGTCGGCCTGAACGAGATAGAGGAAGCGCGACGGCGTATCGACGACGATGGTGCCAGGCGGCTGGCCGGTGGGATCGAGGACACGCTGGCGATAGTAGCGCGGATCGATCTGCTCATAGGGAACGGCGGGAATGAGGAAGCCGCCGTCCTCGATCGGGCCATACATGACGGCAAGCTCAGGCCCGCTCGGCACGCTGGAGGCACCAGGCGACTGGAACAGGCGCATCGGCGAGCGGTAAATGATCGATGTATCGCCCGATGTCACTGTGTTGACGGAGGAGGCGCAGCCGGTGAGCGCAGAGGCTGCCGTCAGAGCCGAAAGGGAAAGAAAGCTGCGGCGGGAAAGATGTCTATCGGAACTCATGACGCGGGACTGATTTCCTTTTGATGCGGGAATCCTGGAATAACGACACCAGGAAATCTATCGGCTTGCGCCAAATAAACCATAGCTTCACGCAGACGTGTTCCGGCCGGAGCCGACGATATGAAGAGCGCTGTTGCAGCGCTACATCACAACGATCTCGGCCTTGGCGGGAAGCCGGTCGTAGAGATCGACGACGTCCTGGTTCAGCATGCGCACGCAGCCCGACGATGTCGCCCTGCCGATCGACTGCCAGTCGGGCGTGCCGTGGATGCGATAGAGCGTATCCTGGCCGTCCTTGAAGATATACATGGCGCGCGCGCCGAGTGGGTTCTGAAGCCCGGGATTCATGCCGCCGTTTTCCGCCGAAAAGGCGCGGACTTCCGGCTGGCGCGAGACCATTTCGACCGGCGGCGTCCAGCGCGGCCATTTCTGCTTCCACTGAATGACGCCGCGGCCCGACCAGGCGTAACCGTCGCGGCCGAGGCCGACGCCGTAGCGCATCGCCTTGCCGTTAGCCTCGACCAAATAGAGGAAACGCGCCTTGGTATCGACGACGATGGTGCCGGGGCGCTCGGTCGTCTGATAGTCGACCTCCTGACGCAGGAATTGCGGCTGGATCCGGCTGACCGGGATCGCCGGCAGAGTGAAGTCCTCGGCGCGCTGCTCGCCATACATCGCCATATGCACGGGATTGGTGAGCGGCAGGCCGTAGGTCTGGTGGAACTGGGTCTTGTAAAGCTCGCGCGTCTGCGGCACCGGCTGATCGGGGATCGGCCGCACCCGGCGCGGATCGACGCCCGGCGGCTGATAGAAGACCGGCGAGGTTTCCTGGACGAAGCGGGCGGGCGAATCGGCAGCGACATCGGGGATCAGGATGTTGCAGCCGCTGAGCGGCGCGACAGCAATCATAAGCCCGGCAATCGGGAAAACCCGGTGCAGAAAATTCATGGGACCACCCTAGTCAACGATCGGCGAGACAGCGATATCTGGCGCGACGATTGCATTCGCGGCTGGTGCGAGGCTGGCGTTCGTTGCATTGCACGACCATGGCTGTTCCACCGGCGGCAGAGCTTACGCCGCCACCCCGTGGAAGAAGCGGATGCTCTGTTCGATCTCGGCCGGCAACGCCGAGGTGTGGTTGCCGGCGACGGTGTCGGTCTCGATATGGACGCCGGCGGCGCGGGCGCGGCGGGCGAGCAGATCGGCGCGGTCGTTGAAATGCGACTCTTCCGTACCGTGGACGACCCGGATGGGGCATTTGAAGCTGTGGGCGTAACAGAGCGCCGAGCGCACCTCGAATTCATGCGCATTGCTGTCGTCGAAGCGGATGTCCTGGGGATAGCGGCTGAAGAAACGGAAGGCGTTGGGATTGCCCGAAATCGGCGCGGCGGCGCGGAATTTTTGGCTGCTCATCGCCGTCAGCATGGTCAGCGTGCCGCCGATGCTATGGCCGGCGATGAACAGGCGGCCGGAATCGACGCCCGGCAGATGCGCCAGGCGCTCGGTTGCGGCAAGCACATCGTCGACCTCATCGTAGAAGCCGGAAAAATTGCCCCTCTGGCCGTTTTCGCCGCGCAGCGACGGCATCATCACGACATAGCCGGCATCCATGTAGGGCTTCATCAGCTGCCAATGGCCGATGCCCATGGCATTGCCGCCATGCAGGAAGAGCACGGCCGGCTTGGCAGTGCGCTCGCGTTTGTACCGGGAAACCCATGCCACCAGTTCGAGCTCGCCGCCATAGCCGGAGCGGTAGAATATCTTCTCGGCGTCGGCAGGCGCGGTCAGCGGTTCGTATTTATCCGGCGCCGGGCCCTTTTGCAGGAGTTTCGTGCGGAAGCGGCGGCGGACCGCGGCATAGTCGTGCTTGGCAAGGCGCGGCTCGTCGGGGACATCGAAGGCGGTCGCCATGCGCGGCAGGACGAGCGCGCCGGCAAGCCCCGCCAGCACGGCGCGGCGTTGGCGGAAAAAGGAATTTTGTTCATGCGAGCTCATGACGCGGCACCCAAATCATTTCCCCGGCACGCCAGATTTGCATCGGAAAACCGATGCCGCCAATACACATGATGTTGAAAATATGGCCCTGCGTCATTGTTGCGCAGGAGCGCAAAGCTCAGCCCGGCTTCGCATCGATCATGGCGATCAGCGTGCGCAGCCGGTCGGCCTCGTAAGGAGGTTTGTCGGGGCGAAGGCGGGCTATGCGCGGGAAGCGCATGGCGACCCCCGATTTGTGCCGGGTCGAACGGTTGATGCCCTCGAAGGCCACTTCGACGACAAAGCCGAACTCTCTGTCGGCGCGGACGGCCCGCACCGGGCCGAAACGTTCGGTGGTGTTGTTGCGCACGAACTTGTCGAGCAGTTCGAGTTCGGCATCGGTGAAACCGAAATAGGCCTTTCCGACCGGCACCAGCTGTTCGCCGTCCTCGTCATCGGCCCAGACGCCGAAGGTGAAATCGGAATAATAGCTGGAGCGCTTGCCGTGGCCGCGCTGGGCATACATTAGCACCGCATCGACATTATAGGGGTTGCGCTTCCACTTGAACCAGGGGCCTTTCATGCGGCCTGCCTGGTAGATGCTGTCACGCCGCTTGATCATCACGCCCTCGATCACCGGATCGGGCGGGGCCGCACGCAGCGCATCGAGCTCCTCCCACGAGGAGAAGGGCACGAGCGGCGAGAGGTCGAACCGATCATGGGGCGCGCGCTCGATGATATCGGAGAGACGCTCGCGGCGCTCGACATAGGTGCGCCCGCGAATATCCTCGTCATCGTCGAAGAGCAGGTCATAGGCGCGGATGAAGGCGGGATAATCGTCGAGCATCTTCGCCGTCACCGTCTTGCGGTTCAGGCGCTGCTGCAGGTCGGAGAAGGTGCGGGTCGGGCTGTTGGAACGGGCGGTGCCGCCGACCAGCAGCTCACCGTCGACGACGCCGGAAAAATTGATCGCCTCAAGAATATCGGGAAAGGCGCCCGAAATGTCGTCGCCGGAGCGGGAATAGATCTTCCGCCTGTCGCCGGAGCGCGACAGCTGGACGCGGATGCCGTCCCATTTCCATTCGGCGGCGTAGTCGGCCGGGTCGAGACCTGCCAGGTCTCCCTCCTCCACGGCATTGGCGAGCATGACGGAATGGAAGATCGCCGGTGTCGCCAGCGCCGGTTTGTCGCCGCCGCCCGCCAGCCATTGGAACAGCGTCTCGTAAGGCGGCTGCAGGCCGTGCCAGAGAGTCTCGATCTCGGTGACGTCCTTGCCGCCGAGATCGGCCAGCGCCTGTTTGGCAAGACGGGCGGAAACGCCGATGCGCAACGCGCCGGTGGTCAGCTTGATGAAGGCGAAACGGCCGGAGGAATCCAGCCGGTCGAGCAGATCGCGGACATAGGCGCGCACTTCGGTGCGGCCGAGCGCGTTCATGCGCTTGACGACCTCACCCAGGCGCGGCTGAGCCAGGGCCGATCGGTCTATGTCCCGCTCATTGTCCCAGACGAGTGAAATGGTTTCGGCGAGATCGCCGACATAGTCGTAGGAATAATGGAACAGCACCTCGTCCATGCGTTCCAGCACCAGGTCGCGCAACATAGCAGGCTTGACGTCGCGCACTTCGAGCGTGCCGGCGATGGCGGCAAGGCCGTAACCGCGGTCCGGGTCGGGCGTGTCGCGGAAATAATCCGTGAGCAGCTTGAGCTTGCCGTTGCGGCTGGGGGTCAGGACCAGGCGGTCGAGGAGGTCGGCGAAGGCTTTCATGCGGGCCTCCGCATTCCGGGGTAAGAGCCCTCCCCAACTTTGCGAGGAGAAGACCCCTTCCCAAGCCCTCCCCACAGGTGGGAGGGCCTAACTCGCGGCACTGCTCCGCCTTCTTTCAACCACAGCATTCGCGGCGATGATTTTGTGGCGGGACGGCGCAGCAGATTAAGCCCCTCCTCCTTGTGGGGAGGGGTTGGGGAGGGGTTTTGACGCGTTCTCCAGTTCATCTCAATCCGCCTCATCCTCATAGCCCACGAGATGCAACGGTTTCGCCTTGATACCCTGCAGGTGGCACCAGCGCACCAGCGCCTCCTCGCGGCCATGGGTTACCCAGACTTCAGCCGGATTCAGTTCGCGGATCGTTTCGGTCAGTTCCGGCCAGTCGCAATGATCGGAGATGACGAGCGGCAGTTCGACGCCGAGCTGTTTGGCCCGCTGGCGCACCATCATCCAGCCGGAGGCGAAGGCCGGCAGCGGTTCGTTGAAGCGTCGCGCCCAGCGGTCGGCGAAGGCCGAGGACGGGCCGATGACGACGGCGCCCCGGAAGGTGGATTTGTCGCGGCTTTCGATCGTGGCGGGCTGCAGCTCGCCGAGATCTATGCCTTGGCCGACATAATAATCACAGAGCTTTTCCATGGCGCCGTGGATATAGATCGGCTCGGCATAACCGGCATCGCGCAGCAGCCGGATGACGCGCTGGGCCTTGCCGAGCGCGTAGGCGCCGATGAGATGGGTGCGCTCCGGAAATTGCCGGAGCGAGGCCAGCAGCTTGCCGGTCTCGTCGATCGGATCTGGATGATGGAAGACCGGCAGGCCGAAGGTCGCCTCGGTGATGAAGACATCGCAGGCGACCGGCACATAAGGCGCGCAGGTCGGGTCTGGGCGGCGCTTGTAATCGCCGGAGACGACAATGCGGGTGCCGTTCTTCTCGATGGCGATCTGAGCCGAGCCGAGCACATGGCCGGCGGGGTGAAAACTCACCTTGACGCCATTGATCCCCAGCTCTTCGCCGAAATCGGCTATCTGCTCGCTGGCGCAGAAGCCCTCGCCATAACGCAGGCGCATGATGTCGAGCGTCTGACGGGTGGCGAGCACGTTCACATGCCCCGGCCGGGCGTGGTCGGAATGGCCATGGGTGACGAGCGCCCGTTCGACAGGCCGCACCGGATCGACGTAAAAGCCGCCCTCCGGGCAATAGAGCCCTTCCGGGGCGGGATAAAGCAGCGCATCAGCTCTCATGATGCAAGAGATAGCGGGAAACGGGCGCGGGGCCAGAGGAAGCGATCGTCATCACCTGATCCCGTCGAGAAAGGATATGATTGCTGCGTTGAACTCCGCCGGCCGCTGCAAAGGGGCGAAATGGCTGACGCCAGGCAGATAAATCATCTGAGCGTCCGGGATGCTGCCGGCAAGATATTCGGCATGCTCGGCTTTGATGAATTCGTCGTGTTCGCCGAGCACGATCGCGACCGGAACGCCGATGCGGCCGAGGTCGGCCGCCCCATAATTCGGCTCGGTCCGCATCATCAGGCTGACCGCCTCGACGAAGGAATTGAAATCGTCCGGCGTGGCGGACAATGCCGCATAATCCTTGGCGTGGCGGGCGAAACATCGGTCGATGACCGGGGTTGGAACGAATTCCAGCGTGCCGCTCGGATCCATGTTGCAGGCGAAGAAAAAGACGCCCTCCACACGCGACGGCGCCGTCATGGCGAGGATCAGCGCGATGCAGGCGCCGTCGCTCCAGCCGACGAACGCCGCCGTTTCCAGCCGCAGTTCGTCCATCACCGCCAGCACGTCGGCAGCCATCAGCTCATAGCTGTAGGGACTGACATCGCGGGTGCTTCGTCCATGGCCGCGGCTATCGATCAGCACGACACGGCGGCCACTGGCAAGGAGCGCCGGGACCTGGTAGCCCCAGTTGCCGCTATGGCCGAGGCCGCCATGCAGCAGAATGACGGCAGGGCCTGTGCCGTAGCTCGCATACCAGATGCGGGCGCCTGCGCGCCCGACATGGCCTTCGACAGCAGCCAATGGCAGCGGGGCCGCCCCCTGCGCTTCGAAATGAATGAGCTCGTCGTCCTGTCGTTCCATAGCGGTCCCAATCCTTTCCGGCGAATAATCCCGCGCATAGAAAAGCCGGAAAACAGCCCAAGAACAACCAGAATCGCTTTCTAGCTGTTGCCTTCGTCGATGCAATCAGGAGGAGCAGAGAGATGGGCAGGAAGCGTTTTCTATTGCGCGGCGGCGATCGCGCTCGCGGCCGCCGCCATTTATCTCAACAATACCAGCCGCATTGCCGAACATCGGCCGGGAAAGCCGGTGCTGCTCGCTCATCGCGGCATCGCCCAACGGTTCGACGAGAACGATCTGAAGAACGACACCTGCACGGCGAGCCGCATGCTGCCGCCGAAACACGACTATCTGGAGAACACTATTGCCTCGATGCAGGCGGGCTTCGTCGCCGGCGCAGATGTCGTCGAGATGGACGTGCATCCGACAACGGACGGCGAATTCGCCGTCTTTCACGACTGGACGCTCGACTGCCGCACCGACGGACACGGCGTGACCCGCAAGCAATCGATGGCTGAAATGAGAAGGCTCGACATCGGATACGGCTATACCGCCGACGGCGGCAAGACCTTTCCATTTCGCGGCCAGGGCATCGGCATGATGCCGACGCTGGCGCAAGTACTTTCGACCTTTCCGGATCGGCGCTTTCTCATCAACATCAAGAGCCGCGATCCGTCCGAGGGGGAAAAGCTCGCCGCCGTGCTGAACGCGCTTCCGGCGGCACAGCGGGCCGGCATCATCGTCTATGGCGGCGACGAGCCGATCGACGTTCTCGGCCGGCTCGCACCGGATATCAAAACCGCCTCGCGCAAAAGCCTGAAGGGCTGCCTGTTCGGCTATATCGGCTATGGCTGGACCGGCCTCCCGCCCGAGGCCTGCAAGCATCGGATGATGCTGGTGCCGATCAATATCGCGCCTTGGCTGTGGGGCTGGCCGGACCGCTTTCTCAACCGGATGCAGGATGCCGGAACGGAGTTTTCGTGCTCGGCCCCTGTCGCGGCGGCGATTTTTCCACCGGCATCGACGATGCCGCGCAGTTGGCGCGGCTGCCGCGGGATTATGCGGCAGGCCTATGGACGAATGAGATCGAGACGATCGGCAAGCTCATGAAATGAGGCAGAGTCTCCGCGCGCCTCAGAACTCCTGCCAATCGCCGCCGGCGACTGCCGTATTGCCGTGGAAGGCCGCGCTCACCTTCGCGGCCATTGCACGCGGTGCCGATGGAATAGGTCTGGAAGCCGCGGTTGCCACGGCGGGGCGTGATTGGCGCAAGCCCCCGCTTCCGATGTTAAACTGCCCCAGCAGCTGGAAGAGCGCGTCGGCCTCCTTGGCGAGGCTGTGGGCGGCGGCCGTCGATTCCTCGACCATGGCCGCATTTTGCTGCGTACCCTGGTCCATGGTGTTAACCGCGGTGTTGATTTCCTTCAATCCCGTCGCCTGCTCCTTGGAGCTTTCGACGATTGCCAGAACATTGCCGTTGACCTGCTGAACCTGAGCGACGATTTCTTCCAGAGCCTTGCCGGTCTCCCCGACTAGGCTCACTCCGCTCTTCACGTGCTCGTTGGAGGCGCTGATCAGCTCCTTAATCTCCTTCGCCGCTTTGGCCGATCTCTGAGCCAGCTCGCGAACTTCCTGTGCGACCACGGCAAAACCCTTGCCGGCATCGCCCGCGCGTGCCGCCTCGACGCCGGCGTTCAGCGCCAACAGATTGGTCTGAAACGCGATTTCGTCGATCACGCCGATGATATTGCCGATCTCGGCCGACGATGTTTCGATCTTGCCCATGGCTTCGACGGCGTTGCGGACAACCGCGCCGGAGCGCTCGGCATTCTCGCGGGTCCTCCGCACCAGCTGGCCGGCCTCCTGGGCGCGGTTGCTGGAGTCGGAGACGGTTGTGGTGATCTCTTCGAGCGCGGCGGCGGTTTCCTCGACGGAGGCCGCCTGCTGTTCCGTGCGCTTCGACAGATCGTCCGAGGCGGAACGAACCTGCTGGGCTCCGGCAGCGATGCCTGTTGCGTTTTCGGCCACGGCCTGCATCGCTGCGCGCAGCTTGCCGACGGCGGCGTTGAAGTCGGTCCGGATTTTTTCCAGCGTCGGAATGAATGGAGTTGCGACTTCCTGGGTCAGATCACCGCCGGACAGCGCCATCAGGGATGCCGCCAGCTGATCGACGTTGTTGACGCGGGCGGTCACGTCCGTCGCGAACTTGACGACTTTGAAGACCTTGCCGTTCATGTCGAAGATCGGATTGTACGATGCCTGGATATAGACCTTTTTGCCGCCCTTGCCGATGCGCAGGAACTCGTCGGCTACGAATTCGCCGGCTGACAGACGCACCCAGAACCGCCGATAATCGTCACTGTTGGCGTAAGCGCTGTCGCAAAACATCGAATGATGGCGGCCCTGGATCTCGGCCAGCTGATAGCCGAGCGCCGACAGGAAATTCTCGTTGGCCGTCAGTATCTCGCCCTTCGGCGTGAATTCGATAACCGCCTGGGCGCGCGACAGCGCGCTTATCTTGCCGGCATCCTCGGCGCTCTGCAGCTTCTGCTTGGTGATATCGGTCGCGAACTTCACGACCTTGTAGGGTTTTCCGCCGCTGAAGACCGGATTATAGGAGGCTTCGATCCAGATTTCCTTGCCGCCCTTGCCGATGCGTTTGTACTGGCGCTGATCGAACTCGCCTCGATTGAGCCTCGCCCAGAACTCGCGATAATCGGCCGACGAGGCTTCTGCCGGCTCGACGAACATCCGGTGATGCTGGCCGACAATCTCGGACAAGTCGTAACCGAGGGCAGCACAGAAATTGGCATTGGCCGTGAGAATCTTGCCGGTAAGGTCGAATTCGATGATGGCCTGCGACCTGCTCATCGCGGCAAGCACGGCCTTGGCATCCGAACCGAAGCCGAATCCTATCTTCTTCATGCTGTTCCCCCATCGCTCAAATCGAGCGCATGACTGCCGCCACCCACCGCGGGCTTGCGCTGGACGGGCACCCCGGAAATAAAATCCGATAAAATCTTTAAGCTTCCTTTAACCGAGCCGTCTCGAAACCGGATGCGTGACATCCGAGCAACGCTGAAAAATAAGGAAGCACAAACAGCGACTTGACCTGAGGCTTGGCCAGGGATGCTGAACTTTCGGGACGTTGTCAAACGTGCCGCCACCGATTTTTTCGCCTTGGCCGGGTTCGAATGGTTCGAAGATCCGTAAACTCTTTGTTAATCAACGGCCGCCCGCCCGTTGCCAACAGTCAAGGGCCTTTCCGTTTTTCTCTGCACATGCATATTTTTTCCGTCCTTCGAGCCGGCAGAATCAACTTCAGATACGAGCGGCAAGTGGACACATCAGCCGCCAAGCGCCGGATGCGAGGCAATCGGAGAAAGACATGCCGCTCGAGGCCGAGTTCAATCGAATTGAGGAAGTCGCTGCAGGCTTCAAGACGCATTACGAAGTCTTCAAATACATGAAGCGCCTCACCCAGGATCTGGGGATGACGGCCTTCCTGATCATGACGCTTCCTTCGGTCGATGTTGTCGAAATCGGCGCGACGAAGATCATCACCAACTGGCCGGCGGAAATGGTCGATTATTACGACGCCCATAACCTGATGGTCGACAGCCCGGTTATCCGAAGGATGCTGAGATCGACCAGCCCCTTCAATTATGATGTCGAGGCGATCAATACCGATCGCGGCGCAGGCAAAAAGTCCACCGTCATCGAGTTGTTCAGGCGGTACGGCATGGAAAAAGGCGCCTATTTTCCCGTTCATGATGCCGCGGCCGGACGCGGTGCGATGTCGATTTCGGGGTCTCGGAATTTCAGCATGGTCGAAATGGTGAAACTCCTGTTTATCGCGACGCTCATCTATGATCGGCTGTCCCAGCTGACATTGAACGAGAAACACAAGCCGGTTGCCTTTACGCAGAGCGAGCTGGACTGCCTGAGGATGACGGCCGGAGGCAAGAAGAGCAGCGAAATTGCGAAGCTTCTCGATCTGTCGGAAAGCGCGGTTAACAATCAGATCGGCAGCGTGATCAGGAAGCTGGGATGCACGACGAGAACGCAGGCGGTGGTCAGCGCTCTGCGTCTCAATATCATTCGAGTCTAAACCAACGATCGGCTGGCGACCGGCTTAGGAAAAGTTCAGAGAAGCTGCGCCCGCAGCAACAGCGGCACCACCTCCGGCGGGACGGGCTTGGAGAAGCGGTAGCCCTGCGCCTCCTCGCAGCGTGCCTGCCGCAGGAAATCCATCTGGGCATCGGTCTCGACGCCTTCCGCGAGAACCGAGAGCTTCAACGTCTGCGCCAGCGAGATGACGGCCGAGGCGATGGCGACGGCTGTTTCATCGCCCGGCAATGCCTCGACCAGCGAACGATCCATCTTCAGCCGGTCGAAGGGGAAAGTCTTCAGTGCCGCAAGGCTGGAATAGCCGGAGCCGAAATCGTCGATCGACAGGCGCACGCCGAGCGCCCTCAGCTGCTCCATCATGGCGAGCGCACGCTCGGCATCCTGCATCACCACGCTTTCGGTGACCTCGAGCTCCAGCCAGCGGGATTGCAGGCGGCTGCGCTCCAGCGCCTCGCCGACATGGCTCGCAAAATCCGGATCGGCGAACTGCTTCGCCGAAACATTGACGGCGATCGTCACCGGCGTCAGGCCCATATCCTGCCAGTTGCGCGCCTGGCGGCAGGCCTCGTTCAGCACCCAGAGGCCGAGGGGAACGATGAGGCCGGTCTCTTCGGCAATCGGGATGAAACTCGCCGGCGGCACCCTGCCCTTTGCCGGGTGGTTCCAACGGACCAGCGCCTCGATGCCGGTGATGCGGCCGGTGGCGACGTCGACCTGCGGCTGATATTCCAGGAACAGCTGATCGGCTGTTATCGCCTGATGGAGCTCCTCCTGCTCGCCGCGCGGCATGCCGACCCCGCTGCTGTCGCCATCATGATGCTGCAGCGTGTTGCGGCCGAATTGCTTGGCGCGATACATGGCGCGATCGGCATTTGCGAGAAGCTCTTCCGAGGTGGAGCCGTCGACGGGAAAGGCGGCGACGCCGATACTCGAGGTGATGATGATCTCACCGCTCTCGCCTTGCATCGGCCGAGTAATCGCCTTCTGCAGATCGCGAAGGCGGCGGGTGATGCCGGCATCGTGGCTCGACTGGTGGACGAGCACCACGAGGAATTCGTCGCCGCCGAGCCGCACCACCATATCCGAGGGACGGATGCTGTTGGCCATGCGGGTGGCGATCTCCTTCAACACCTCGTCGCCGGCGGCGTGGCCGCGGCCGTCATTGACGTCCTTAAAGTTATCGAGATCGATACAGGCGACCGTGACCTTGCGATTGTTGCGCCGGGCCTGGTCGAGGATGCCGGCCAGCCTTTCCTTCAGAAAGGCGCGGTTCGGCAGGCCAGTGAGATCATCATGATGCGCCATGAAATGGATGCGATCGTCGACGCGCTTGCGTTCGATGGCGATGCCGGCGATGTGGGTGGCGAGCGCCACCAGCCTCATTTCATGCTCCGTCGGACGGCGTACCTCCCTGGAATAGAGGGCGAAGGTGCCGAGCACATTGTTCTCAGAGGTAGCGATCGGCGTCGACCAGCAGGAGCGAAAGCCGAAAGGCGCAACCAGCCCGCGGAAATCCTCCCACAGCGGATCGCTCATCACGTCCTCGACGATGACGGGCTGGCCGCGCCAGGCGGCGGTACCGCAGGAGCCGACCTTGGGGCCGATGGTGACACCGTCGATGAGCCGGCTGTAGCCTCCGGGAAGATTGGGAGCCGCACCGTGATAGAGCCGGGTGCCCTGGCCGTCGAGCAGAAGAACCGAGCCGTCGATATCCGTCAGCTGGGCTTCGATCATCAGCACCAGCGCCTCGAGGATCATCGGCAGCGGTTCATTGCGGGCGATCATCTCGAGCAGTTTCGCCTGGCCGCGATGGAGATCCTCCTGCAGCTTTCGTTCGGTGATATCGCGGGAAACGCCGATCAGCCCGACGACCTCGCCGCGATCGTTGCGCAGCGGTATTTTCGAGGTCAACCGGCATACCGGCTTGACGGCGCCGGGAAGGACGACCGTCTCCTCCATGTCGATGCGGGCTATGCCGCTCGCCATGATCTGCTGCTCGATATCGAAATGGCGGCGCGCCGCCTCGAAATCGAACAGGTCGAAATCACGCTTGCCGGCGACCTCTTCGGCGCTGAGGCCGAGGCTGGCCGCCGTGACGGCGTTGGCGAAGACGAAGCGGCTGTCACGGTCCTTGACGTAGAGGAAGTCCGGAAGTTCGTGGATAATCGCCTTCAGGCGCAGGTTCTCAACGCCTTCCGAGAGGTGATGGGCGGTCGACGCCATCATCGCCTCGGTCGCGGCAACGAAGCGCCGTGTTTCGGCCGTCAGGGAATCGAGCGATTCCCATCGCCCGGCACTCGCTTCGTGCATAACGCCATTCTCCCGCAGCGGCTGAAGGCCCGCAACATCCATTTATTTTCCCTTCAAAGTAGTCTCCATTCCCTTCGGGTTGTTTAAATGAAAGAGTGAATAACACACCAATATAAGTGGCGAGATCCTGCCATCGGTCCCTGTCGCAGCAAGAGTTTCGGATTGATGTGACGGGCCTGTGCCAAAAGAGGACAGGCGGGCTGGCACGTTTTCTGCTACGGGCGCTTCATGACAGGAGAGCCCGCAATGCCTTTTCGCCGCGACATGCTTCTCTTTCTCGGCGCCTCCGCGCTTGCGGGCGGGACATCGCGCACGCTTGCCTCGCCGCTGACGGCTGCCAGCCAGCCGGATCTCCGCGGTACGATCGACGCGGTGGAATATCGCGCCGTTCCCGAAATTGGGGACCGCAAAATCCGCAACCTGGAGCAGATGATCAGACAGGCGGCGGCCGAGAACGTGCCGGTCTTCCTGCCGCCCGGCACCTATAAGATCTCCAACCTCAGCCTGCCCGACAATACCCGCATATCAGGCGTGCCCGGCGCCTCGCGGATCGTCTATACCGGCGACGGCCATCTGTTTGCGGCCGAAAACATCAGGCGCATCGAGCTTTCCAATCTCGTCATCGACGGCGGCAACCGCTGGCTCGGCGACTACGCCGGCGGGCTTCTGCAATTTTCCGGAGTCGACGAGGTGCTGATCGACAATTGCGAGATCGGCGGCAGCCGCAAACACGGCCTGCAGATGGAGCGCTGTGGCGGGCGGATCGAACGCAGCCGCATTTCGGGCGCCGCCCAGTCCGGCCTCTACGCTGTCGATTCCGCCAATCTTTCGATCGTGGCAAATACGGTCTTGGATTGCGGCAATGGTGGCATTCTCGTGCATCGTTGGAGACAGGCGGAGGACGGCACGGTCGTCTCCGGCAACCGGATTTCCAACATCCGAGCCAATGACGGCGGCACCGGCCAGAACGGCAACGGCATCAATGTCTTTCGCGCCGATGGGGTGATGGTGGTGAACAACCAGATTTCCGACTGCGCCTTTACCGCCATCCGCGCCAATTCGGCCTCGAACATCCAGATCAGCAGCAATCAGTGCCGGCGCTCGGGCGAGACGGCGATCTATGTCGAATTCGCCTTCGAAGGGGCGGTCGTTTCCGCCAACGTGATCGACGGGGCGGCGAACGGCATTTCGATCGCCAATTTCGACGAAGGCGGCCGACTCGCAAGCGTCACCGGCAATGTCGTGCGCAACCTGACGCTGAAAGGCCCCTACGCGCACGAGGTCGGCTTCGGCATCGGTATTGCGGCGGAGGCCGATACGCTGGTGTCGGGCAATGTGATCGAGGGCGCGCCGCGCTGGGGCCTGCAGATCGGATGGGGGCCCTATCTCAGAAATGTCGTCGTTAGCGGCAACGTGGTACGCAAGGCGCCTGTGGGATGCGCCGTCTCGGTCGCCGAAGGCGCCGGCACCGCCGTCATCACTGACAACCTCTTCCAGGAGACGGCCGAAGGGGCCGTTCTCGGCTTCGAATGGGACAAACAGGTCTCCGGCGAGATGGCGGGCGGCGGCTCACCCTATAGGCAACTCACCGTAGAACGGAACCGTATTTCATGACAGGCGGCTCGGCCTATGGTCAGTGCGTCTGATAGGTGCCGGTGACGGTCGCTTCCGCCAATGCGTGTTTCTTCGCCTCCGCCCACATTGCGCTGATACCGGCGGCATCCGGAGTAGAAAGCTTCGGCACGTCGAGGGCCGCCAGGCGGAAGATGTAGTGATGCGGGCGATCGCCTGCCGGCGGCTGCGGACCGTCGTATCGGGCATTGCCGAAATCGTTCTTGTAGAAGCGGGGGGCTTGCTCCGGCGCCGTATCGACGCTTTCGGCAAGGGCGCTCCACTGCACCGGGATATTGGCAATGCCGCAGTGGCGGAACGTGCCGCGCGGAGCATCCGGATCCTCGACCACCAGAGCGAAGCTCCGGGTCCCGGCGGGAGCACCGCTCCAGGCAAGCGGCGGAAAGAGGTTCTCGCCGGCTCGCGCATATTTCTTCGGGATCGGCTGATCCTGGGCAAAAGCCTTGCTGATCAATGTCAAGGTCATGAAACTCTCCTTTCCTGATCGGGGCTCCTTCCTAATCGGGGCTCCTTTGTGATCTGGGCTCCTTCACCGTCAGGGACGACCGCTCCCTTTTTTATGCTCGCTCTCCTGATTGCGGCCACGCATGATGCCCCGATCGTCATTGCGAGGGTCCGGATCGGCCTTCAGATCGCCTTTCCGATAGGCCTCCTTTGCCTGCGCATTGCGTTGCAGATCCGCCTTGGCGTCGAAATCCTCGCCGGCATTTGCGGTTTTCTCGCGTTTCTCGATGACACGAAGCTGTTGTTCATGTGTCTTCTTGCCCGTCATTTGTTCCTCCTTTGCCTGGTGCGCGCTGCGCACGCGGGTCATCGCATTCGACGCCTCGACGGCGCCAATCTCTGGGTCCAACCCGCCGGCCCTTTTATTGTTCCCCCTGTCAGGCAATTGTGCTCGATCTGCCGCCGGGGAAGGCGCTCGCCAGATCAAAACCTTTCATCATCCCATCAGCGGGGAGGACTTTTCCTGGGGTGATCCGGCGTTTACCTTTTCTGCGACACATCGAGGGGGTATCGTCATGCTGACAATCTATGGAGTCTATCGATCGCGCGCTTCGCGCGTCTACTGGATGGCGGAGGAGCTCGGGCTCGAATTCCGCTCCGTGCCGGTGCTGCAGGCCAGGGGGCTCGCCGACCCGCTCGCCGAAGAGGCGCCGCTCAACACGCATTCGCCTGATTTCGCAGCCCTCAACCCGATGGCCCAGATCCCCAGCATTCGCGACGGCGATCTCGTCATGCACGAGTCGCTGGCAATCAATCTCTACCTCGCGCGTAAGTATGGCGGGCCGCTTTCCGGCCAAACCGTCGAGGAAGACGGATTGCTGACGATGTGGACGATCTGGGCGGCTTCGCAAGTCGAGCCGCATTCGGTGCGCATCGTGCTGACCTATGACAACGGGCTTGAAAACAGCGAGGACGGCAAGCAGACGATCGCCGCCGCCTGCTACGGGCTGCGCCGGCCATTTGTGGCGCTAGAAAGCCATCTCGCCGGCCGTCAGTGGATCGTCGGCGAGCGCTTCACCGTCGCCGATCTCAACATCGCCGAGGTGCTGCGTTATGCCCAGAGCGAGGCGGATCTTTTCGATGCACATCCGAACATCAAGGCCTGGATCGAGCGCTGCCAGTCTCGCCCAGCTTACAAGGCGATGCAGGAGGCCCGCGGCAAAGAGCCGATCGAGGTTTGAAACTTACGGGAAAAGCGCCAAGGTGACGGCCATTTCCTCGCGGATCCAGGCCTTGAAATCCTTGACCTTCTTCGGTTCGCGCGCGCCTTCGGCCGTCACAAAATAATGGCCGAAGCCGGTTTTCGCGCGAATGCCGAAGGGTGCCGCCAGCCGGCCTTCGGCCAGCGCGAAGGCGGCAAGCGTCTGCCAAGCGAGCATGACGCCCTGGCCGGCGATCGCCGCATCGAGGCAGAGCGAGGCGTCGTTGAAGACGTGGCGCGTCGACAGTGTCGCGCCCGACAGCCCGGCCTCGCGCATCCAGACTTCCCAGCTGAACATGGCAAGGCCATCGATGATGGCAGGCAAAGCGAGGATGTCGGCGGGCTGTTTCAGGTTCGCCGCCATCTCGGGCGAACAAACGGGAAAGACCTCCTGCTCCAGCAGCAGTTCGGCCTTCACATCGGGCCATTTGCCGGCGCCGACGCGGATGCCAATGTCGACGTCTGAGATCGCGGGATTGACGAGATTGGTCGTTGCATCCAGCCGCAGCTTGATGTCGGGGTAACGTTCGGCGAACCGATGAAGCCGATGGACGAGCCAGCGGGCGGCGAAGACCGGCGCCACCGAAATGGTCAGGATCGTATCGTCCTTTCGGCTTGCGATCGAGACTGCGTGCGAAAGACGGGCAAAGCCTTCGTCGAGCGCTGCAAGCACCGGCCGGCCGGCTTCGGTAGCGATCATGCCCCGGGCGGTGCGCTCGAAGATCACTTGCCCCAACTGCGCTTCGGCCTTGATCACCTGCTGGCTGACGGCGCCGACCGAGACGCCGAGCTCGTCGGCGGCCGCCTGCAATGAGCCGAGACGACCGACGGCCTCGAGCGCGCGCAGGCCGTTGAGATGGACGCTATTCAGGTTCTTCATATAGTTTTTCTATAACGGCACCGCAGTAATCTCAATTGAAAAACCACCGGCGCAGGCAGACATTGCAAGCATAAATGATCCCCGCTCGGCCAGCGACGGCACGATGAGCGGGAGAGCCTGTTCGGCACCAGCCGCCGGGTGATCATCTTTCCGCGCCGCTGGAGAATGCGAGGTTTGCCATGTCATGGCTGAAGTTTTTCTTGAAGTCTGCCGCGGGGTCGCAGATCGACCCGGCCTGGAAGGATGACCCGTTGCGGCATCCCGAGGTCCAACGCATGTCGCTGCGCGAAATCGCCGATCTGCCGCTGGGAGCGGAGACCGGTTTTCATGCCGAGGCCAGGCCGCAGCTGGCGAAATGCGCGTGAGCACCGCTGCCGCACATTTGCTGAATTAGACGAGGCGAGCGCGCCGGTGGTGAATGCAGGAAGCAGCGCTGGAGGGCGTCCTTCGAGGCTCCGCCCTTTGGGCTGCGTGCCTCAGGATGAGGAGCGTTGGAGGGTGCCGCAGCCAATTGGAGGCGTTGGTGGTTCCGAACCGAAGCGCTCCGAGAGCCTTATCCTGAGGTGCCCCGCAGGGGCCTCGAAGGACGAGGCGGGCATACTGCCGTTGAAACATGCCGTTCATTATCTCGTCGGATTGCCCGGATCCTCGCTGACGCCGACGCGGTGGCGATAGACCATTTCCCAACCCTTCCAGCCGTTGAACAGAAGAAGGGCGGTTGCGACCAGAGACAGCACCAATCCGGTCGGCACGATGAAGTCGCTGCCTTCGGCCATCCGCCGCCAGAGGTTGAAGGCCTCGATCAGGACGAGGACGATGTTGCCGATCATATGGAACCAGGCGTCGCGCAGCCCGCGAATGCGGCTGTCGCCGAGAAAGTCGGTCAATCCGGCAACGGCCGCCAGCGCCGCCATGACAAGGCCGGCGCCGAGCATCCAGTTGGTCGCATCTGCCCAGGCGGGATCGCCTGATCTGGCGTAGAGGATGTCGACGACCAGCGTGCCGACGAAGGCAGCGACCGGGAACGGGATCAACATCGGGTGGATCGGATGACCGGCAATACTCAGGGTGCTTTTCGGATTCATCTTATTGTCCTCCGACCTTTTTCAAAGCGTCTTCCCTATGGGCGGCTATAGTGGATCGCAATGATGCGGCCGGAGATCTGCCCGACCTCCGAATTCCAGGTAACCTGATCTCCCCGAGCAAATTTGGCCATGTCGAACAACTCGCCGGATTCCAGTTGCATCTAACATCTGAACCGCCTTGTTTGTTCCCGTCATAATCGACATGCTGAAACCTGCGGCTGTGGAGAAGAGACGCCGGCACAGAAGGTCCGCGCCTCGCAAAAAGCATCGCCCGGCAGAAGCCTCTCTGCCGATATGCGCTTATCCGCGTTGATCGCCAGCTCATCAAGGAGAGCCCACTATGAAAGACGTCGTCGCTTTGGTCACCGGCGGGAGCCGCGGCATAGGGCGCGGCATTGCCCTTGCTCTGCTTGCCGAAGGCGCCACCGTTCATGTGACCGGCAGGACGCGTTTCGAGGCGGAGGCAAAGCAAGCGGGATCGGCGGGATCGCTCGAGGGGCTCGAGTTTGAAGCGGCAAAACTGCCGGGGCGCCTTTCCGTCCATCGATGCGATCACGCTAGCGACGCCGACAGCGAGCGGGTGGCCGAAGCGATCCGGGCCGGCGGCAGGCTGGATATTCTGGTGAACAATGCATGGCCGGGCTACGAACGTATGGTGGAAGACGGGGAATTCACCTGGCCCAGGCCATTTTGGGAGCAGCCGGTGTGGCGGTGGGAGGCGATGATTGGCACCGCGCTCAGGGGCGCTTTCATGATGTCGCGCGCGGTCGCTCCGTTGATGATCTCGGCGCGACGCGGCCTCATCGTCAACATATCCTTCTGGGCCGCCCAGCTCTACGATGGCAATGCGGTCTATGGCATCACCAAGGCCGCCGCCGACAAGATGGCCGCAGACTTCGCCCATGAGCTGCGCCCTCACAGTGTCGCCGCCGTTGCGCTTTATCCGGGGCTCGTCCGCACCGAAGCCGTTCTTGAGAACGCCGAGCATTTCGACATGAGCAATTCGGAATCACCTCAGTTCATCGGCCATGTCATTGGCGGGCTGTGGCGCGACCCGCTGCTCATGTCGAAATCCGGGCGCGTGCTGATCGCCGCGGCATTGGCGCGGGAATACGGCATCGCCGATGTCGACGGCACCCGGCCGGTTCCGCTTAGCGCTGCCGACTTTGCGGGGAACGCCGGACCCTCTGCCGGAGCCAGCGAACTGGAAGACTGTTGAAATATCGAGGGCCCGATGATAATCGCTGAGTCGGGTCTGCAGTTCACCCAGGCATCGCCGTTCTTCGGAACACGCTAAACCTGACAATAACCGAGATATGGACATCGATCCCGTGCCATGTCGGAAGGGCGATCACCGGTAATCCATCCGGAACGGCACGACCAAAGGATAGGTCATGTCCAGAAAACTCATTCCTCTCCAGGTGAGCGATGCGTCCTCATTTGCCAAGTCGCTGCGCCTCCAGCTCTCCGCCCACGAAGGGCTTCCATCTCACCTCCAATTCTTGAACATGCTGGCACGGGCTGCCGGTTACGGCAATTTCCAGAGCCTGCGTGCAAAAGCCGGTCCCGCAGAGAGCGAGGGGCAGCTACCGGCATCCGTGCCTGCCGCCAATGTCGAGATCGACCGGAAGCATATCGATCGCGTTCAACGCAGCTTTGACGAAGAGCTCCGCCTGGTGCGCTGGCCCTCGCGGCGCATGGATCAGATCACAGCGCTTTGGCTTCTGTGGTCGCAGATTCCCTCGACCACGGAGATGTCCGAGAAGGAGGTCAATGCTCTTCTTCGCGACAGGCACCTGTTTGGAGATCACGCATTGCTGCGTCGGGAACTCTGCGAGCTCGGACTGATGAGCCGGACGCGCGACGGCAGCGTCTACCGGCGCGTCGAACGGCCGATGCCGATACACGCATCGGCAATCCTCAGTCAGCGTTCCGAACGCCAAGCGAGCTGATGCCGACCTCCGCGGAAGCGCCTGATCGAAGAGAGCCTTCGATCAGGCGCTTCATTCTTCTTGCGTATCATCATCGCCGCCCCGCCTCTTGCGGCGCGGACGGAGATTGCCGAAGCCGATATAGTGATCGGCATCCGAGGTGTTCCATCGGCCTGCGAGGAAGATGATCGCAATGGCCGCGGCAACGATGAGCAAGGCGTAGATCTTGTCCATGCCTTCAATGTAGCGCAGGCGGAGATCGGTCAAGGTCGTGGCGACACAAGGCCGAAGTGATCGATCGAAACGCAACTTCAGCTTGAACGAATCCCACTTCGCGTTAGCCTGCGTTCTCAAGCCCATCGCCGCCCGAGTCGGCTCGCTTCATATCCGAGGGAATAGACATGCCGGCTTTGATCGAAGCACGGGGCGTCAGCAAGCGCTTCCGGCAGCACAAGAGATTTCCGGGTCTCATCGGCGCCTTCAAGACGCTGGTGACCAGCGAATATACCGAGGTTAAGGCCGTTTCCGATATCAGCTTCGATATTACGGCCGGCGAGGCCGTCGGCTATCTCGGCCCGAACGGCGCCGGCAAATCGACGATGATCAAGATGATGACCGGCATTCTGGTGCCGAGTTCAGGAACGCTTTCGGTGCTCGGCCGCACGCCGCATCTCTCCCGCATGGATAATGCGCGCGAGATCGGCGTCGTCTTCGGCCAGCGCAGCCAGCTATGGTGGGATCTGCCGCTGATCGACAGCTTTACCCTGCACCAGCGCATCTATGATATCCCGGCCGCCCGCTATACGAACAATCTGCGCCAGTTCAGCGAGCTGCTCGACCTCTCGCCCTTCCTCGACCGGGCGGTGCGCCAGCTCAGCCTCGGCCAGCGCATGCGCGCCGAGATCGTCATGTCGCTGCTGCACGATCCGAAGATCCTCTTCCTTGACGAACCGACGATCGGGCTCGACGTGGTCGCCAAGGATGCGGTGCGGCGCTTTCTCGCCGAGATCAACCGGGAACGCGGCGTCACGATCATCCTCACCACTGCAGGACATCGAGACGATCTGCCCGCGACTGATCACGGTCGATCACTCCAGGCTGATCTTCGACGGCGAATTGCGCAGCCTGCGCGCCGCCCTCGGCTCGGCCCGGCGGCTGACGCTGGAATTTGCCAGCGACCCGGGGCCATTGCGGCTCAGCACGGCGTCGCTCGTCAGCGATGAGGGCCTGCGCAAGGAATATCTGATCGAGCGCGAGGACGTGTCGCTGGTCAAGATCCTTTCGGAGGTCGGCAGCGACCGCGACCTCAAGGATGTAGCGCTGCACGAGCCCGACATCGAAGAGGTCATCCGCACCTTCTACTAGGGCCGCAACGCCAGGGCCCGAGCCTCATGAGCACCTATCTCGCCTTCACCCGCAATGCCCAGGCGCCCACACCATGAGCGCTTATCTGGCCTTCACACGCAGCGCCTTCCACGCGCAGCTCGCCTACCGCAACGAGGTCTGGGCCAACATATTCGGCAAGCTGGTGCAGGTCGTCGCCCGCGTCGCCATCTGGCTCGCCGTTTATGCCGGCGTCGGCGCGACCGTCGTCGACGGCGTCTCGCTGCAGCAGATGGTGACCTACGCCCTGCTCGGCGGCGCTGTCATGGGCGCCACCCGTCCTGAAAGGGTCATCGGCGAGATCGGCCGGTCGCTCAAAACAGGCGATATCGCCGTCTGGCTGCTGAAGCCGCTTTCCTATCCGCTCTATCTCTTCGCCAATGAATGCGGCAGCTTTTCCTACCGCCTGGCGACGCAGGTGATCCCGACCGTCGCCTTCACCGCCTTGTTTTACGGCATGCTGGCGCCGGCGAGCCTGTTTCACGGTCTGATGTTTATCGCCTTCTGGGCGCTATCTTTCGTGCTGATCTTCCTGATGTCGGCGCTGTTCGGGCTGATCGCCTTCTGGCTGATGACGAGCTTCTCGCTGGACTGGATTCTCGGCGCCCTGCTGCATCTGTTCTCCGGCCTGCTGGTGCCCTTCTGGTTCTTCCCCGAGCCCTTAGCGACGATCGCCCGCCACTTGCCCTTCGCCTGGGTCGTCTATTATCCCAACGCGGTCTATCTCGGCAGGCTTTCCGTCGCCGATACCTGGCTGCATCTCGGCCTCGGTCTCGGCTGGGCCGGACTGTTCCTTTTGGGCGTGCTCTGGCTATGGCGCCTGGCCTCGCGCCGCATAGCCGTGCAGGGAGGCTGATCGTGCTCCTCCATCACCTGCGCGTTATTCCGATTCTGGTGCGCATGCATGTGCGCTCGCAAATGGAATATCGCGGCGCCTTCTGGCTCGACCGGCTTGCGCAGATCCTTTCCTATGGCAGCGTCTTTGCCACGATCGGCATTCTGCTTGCCCGCTTCCAGACGCTTGGCGGCTGGACCTGGCCGGAGCTGGCGCTGCTCTTCAGCTTTCAGCTGCTTGCCTATTCTCTCGGTGCGGCTATGAGCTTCGTGCAATTGCGCGATCTCGAGGAGCTGGTGCGACTCGGCACCTACGACACGCTCCTGGTCAAGCCGTTCAGCCCCTGGGCCTATCTCGTCTTTTCCGGCCTCAATATCGGCTATGCCGGCCATATTATCCTGGCAGTGCCGCTGCTCTGCTGGGCTGTCCTGTCGGTCGATTTCGCCTGGACGGCCGCGTCCGTGGCGTTCCTGCTGGCCGCGATCGCCAGTGCGACGCTGCTCACCGGTGCGATGATCACCATGATCGGCGCGACGGCTCTGATGTGGGTACGCTCGAACCACCTGTTCTCGATCTTCTTCGGCTTCTGGGAACTGACGCGTTATCCGCTCAACATCTTTCCCGGCAGCATCCAGCTGACCCTGATCACCGCCGTGCCGCTGGCGCTGACCAGCTCGGTCCCGGTCGGCGCCCTGCTCGGAAAGCCGATCCCGATTCTCGGCGATTGGGCCGAGCCGGTGGCGCTCGCCGCCGGCCCGGTCTGGGTGCTCATCGGCATCGCCCACTGGCGCTACGCCACCCGCAAATACCAGGGCGCCGGCGGCTGATGATCGGCCAGCCGAGAACACCCTCATTGACCTGCCGCCCTTCCTCTCTTATATAGCTAGACAGTCTAGCCAGGATCAGTTTTATGGAATGGCAATTGCAGGACGCGAAGAACCAGTTCTCGAAAGTGGTGCAGAAGGCGCGAGACGAAGGACCGCAAGTGGTCACCTTGCGCGGTGAGCGCGCGGCTGTCGTATTGTCCGCCGGCGATTACGACGCCCTGCGTGCCGGCCGTCCGACGCTGGTCGATGATCTGCTGGGCGGTCCTGCCTGGGACGATGATCTCGCCGATGCGGTTGAAGCGAGGGCCAAGAGTCCCAGCCGTGGCGTGACCTTCTGATGTATCTCGTCGATACCAATATCGTCTCTGAGGCGCGACGCAGCACGCCGCAGGCGGTTTCCTGGCTGCGCTCCGTCGATCCGCTGAGCATCCATCTGAGCGCGTTGACGCTCGGCGAGATCATGCGCGGCATTGCCCTCAAACAGAGGTCGGATCCGAAGGCCGCGACCCACTTAGCCGAGTGGCTGCGCAAGCTGCGCCACGACCATGGCAGCCGTATCCTTCCGGTGACCGATCAGATTGCCGTGGAATGGGGCCGCATCGCAGCAATCCGGCCGCGCGGCGACATTGATGGACTGATCGCTGCGACGGCGATCGTCCACGATCTCATCGTCGTCACCCGCAATGTCGGCGATTTCCGCGACACCGGTGCATCCGTAATCGACCCCTGGCAGACGTCAGCGTGAATGCAGGGGCGGCTACGACCGGCCCCGCATCACAGACGGGTTTTAACATCTCAGGGCGGATCAGCCCCGGTCATAGGCCAGCGCCCGCTGGACGGCGGGGCGCTGCAGCATGCGGGCGTGATGGTCGCTGACCTTTGCGAAACGGGCGGGATCGACGCCGTCGGACGGCAGCCAGTCGGTCATGACGAAGAGATAGGGATCGGCAAGCGAATAGGTCTCACCCATCACCCACGGGCCTTCGAACATCTTCTCTTCGATCAGCGTGAAGCAATCGGCCATATTCTGCGGCACCTTCGCCTTCATCGCATCGAGCGCCGCCGGCTCGTCGGCCCAGCGGGAGCCGCGCGGGCGGTGGGCATGGTTCACATGCACGGTCGAGCAGAGATAGCTGTTGAAGGATTGCAGCCGCGCCATTTCGAAGGCATCGCCGAGCGGCGCGAGCTTCGCGGCCGGGGCGCTTTCAGCGATGAAGCCGAGAATCGCCGGCGTTTCCGTCAGCACGCCGCGCTCGGTAACGAGCGCCGGCACCCGGCCCTTCGGATTGATCTTCAGATAGTCCGGCGAACGCTGCTCGCCGTCGCGGAAGTTGAGCTTTTTCGTTTCGAATGCAAGGCCGGATTCTTTGAGAGCAATCAGGCTTGCGAGCGCGCAGGTTCCGGACGCGTAATATAATGTCAGCATGGTTATCGACTCCCTTTCGGCACGTCTTATAGCGCGGGGATTGGTGCGCCGGAACCGGGGGAGATGGCGGTTGCCTAGGCTTTCGGGAGCCGGACAATGAACGGCGTGCCGGGAGGCTGCCCCTCATCCGGCTGCCGCCACCTTCTCCCCGTTCTGACGGGGAGAAGGGGTATGCCGCACCCGCTTCCTCTATCTCAAGGTTGCGTTTGGCACGTCCCCTCCCCGTCAGAACGGGGAGAGGGCTAAGGTGAGGGGCGCCCCACGGGGCACCCTTACTCACCCGCAGCCCGGCACATCCTCCAGCCGATGCCAGACCGGGATGCCGCGTTCCCTGGCGATGCGAACGTCGTTGTCCGCGCCCTTCGATTCACCCGGCAAGCGCAGCACGCCCTCGCAGAGCTGCAGCAGCCGGCCGGCGACCGGGTGGAAGATCTGCTCGTAGAGCGCATCGCCGACCGATCTGCCGCCGGCGGCGTGCCAGATCGGCAGGGCCACCCATTCGCCGATCATCGGCACATGGCCGGCCTCGAACAAGGCATAAGAGGGTTCCTCCAGCCGCTTCAGGTTGGCGGCCATCTTTTCCGGGTCGTCGCCCGTCCCGGACCGATAAGGCCCGGCAATCAAAATCAACATGATCCACTCCATCGCTCCGCTTCTGTGCGAGCACTCCCGGCCTCATGCACGGGATTTCCTGAAAATGCACGATATTTCTTGAATGTCGAGTCATTTCGTGCAATATCATGCCATATCGTGAATTTTCGTGCGGAGACACAATGCTGACGACGCAGCGCAAGACCCTGATTCTCGACATATTGCGCCGCGACGGCCAGGTGATCGCCAGGCGTGTCGCCGAGGATTTTTCGCTTTCGGAAGACACGATCCGGCGGGACCTCAGGGAAATGGCGGCGGAGGGACTCTTGAAACGCGTGCATGGCGGTGCGATGCCGCTGGCACCGGAGCTGCCGGATTTCACGGCGCGGCGCAGCGTCTCGTCCGAAATCAAGGCGCGGCTCGGAGCCGCGGCGGCGGCGATGGTCAGGCCGGGGCAGATGATCTTCCTCGACGGCGGCACGACGACCGCCGAAATCGCCCGGCATTTGCCGCGCGACATGGCGCTGACGGTCGCGACCCACAGTCCGACGATTGCCGCCGAGCTCGAGCACCATCCGACGGCCGAGGTGATCCTGGCGGGCGGACGGCTCTACAAACATTCAATGGTGGCGACCGGCGCTGCGGCGATGGCGGCGATTTCGCAGCTGCGCCCCGATCTCTTCTTCCTCGGCGTCACCGCCGCCCACCCCGTGCACGGGCTTTCCACCGGCGATTTCGAGGAAGCGGCGATCAAGCGGCATATCGCCCGCTGCTCGGCCGAAACGCATGTGCTGCTGACGGAGGAGAAGTTCGATCTCGTCTCGCCCTGCCCGGTGCTCGGCATTGCCGAGGTGGCGGGACTGATCGTGCAGGCCGAGATTCCGGCCGAGCGGCTGAAGCCCTATCGCGACCTCAACGGCACGATCGCTGAAGCGTAATCCTGCGCAGAAAAGTCAGGGGCTCGATGGCGTACGAAAACCGTGCGCAGTTTTCCGCATCATGCGGAGAAGACGGTGGTCGCGCTGATATCGCCGACATGGATGCCGTTCCAATTGCGCATCGCGGTTGCGGCAAAGCCCATCAGAGCGGCATGCACCGTCTCTTCCGTCTCGAAGAAGCGGGCGAGTGTGGCCGCCACCATGGCCTCGGCGGCGCGGGTGGCGCCATCCTCGCATTTGAGCGCGATGGCGATGCCCTTTTCCGGGATGGCGGCGCAGAAGACACCCTCGGCGCCCGTCTTGACGAAGATGCGACCGGGAGCGATCTGCATCAGTTTGGTGCAGGCGCGGCCGGAGCCGGCGACATAGAAGGGCTCGGCCATGCAGGCCTCGATCAGGCGCCGGGATGCTTTGGCGCGCAGGGGCTCCAGACTGGTGCCGGTCGCCATCTTCGCAAAGCCGTGGGCCAAGCTGCGCAAAGGCACGGCATAGGTCGGGATGGAGCAGCCGTCGGTGCCGCAGCTCTCGGCGCCGAGCGCGGCTCCAGTCAGGCTTTCCATCACTGCTCGGATCTCGACCTGCAGCGGGTGCTCGTAGCCGACATAACCCTTCGGGTCGATATCGCGGTGGCAGCAGGCGCAGATGAAACCGGCGTGCTTCCCCGAGCAATTGTTGTGCAGCGCCGTCGGTGCGGCGAGCGTGCGGGCCTGATGGATCAGGACTTTCTGGTTCATCGACCAGTGGGCGCCGCATTCCAGCGCTTCGGCATTGCGGCCGGCGCGCGACAGCATCGAGGCGGCAAGCGCCACATGTTCGTCCTCGCCATTATGCGAGGCGCAGGCGAGCGCCAGCTCCTTATCACTGAAGCCATAGGCATCGGCCGCACCGCTCTCGACAAGCGGCAGCGCCTGCATCGCCTTGCAGGCCGAGCGTGGGAAGACGGCGGCGTCGATGTTGCCGAGCGAAAAGACAAGCTTGCCGTCGCCATCGACGACCGCCACCGCGCCACGATGACGGCTTTCGACGAGCAGGCCGCGGGTGACTTCGACGGTGACGGGATTGGTCATGGGCTCTCATCCGAATGCTGGCGGGATGCGGCAGGCATAACGCGTCGGGGCGCGAAAGCCAACGGGGTGGCCTGTTTTGTGGCTGCGCGGGCTCCTGCTGCCGGCGGCGCCGACGATGTTTGGCAGAGACTTTAAGAGAGAGTGGGGAGGCTTCCGCGCTTATTGCCTTTCGACGACAATTTTCCGCAGCACACCGCCACTATCAACCCCCGCGAGCACTAAGAGCAGAAGATGGGTAGAGTCAACGGGCCGGGGCATGGCGCATTTACACCGGGCGACTACGCGACGTACGGCGGAGTAACAAGTGTAGCACCAATGCTCCGCAGGGCAGTCGCGCTTTCTATCGGTCGACCCCCTATCCTCCGTCATTCCAGGCCTTGAGCCTGGAATCCAGCCGGAGCTCGACCCGGCAGCTCCGTCAGACGGCCATCAGGTCATGCCGATAACCATCACAGAAACTGACGCATGCGATCGAAAACTATCGTTTCTCTGGCGTGTGCGATCCGGCTAAGAGTGGTGCATCAGGAACCGCCCCCATGTCATCCAGCTTCTCCCTCATCCTGCGCGACAACAGGATCCGCATTCCCGCCGTGACGCTCGTCGCGCTTGCCTTTACCTATGCCTCCACCGTACCTTACCAGTCGATCATCGGCATCAACGAGCTGGACTTAAGCAACGGCGCCTATTCGGCGCTGGTGTTCTTCTCGGCGGTCGTCAACGTTGCGACGAGTCTGACGCTCGGCATCTGGTCGGACAGGCTGAAGGAGCGCCGGCCGCTGGTGCTGGGGCTTTCGGTCGCCGGCATGCTCGGCTTCGGGTCGA
Organism: Rhizobium sp. BK049; assembly: GCF_014193135.1. NCBI lineage: Bacteria > Pseudomonadati > Pseudomonadota > Alphaproteobacteria > Hyphomicrobiales > Rhizobiaceae > Rhizobium > Rhizobium sp. BK049. The sequence continues at coordinate 33,874 of NZ_JACHYV010000016.1, forward strand.
TCGCGATCATTCACAGCCCGGCAATCTTTATCTTTTCGACGCTGCTGCTGGTGCCGATGAGCGGCTCCACCTATTCGCTGCTCTTCGCCAGCCTGCGCGCCAGGACCAACCAGATGGAGCGTGGCGAGGGCGCGGCGGTGACGGCGACGGTGCGGGCGCTGTTTTCCGGCTCTTGGGCGCTGGCGCCGGGGCTGATCGGCCTTTATCTCGTCAATTCGCCATCGATGACGCCGGCCTATGGCATCGCGGCACTCGCCAGTTGCACCTGCTTCTGCCTGTATTTCTTCTTCGCCCCCGGCAACGGCAGCGCCGGCCCTGCTGCCGATCCGGTGGGTTTCCTCGCTTCGCTGAAACGGATCTTCATGCCGAACGTGCTGATCCGCGTCGTCATCATGTCGCTGCTCTTCGCGTTGCAGCGGCTGAACGGCATGCTTCTGCCGCTGATCATCACACGTGCGGCGGGCGGAAACGTCGCCGATGTCGGTTTCATCGCCGGGCTGACGGCGCTTCTCGAAATGCCGTTCATGATGATGTGGGGCCTAGCGCAGCGGCGCTTCCGCACCGCGCATGTGCTGGCCTTCGGCGCGCTGATCTACTGCGCCTACCTGCTGCTGCTCGGATTTGCTTCCGCGCCCTGGCACATCTATGCGCTGCTGCTCGTCAATGCCTGCGGCGCGGCGGCAATCCTCAGCGTGCCGATCACCTATCTGCAGGACCTGATCGCCGACCGGCCGGGGCTCGGAACCTCGCTGCTCTCGCTCAATACCTTCATCGGCACCGGCATCGCCGCCGGGCTCTTCGCATTCGGCACATCGCTCACCGATTATTCCGGCACCGCCTTCGTCGGCGCCGGCGCGGGTCTCGCGGCGATCGGAGCGTTGCTCCATCTGGAAAGCAGCAGGCGGCAGGCGCGGCAGCCGGCCTGAGTGCGGCGCAGGGCACACGCCCGCTTCAATCGCCAAGGCTTACCGCGTCGTGATGCGGTAGGCGCAGCGGCGGGCGCCGGTGAGGATATGTTCGCTGCGCTCGACGTCGGCGCTGAGGACAGCGCGGAACGTTTCGAGTTCGGAGCGGCAGAAGCCGGCGCAGGCGGTGGCCGCCGCGCAGATCGGACAGTGATTTTCAACCAGCATGAAGGAGCCGTCCGCCTCCTGCCAGCTGTCGGCCATATAACCCTCGCGGGTGCGGATCGCAGCCAGGCCCTCGACACGCGCAGCCAGGTCGCCGGCGTTTTCGAGCTCGTGGCGATAGCGCTTCAGCGTCTCGGCCTCGCGGGCGGAGATGACGGTGTCGAGCGCTCCTGCCCCAAGCTGATCGCCGAGACAGGTGAAATTGAAAAGGCGCCTCGGCTTGGGGACGCCTTTTCACCACTGAATGATTTCCGGGTTCTCAGGCGACGTTGCGCTCTGGTTCCGGCTCCTGCTGGATGGCCTCCTGCTTGACGCCGAGATAGAGAACGGAGCCGCGGCCGATGCCATAGGTATCGCAGACGTCTGGCGTCAGGAAGTCGGTGACCGGAATCTGCTGGACCGCCAAACCGGCGCGCCGGATCACTTCGATGAAGCCGGACCTTGAGAAGATGCGCACATGGTCGTCCTGGCCGAAATGCGCCCAGCGGCCTTCCGGTGTCGTCACCTCGGGATTTTCATAGGTGTCTTCGATCGACAGGCAGATCGGCGCCATCAGGATAGCCACGCTGTCCTGCTTGAGAACACGCCTGATTTCTGCGGTGGCTCGTACTGGATCGTCGACATGTTCAAGCACATGAGAGCAAAGCACGAAGTCGAAGCTCTCATCGGCATATGGCAGGTTATGGATATCAGCCTTGTCGTCTGCCTCCGGCATATGCATGTCGCAGCTGCGGTAGAAGACATGCGGGTGGCTCTTGAGCCAGAAGCTCAAGGCCCGGCCCGGCGCAATGTCCAGGAAGCGCACCGCCTTTGCCTGGTCGAGCCGCTGGAACACCGGCGTCAGAAACAGCGCGTAGAGCCTGTCGCGATCGGTCGAATGACAATTGGGGCAGCTATAGGCCTGATGATTGATCGTCTCGAATTCATCGATGCGATAGGGAAAGCCGTGCTCAACCGCCTTGTCGATGTAATAGCGCGGAAGCGGTACGAAATGCGGGATTCTGCTGCGGCAGATGGGGCAGGCGTGGAATAGAGCCATTGTATTCCTCGTAGGGACCGTACAACGCGCAAGCAACGCCACATCATGATGCGCAGTTTCGGGGCCGGGTTTCGATCAGACAACTGTTCAACGACCCCAGAGACTCACAGACAGCCAAGGTCAGCTTCACCTTGCCCACGAATGCTGGCCCGAAGCTGACCTCAAACGGTGAGCATGACCTTGCCGACATGGCTGCCCTCTTCCAGCAGCCGGTGCGCCTCGACGACATCCTCGAAGGCGAACACCTTGTGGATGACGGGGGCGATCGTGCCCGCTTCGAGCAGCGGCCAGACCTCTGAGAGCAGATCGTCGCGGATGGCTCGTTTTTCCTCGGCCGTGCGCGGGCGCATGGTGGAGCCCGTGACCGTCAGACGCTTGACCATGATCGGCGAGAGATTGACCTTTTCGGCGACGGCCCCGCCGAGGAAGGCGATGATCGACAAGCAGCCGTCCTTGGCGAGCGAAGCGATGTTGCGCTCGAAATAGGCGGCGCCGATCATGTCGAGAATGATGTCGACGCCGTGGCCGGTCTCGGCCTTGATGACTTCGGCGAAATCCTCGCTCCGGTAGTTGATCGCGCGCCTGGCGCCGAGCCTTTCGCAGGCCTCGCATTTTTCCTTTGAGCCTGCCGTGGCGTAGACCTCGGCGCCGAAGGCGCGGGCAAGCTGGATCGCCGTCGTGCCGATACCGCTCGTGCCGCCATGGATCAGCACGCTTTCGCCTTCGGTCAGCCCGGCCATCTGGAAGAGATTGGCCCAGACAGTGAAGAAGGTTTCGGGAAGGGCCGCCGCCTTGACCGCATCATAGCCCTTGGGAAAGGGCAGAACCTGCCCTGCCGGCAGCAGGCAATATTCGGCATAGGCGCCGCCATTGGCAAGCCCGCAGACCTTGTCGCCGACCGCGTGACCTACGACACCCGGGCCGACGGCGACGATTTCGCCTGCCAGCTCCAGCCCGAGAATCGGGCTCGCATCCTTGGGTGGAGGATAGCTGCCCTGACGCTGGGCAATATCGGGACGGTTGACGCCGATCGCCTCGGCGCGCACGAGGACCTCGCCTTCGCCGGCCTTCGGCAGCGGACGCTTGCCGATCACCATCACATCAGGCCCGCCGAAGGACTTGAGATCGACGAAACGCATTTCCTGAGGCAGTGACATGGCGCGGCCCTCCTGATCCCGGAGGTTCGGAATAGATCAGCCCGGCCGGCTTGGGAAGGCTAGAAGCGGCAAGGGCGTCAATTCGCCTCGCCCAGGAAATGGAAGGCGAGGCCCTCCTCGCTCTCCTTGGCGGCCGACTTGATGACGGCAATTTCGGCGCTGACGCGGTTGATATCGTCGATGACGAGGCCTTCCGGCAGCTCGAGAACGCCGATCGAGCAGCGCATCAGCGGGAACAGGGCCTCGGCGCCGGTGCGGTCGTGGCCGAGGACGCGCCCGGCGGCGCGGTGCTCGTCGGAATAAAGATCGAGCACGTCGTCGTGGAAATCGCTGATCAGCCGGTCGAGGATCTCGGTCAGCTCCTCCTTGGTCCAGCCGACGACGCCGATGAAAAAATCGTCGCCGCCGACATGGCCGAGGAAATGGCGCTCGGCGAAGAAATAGCGGCGCATCAGCGCGGCAAACAGCGAGATCGCGTGGTCACCGAGATGGAAGCCGTAAGCGTCGTTGAAAGGCTTGAAATTGTCGAAGTCGCAATAGCAGAAATGCCGGACCTCATCGCCGTCGCGGCCGGACTGGCGCATGAAATCACGGATGGCGTGGTTGCCCGGCAGGCCAGTCAGAGGGTTCTGGTCCTGGGCAGTCTTCAGCTGTTTCTCATTGATGACCTTGATCAACGATGCGGCGGAAACGACCCCGGCATAACGCATATTGTCGGTCAGGATCAGGCAGTTGCTGCCTTCCATATTGGCGAAGATCGCCATCAGCTGTTCGGCATCACTGTCGAGGCCGACGATCGGCGCCATCTCGACGAAATGCGAAATCGAGCGCTCGTACATCTTGTTCTTCAGGAGGTCGCGGCCGAAAGGCTGATAAATATATTCCTTGAGGTGATGCTCATGGATAATGCCGCGCGGCTCGTCATTAGCGTTGAGGACGGGAAAAAAGGCCTGGCGCGGATTGCGGCGGAAAAGTTCGAAGACGCTGTCGATGCTGTCGTTTTCGTAGACCGTCGGCAAGAGCTCGATCTGCTTGCGGATGAGAATTTCGTCGAGCGACTGGCTGCCGCGCTTGCTCTTCCCGAGCTCCTGCAGATGCGGAAAGGATGGGGCCAGCTCCGACATATGCGTCGTCGGCCGGGAAATGAACCAGCCCTGGACGAGATCGACACCATATTCGCGGCAGGCGATGAATTCGGCTTCGGTCTCGATGCCTTCGGCGATGACGCGCGTTCCGAGCACGTGGGCGATGTTGACTATGCTCTTCAGCAGATGGCGCTTGCGCGGGCTGCGGTCGATCTCAGCTACGAAATGGCGGTCAATCTTCAGATAATCCACGGCATGATCGCAAAGCAGTTTCATCTCGCCGTGACCGACGCCGAAATCGTCGATCGCCAGCTTGAAGCCGGCCTTGCGCAGCGTGGAAACCAGGGCGGCGAATTCCGGCACGCTGGTATTGTCGAAACGTTCGGAGAATTCGAAACAGATGGAGGACGGCGGAATATTCGCGGTTCGCAAATGTTGCAGGAGGCTCTCGACCAGGCGCTCGCCATCGCGGATCAGCCGGACGTCGAGATTGAGGAACAGGGTCGAGGTGGAGAAATTCGACAACGTCGCGAACTTGGCGAGCGCACGGCTGGCGACCATCTGTTCGAGCTGCAGCAGCTGGCCGGTCCGATGCGCCTCGTCGAGAATGTCGGCCGGCGTGTCGTAGCCGATGCGTTCCTGGCCGCGCATAAGGGACTCGTAACCGAAAACCGTACCGGTGCCGGCTTCGACGATCGGCTGGAAGGCGTTCTCGACCACGAGCTTGGCAAGAGTTACCATCTGATCGCTCGCATAACGGCGGAGCACGCCCGGCTCGACGGCGCCAGCCAAGGATATTGCAGTGTTCATTGTGGGCCGATCTCCACTGCGACTTGTTCTTCTTGCTCAGAAACCTGCCGCAGAAGGATCAACGAACCCTTTCGCCAATATGAAAGTTTTGTGAAAGACGCGGATACCCGCCACGCTCCCGCGTGAATTCGAATTCCCGAGCACAATCAGGCGCTTGTTCAGGCGGAGCGACGGCGCTGCGCCTCGTGATCGGCGAACATGTCGGCGACGCATCTGCCGCCGGAGGCGACGCTCTCGTCGTCGAGGAGATCTGCCTTGATTTCGCCGAGCTTGCGGGCGGTATCCCAGAGGCGAAGCGCCTCGCGGACGACCTCACTGCTCGAGGCGTAACCACCCGTGTCGACGGCGGCACGGATGCCCGCTGCCTGTTGCGGAGAGAGGGAAACGGTGACCATCGGCATGAACTTCCTCCCTTTTTTTCTTCAGGCAGAACCCTGCCGTTGGGGGACGCATGACCATTTTCGGCATTCCCGGCGCTTCAAGCCGGCGCCTTGGTGCGTTCGCACAACCATCCGGCATGCCGGACGGTCCTAATCCGTAAAGTCTAATCCCCCGCCATTCCCTTGTCAAAAAAGAAAAGGTCCATCGCGGTTCAACTGCGCAAGCCAAGCCCAACGGCGATCATCGTCCACCCCTGGACCATCAGGTCGAAGGCTAGAAAAAGGCCAAGGATCCAGAGGCTGTTGACCGGCCAGCCCAGTGCGATGACAAAGCCGGCCAGCGCCGTCATGACGCCGCTTGCAGCGATCCAGCGCCAACCCTTGAGCGGTCGCATGCGCATCCCGACCCAGAGACGGAATATGCCGGCCACCAACAGCGCAATGGCAAGAAACAGGGTCAAGGCGGCCGAGGTGAAGATGGGATTGACGAAGGCGCAGATACCGGCAAGCACGTAAAGCACACCGCTCAAAGCCCAGAAGAGCACCTGATCCCAGCGGCGCAACTGAAAAGCGTGGACGAGATAGATGACGCCGCCGGCCAGCATGAGCATGCCGACATAAAAAACCGAGGCGACGGTCGCCATCAGCAAATTGCTGAGAGCGATGAGGCCGCAGATAAGAAGCAGAACCCCGAGGCCGAGGAACCATACCCATTTCGACCGCAGCGAGGATTCCGGCATTTCGTTGAAGACGCTGGTCATAGCACACCTCCTGATCACTTGAATATGTTGCCCCAGCTCTTCCGGAAAAGATGTGAGTCAAATCAATTCGCCGAAGATTTTTGTTGATTGATCAGTCAATCAAAAATACCATGGCACGGTTTTCAGAGGGTTGTCGTTTGCCGAAAGTCGGAATGGAGCCAGTGCGCCGCAAGGCGCTTGTCGATGCGGCGCTGCGGGTGATCGGCGATCACGGCTCGCTTGCCGTCACCATGTCCGACATCGCCCGCCAGGCCGGCGTCTCGCCTGCCCTCGCCCATCATTATTTCGGCAGCAAGGAACAATTGCTGATCGAGACGATCCGCTCGCTCCTGAGACAGTTGCGCAGCGATACGGTGGCAGCACTCAAGGCAGCGAAGACGCCGCGCGAACGGCTTTCGGCGGTGATCCGCGTCAGCTTCCACGCCGACCAGTTCGCGCCGGAGACGATTGCCGCCTGGCTTGCCTTTTACGCCGAAGCGCAGCGTTCCGAGGAGACGCGGCGCTTTCTGGTGATCTATGCCAGGCGGCTGCGCTCCAACCTGCTTGCCGATCTAAGGGCGCTGCTGCCGGCCGACGCCGCAGAACGCATCGCCGAGGGCGCAGCGGCGATGATCGACGGGCTCTATATCAGGCAGAGTCTGAAATCGGCACCGATCGGCATCGAAGCCTCGATCGCGCTGACGGAGGATTATCTGAACGCGCTTCTATCCACCACTTCCGCCAAGGACAAATGACATGAAAGCCCAGCCGAAATCCTCGCACTTCATCGACGGCGAATATGTCGAGGATACCGACGGCACCGTCATCGAGAGCCTCTACCCTGCCACCGGCGAGGTGATCGCCCGGCTGCATGCGGCAACGCCTGCGATCGTCGAGAAGGCGATTGCGGCGGCCAAGCGCGCCCAGCCGGAATGGGCGGCGATGAGCCCGATGGCACGCGGCCGCATCTTGAAGCGCGCGGCTGAGATCATGCGTGAGCGCAACCGCGAGCTTTCCGAACTGGAGACGCTCGATACCGGCAAGCCAATCCAGGAAACGATCGTTGCCGACCCGACCTCGGGCGCTGATGCCTTCGAATTTTTCGGCGGCGTCGCGCCGGCCGGCCTCAACGGCGCCCACATTCCGCTGGGGCAGGATTTTGCCTATACCAAGCGCGTTCCCCTCGGCGTCTGTGTGGGCATCGGCGCCTGGAACTATCCGCAGCAAATCGCCTGCTGGAAGGCTGCCCCGGCGCTTGTTTGCGGTAATGCCATGGTGTTCAAGCCCTCCGAAAACACGCCGCTCGGCGCCTTGAAGATTGCCGAAATCCTGCATGAGGCGGGGCTGCCGAAGGGCCTCTTCAACGTCATCCAGGGTGACCGCGACACCGGGCCGCTGCTCGTCAATCATCCCGACGTCGCCAAAGTGTCGCTGACCGGCTCGGTGCCGACCGGACGCAGGGTCGCGGCGGCAGCCGCCGGCCGCCTCAAGCACGTCACCATGGAGCTCGGCGGCAAGTCGCCGCTCATCGTCTTCGACGACGCCGACCTCGATTCGGCGGTCGGCGGGGCGATGCTCGGCAATTTCTATTCCACAGGCCAGGTCTGCTCGAACGGCACGCGCGTCTTCGTGCAGAAGGGCATCAAGGCTGAATTCCTCAAGCGGCTGAAGGCGCGCACTGAGGCGATGCTGATCGGTGATCCGTTGGACGAGGCGACGCAGATCGGCCCGATGGTCTCCTGGGCGCAGCGCGAGAAGGTGATCGCCTATATCGAGAAGGGCAAGGCCGAGGGCGCGACGCTTGTTGCCGGCGGCGGCATTCCGAACAATGTCTCGGGCGAGGGCTATTACGTGCAGCCGACCGTCTTTGCCGATGTCACCGACGATATGACCATCGCCCGAGAGGAGATCTTCGGGCCGGTCATGTCGGTGCTCGATTTCGACGGTGAGGAAGAGGTAATCGCACGCGCCAATGCCAGCGAATTCGGCCTCTCCGGCGGCGTCTTCACCGCCGACCTCACCCGCGCCCACCGCGTCGTCGACCGGCTGGAGGCCGGCACGCTGTGGATCAACACCTATAATCTCTGCCCGGTGGAAATCCCCTTCGGCGGCTCGAAACAATCGGGCTTCGGCCGTGAGAATTCTCTGGCGGCGCTGGAGCATTATTCCGAGCTGAAGACGGTTTACGTCGGCATGGGGCCGGTGGCGGCGCCTTATTGAGAAACATTTGCCTCCGCCCCTGCCCCTCACCCTAACCCTCTCCCCGTAAGAACGGGGAGAGGGGACGTGCCAAACGCAGCGTCAAGGTTGAGCGAAGCCGGTGCGGCATATCCCCTTCTCCCCGCAGGCGGGGAGAAGGTGCCGGCAGGCGGATGAGGGGCAGGCTCCAGGAAAAACAAGAAGCAGCCGGATGATGGCAGCTCAAGGGAAACAAATAGATGCAAGCAGATTTCGTCATCATCGGCTCGGGCTCGGCCGGTTCGGCGCTGGCCTACCGTCTCTCCGAAGACGGCAAGAACAGCGTTCTCGTCATCGAGGCCGGCGGCAGCGATTTCGGGCCGTTCATCCAGATGCCGGCAGCCCTTGCCTGGCCGATGAGCATGAAACGCTATAATTGGGGCTATCTCTCCGAGCCGGAGCCGAACCTCAACAACCGGCGCATCACCGCGCCGCGCGGCAAGGTGATCGGCGGCTCCTCCTCGATCAACGGCATGGTCTATGTGCGCGGCCATGCCGAAGACTTCAACCGATGGGAAGAACTTGGCGCCAGCGGCTGGGCCTATGCCGACGTTCTCCCCTATTTCAAGCGGATGGAACATTCGCACGGCGGCGAAGAGGGCTGGCGCGGCACGGACGGGCCGCTGCACGTGCAGCGCGGCGGCTTCACCAATCCGCTCTTCCGGGCCTTCGTCGAGGCCGGCAAACAGGCGGGCTTCGAGACGACGGAGGATTACAACGGCAGCAAGCAGGAAGGCTTCGGCCTGATGGAGCAGACCATCTTTGCCGGCCGCCGCTGGTCTGCCGCCAACGCCTATCTGAAGCCGGCGCTGAAGCGCCACAATGTGGGGATCGTCTATGGCCTAGCGAGCAAGATCGTCATCGAGAACGGGCGGGCGACCGGCGTGGAGATCGAACGCGGCGGCAGGACAGAGGTGGTGAAGGCCAACCGCGAGGTGATCGTCTCCGCCTCCTCCTTCAATTCGCCGAAGCTCCTGATGCTGTCCGGCATCGGCCCGGGCGAGCATCTGAAGGAAATGGGCATCGAGGTGAAGGCCGACCGTCCTGGTGTCGGCGCCAACCTGCAGGACCATATGGAATTCTATTTCCAGCAGGTCAGCACCAAGCCCGTGTCGCTCTATTCCTGGCTGCCCTGGTTCTGGCAGGGAGTGGCAGGCGCGCAATGGCTGCTCTCCAAGGGTGGGCTCGGCGCTTCCAACCAGTTCGAGGCCTGCGCCTTCCTGCGCTCGGCCCCCGGGCTGAAGCAGCCGGATATCCAATATCACTTCCTGCCGGTGGCGATCAGCTATGACGGCAAGGCGGCGGCCAAGAGCCACGGCTTCCAGGTGCATGTCGGCTACAATCTGTCGAAATCGCGCGGCAGCGTGACGCTGCGCTCACCCGATCCCAAGGCCGATCCGGTGCTGCGCTTCAACTATATGAGCCATCCGGAGGACTGGGAGAAATTCCGCCACTGCGTTCGGCTGACCCGCGAGATCTTCGGGCAGAAGGCCTTCGACGCCTATCGCGGCCCGGAGATCCAGCCGGGCGAAGAAGTGCAGAGCGACGATGAGATCGATGCCTTCCTGCGCGAACATCTGGAAAGCGCCTATCACCCCTGCGGCACCTGCAAGATGGGCGCCAAGGACGATCCGATGGCGGTGGTCGATCCGCAGACGCGGGTGATCGGCGTCGATGGCCTGCGGGTCGCCGACAGCTCGATCTTCCCGCACGTCACCTACGGCAACCTGAACGGCCCGTCGATCATGACCGGCGAGAAGGCGGCGGATCATATTCTCGGCAAACAGCCGCTGGCGCGCTCGAACCAGGAGCCGTGGGTCAACCCGCGGGCGGCGGTCAGCGACCGGTGATATTTGGGGTGAACATCTATCGTCACAACGACAGAAATACGGATGCCGGAATCAGAAACCGCTCACTCAGCGCGCGCGCTTGCCGAACATTGATCTGTCGCTTGCCGCTCAATATCTCAGACACGACGGACTGAGCCCCCACTTCCGGCAGATCTGACTGGGCAAGGCTCCGCTCCTCCATGACATAGCGGAGTGCATCGGCGCCGGTCACTGGAGGCATTGGGCGGTTTTGCTCGTCATAGGCCTCAACGAGATCCGCCATGCGAGACGCGAGCAACGCCAAGGGATGATCCTCGTCGTCGCCCACTTCAGCAAGAATCTCGTCAAGTTGCTTCACGAGATGATCATACTCAGCTTCACTGGCCGGCATGGCAAGAAGAGGAGCCACATGCATCCAGTGCTCGCTTACCCGTTCTACAAGTGCGCTCATCGCCCTAACCCTTCCATGCTCCCTTGTCGTACTCGGCATGATCCATGATCCGCTGAATATAGACCTTCCTGAATTTGTAATGTACGACCGCGATCAAGCGCAGCTTATTGCCGCCGATGTCGAACACGTGGTGCTGCCCGACTTTATCCGTTGCCGGAAACAGTGACTTCATATCGGCGAAGTCTGTCGGCTCCGACGACTTCATCAGTCGATACCAAGTATCCAGGGCATTGGCCGCATGAGGCCATCGATCCTTCGCCTCCCAGATCTTTTTCTGCGTGATGACGTGCATGAACTCGAAAGCGCGTATCGCATTTTGCTATGACTGCAATCTAGCGCAACCATCTAATTATCGCAAGTTGCTATGAGGAGATCGAAGACCTGCGGGCGGGCTTTTTGCCTCAGAGGAAACCGATCCACCGGCCAGCAAGCACGGCAGCGATCCAGACCGTGGCCGACAATGCCGCAGAGAAGCGCAGGCGGGGCCGGATGATGCCTGACGACACCGCCGTTTTCCAGCCTCGCCCGAAATGCACGATCGACAGGTTGAGAACACCTAGGGTGATCAGGCACAGCTTGGTAAGGAAGGCGGGATTGGCGGCATATTCGACCGCTCGTACGCTGAAGAGGCAGAAACCGGTGAGGATGGCCCCGACGAGGCCGATGCCGGCGGCGCGCGACAGGAACGGGGCGAGGATTTCCACCGGCGCCTTTCGGAAGAAGCCGGCGAGCCTCAGATCAAGCGGCAGAATGGCGCCGACGAGCAGGCCGATTGCCAGGATATGAGCGGCATTGACAAGCATGTAGAGCGTTCCGGAGCGCCGGAGGGCGACCGCAGGCGTCGTCGCCGACACCCATTCGAGAATCTCGATCACAGCCTGGTTCGCCCGGAAATCAGTTCGTCCGGATGCGGTCGGGATAGATATCGTAGCGCTTCTCGCCGATGGTGATGCGAACTGCCTTTAGCCGCTTTTCTTTCTGATCCTGGGAACGGTTTCCGAGCGCCACGACCTGATCGCCGGGCTTGGCGACGCCTTCGACGAAGCCTGAGCGTTCGGTCTGCCGTGGATTGCCGAGTTCGACGCGCCAGACGCCGTCATCGGCGGTAGCGATATCGAGCGTCGGATGCGGCCAGCCCATCGATATTCTCTCGATGGTGCCGCGCAGCTCGATCTGGTCCGCCTCGGCCCACGACCAGCCGTGATGGGCGGCAGCACCCGTGGCAAAAACCGCCACGAGCATTGCCACGGCAACTACCCGCTTTACTGAAATTATCGGCATGATGGTTCTCCCTACCCGAATGGGCAAGCAGGTGGAGCATGCCGGCGGCGAGAAAAGGTATTTCACCAAATCTTGAAGAAAGAGGTGGTTCCCTTCCGGCAAACCGGTTTAGGAAGGGTCGGCTTCGCCAGGCTTGCGGATCTGGCGCAGCACTCCTTTGCCGGCATGGCCGCTTCCGGGCAATGGGGTTTTCTGCTGCCGCTTCTCATCACGCCGCTCGGCTTCATGCGCCGCTCGCCGCATCGTCTTCGCCATCGAGGAAATGAGCCGGACCTATGAGTCCCGTGCGAACGGGATGGTGTTGACGGCCGTCATCCTTTCGGGCCTTGCCGCCCTCGGGCTTGCCGGCAGCTACAATTATTCGGAATTATGTAGCAAATGCCACCAGCCGGTGATCGTGCGCGGTGACCGCTTGCGCGGCCAACAGCGGTCATGGGTAGTTTCACCATGCACGCTGAAACAGTCAGGCCGACAGAAGCTTTCCGATGTCTCGGCGTGGCGGAGCCCCGAACAGCCGGGCATATTCCCGGCTGAACTGTGAGGGGCTGGCATAGCCCACCTCAAAGGCGACCGTTTCCGCCGACATTTCGCGCGACAGCATCAGCCGGCGCGCCTCCATCAGGCGGATCTGCTTTTGAAACTGCACCGGTGTCATCGCAGTCAATGCCTTGAACTGACGATGGAAGGCTGTCGGGCTCAGGCCGGCGAGCGCGGCAAGATCATCGACGCGCACCTGCTTGTCGAAATTGCCCCGCAATGCGTGGATCGCTTCGACCAGACGCCTGTTTCGCTCCGCGCCGACGACCATGCGGGCGAAGACAGCGCCATGTGGCCCGGCCAGCAGGCGGTAGCAGAGTTCGCGTTTGACGCCGGGATACAGCAGCGGGATTGCCTGCGGCTCGCCGAGCAGGCTGACGGCGCGCGCGGCGCAGCCGAGGATCGCCTCGCTGAGCTCCATAACGAAGGCGGCGGCATGCTCGTCGGAGGCCGGAGTGGGCGGTGCCTCCATGCTTTCATAGACTTCGCGTAGGATCGCCTGGTCGAGTTCGATGACGACGCTGAGATAGGGCGCATCCGGCGCGCCATGCACCACCTGGCTTGCACCCGGCATCTCGACGCTGACGACCATGGCCTGGCTGGTGCGATAATGGAGCCTCCGTTCGCCGAACGTCGTCCATTTCGCCCCCTGCACCACGATGCAGAGCGCCGGCCGGTGAATCAGGTGGTTCGGATGCCGCTCGGAAAAGGATCGGAGCAAGGCCAGCCCGTCGATCGGTGTGAAATAGGGGCTCCTGTTTCCATGAGCCGCAAACGCGGCGACGACAGCATCATACAAGATCGAAAGAGCGCCCAATCGCATTCCCCGCAATTCTGGAATTCCAAACTAACGCCGGAGGCAGGATCAGGCAAGAAAGAAGCTGATTCCGGCATGTTCGCCCGTGCTTCGCCCTCTTATGTTCAGCGTCGTCAGTCAAAGGAGAACGGCGATGACACAGAATTCTGAACGCAAAATCGCAATCGTCACCGGCGGCAGCCGCGGGTTGGGCCGCAACACCGTGCTCACCCTCGCCAGACGCGGTGTGGACTCGATCCTCACCTACAATTCCAGCAGGGCGGAAGCCGAAAAGGTCGTGGCCCTGGTTGCTGAAGCCGGCGCCAAAGCCACTGCCCTCAAGCTCGACACGGGTGATGCCAACGGTTTCGACCTTTTCGTCGACGCCGTAAAACAGGCGCTTGCCGATCTAGGCGCCGAGCGCTTCGACTGCCTCGTCAACAATGCCGGAACCTCGCACCACAACAGCATCGAGGCGACGACGGAAGATGAACTGGACATGCTTTACAATGTGCACTTCAAGGGCGTTTTCTTCTTGACGCAGAAACTCTTGCCGCTGATCAATGACGGCGGCCGGATCGTCAACCTGTCGAGCGGCCTGACTCGCATCATCGTTCCTGGCAGCGCTCCTTACGGTGCAATGAAGGGAGCGGTCGAGGTGCTGACCCGGTACATGGCAAAAGAGCTGGGACCGCGTCGCATCGCCGTCAATGTCGTCGCGCCCGGCGCCATCCAAACCGACTTTAGCGGCGGTATGGTGCGCGACAATCCGGATCTGAACCAGCGTGTCGCCGAAATGACGGCGCTGGGCCGCGCTGGCCTGCCCGACGATATCGGCCCGATGATTGCCTCGCTGCTCTCCGAGGACAATCGCTGGGTCAATGCCCAACGCATCGAGGTCTCCGGCGGCATGTCAATCTGAGACGCCGGTCCGGGCTGAGTTCAAATAATCCTACCGTTTCGCAAACGATGGAGATTCGATCATGATGATGAACAGACGCACATTTTCGAAAACTTTGCTCGTCGGTGCCGCCACGTCACTTGTTGCGACACATGCCGGCCTTGCCGCCACACCCACGCCTGCAAAGGCGCGCAATGTCGTTCTCGTGCATGGACTTTTCGCCGACGGATCATGCTGGACCGAGGTTATCGGCCGGCTGCAGGCGAAGGGCCTGAACTGCACGGCGGTCCAGAACCCTCTTACTACGCTTCCCGATGCCGTGGCGGCCGCCAGGCGCGTCCTCGACCGGCAGGACGGTCCGACCGTCTTTGTCGGGCACTCCTTTTCGGGGATGATCCTCACCGAAGCAGGCGTACATCCGAACGTCTCTTCACTGGTTTATGTCGCTGCCCGAGCACCGGATGCAGGTGAGGACTATGCAGCTTTGGCAAAAACCTACCCGACACCACCCGCAACCGCGGGCATTGTCTTCGACGGCGACGAAGGACGGCTGACGGAAGAAGCGTTCCTGCGCGATTTCGGGGGCGATCTTCCCGAGGCGAGGGCAAGGGTGCTCTATGCCGTTCAACAACCATTCCAAAGGGCGTTGCTCACCGGCAAAACCTCAAACGCTGCTTGGCGCTCCAAGCCAAGTTACTACGCCGTTTCGACGCAAGATGGGACGATAAATCCAGACCTGCAGCGTTTCATGGCCAGACGCATGGGCGCTAAAGCCATCGAACTCGAATGCAGCCACCTGTCGCTCATTTCACATCCGGATGAGATCACCAAGCTCATTCTGGAAGCTGCCGGGCAATCATGACATTGGATCCCCTGACGCCGCGCGAGCCGATATTCCGAGCCTAATTGCTGCCGGCAAGGCCAACGGGGAGCTCGCCGAGGCACTCGGAAAGACGCCGGCCCGGATGACGATCCGATGGCGGCGGTCGATCCGCAGACGCGGGTGATCGGCGTCGACGGCCTGAGGGTCGCCGACAGCTCGATCTTCCCGCACGTCACCTACGGCAATCTCAACGGCCCTCGATCATGACCGGCGAGAAGGCGGCGGATCATATTCTCGGCAAGCAGCAGCTGGCGCGCTCGAACCAGGAGCCGTGGGTCAGCCCGCGGGCGGCGGTCAGCGATCGATGATGAGTGGCGAAAGCTGCCAGGCCGCCATCACAGAAGCAATTTTCGGAAGAAAGAGGTGGCCCAATCCCTGCAAACCGGTTTAGGAAGAGGCCTGTCCAACATCCGCGCTCCGGCATGCCCGTGTTCCATCGCAAGTCCAGACTTTTCCGTAGATCGCGTGTCCTGTGGGGCTCCTTCTCCCTCTGGCGTCCACGGTTGATCTTCTGGTTCGGCGCCTTTGCGATCGGCATCATCAGCGTCGGCTTCGCCAGGCTTGCCGATCTGGCGCAGCGCGGCTTTGCCGGCGTGACCGCTTCCGGGCAATGGGGTTTTCTGCTGCCGCTTCTCATCACGCCGCTCGGCTTCATGCTATCGGCCTGTCTCGCGGCAACATTCTTCCCGAACGCGCAGGGCAGTGGCATTCCGCAGGCGATTGCCGCGCGGCATCTGCGCGATGCGGAGGACCGCACGCGGCTGCTGTCGCTGCGGCTCGTCTTCGGCAAGATTCTGCTGACCGTGCTGGGGCTCGCAAGCGGTGCATCGATCGGCCGCGAGGGGCCGACCGTGCAGGTGGGCGCTTCGATCATGCTGGCCGTCGCGCGCTTCGGCGGCATGGCGCAGGCGCGCGGGCTGATCCTCGCCGGTTCGGCGGCCGGCATCGCCGCGGCCTTCAACACACCGCTCGCCGGCATCGTCTTCGCCATTGAGGAAATGAGCCGGACCTATGAGTCCCGAGCGAACGGTCTGGTGTTGACGGCCGTCATCCTTTCGGGTCTTGCCGCGCTCGGACTTGCCGGCAGCTACAATTATTTCGGGTCCACCGCGGTCGCCCCGGCCTCGGTGGGCGACTGGGAACTGGTGCTCATCTGCGGCATCGGCGGCGGCGCACTGGGTGCGGCTTTCAGCGGGCTTGCGCTCCATCTCGGACAGCAGGTTCGCCGGTGGGCACATCCGCAGCCGCTGCCGCGGATGGTGATGCTGGCAGCGGCCTGCGGGCTTGTCGTCGCGGCGATCGGCATCCTCTCGGGCGGCATGACCTTCGGAACGGGCTACGACCAGGCGAAAGGCGCCGTCGAGGGCAATCCCCTGCCCCTGCTGTTCTTCCTCGAAAAGCTTCTTGCGGGCTTTCTGTCGATGATGTCGGGGATTCCGGGCGGCATCTTCGCGCCCTCGCTCTCCGTCGGCGCCGGCTTCGGCAGCACGATCGGCCAGATCATGGGCAGCAGCATAGCGCTTGCGGCTATTCTCGGCATGGCCGGATATTTCTCCGGCGTGGTGCAAGCACCGATGACCGCCTTCGTCATCATTCTGGAAATGACCGGCGACCATCAGGCCGTCATTCCGATCATGGCGGTATCGATGATCGGCTACATCACCTCGCGCATCCTGTGCCGCGAGCCGCTCTATCACGGCCTGTCGCGCGTCTTCATCGCCGCAGCGATCCGAGCCCGGCGCGCCAGGGAAACGGCTGAGAACTGATCAGGCGAGCAGGCGGGTGACTTCGGCGCCTTGCCGCGGGGCGACGGCATCGGCGATCGTAGTCGAAAACAGCACCTTACGGGTGGCGTCAGCCACTTTGGCGAAGACGTGTCTGATTTCGCAATTCTGTTCGCCGTCGCAATCGTCGCACCTGCGATAGGCGGTGATCGACAGGCACGGCAGCGGGGCGATCGGACCGTCGATGATGCGCAGGATTTCGCCGAAGGTGATGGTGTGGGCGGGCTTGAGCAGGAGATAGCCACCCTGCTTGCCCCGGCGGCTGACGACGATGCCGTGATGTTTGAGGTCGAGCAGGATCTGTTCGAGGAACTTCTTCGGGATCTTCTGCTGCGCGGCGATATCGGAAATCATCACGGGTTCGTCGGCACCGGCATCCGCCAGAACCGTCAGCGCCCGCAGCGCATATTTCGCCTTTTGCGTAATCATCTCAGACCGTCAACACACACAGGCGGCGCGCATCCCGCGCCGCTTCACACGTATATTCGCCTCTATGGCACAACCAGCATGAACGGAATTTGAACGCGCCGGCAGAACGCCTTGAGGGACAAGCATTTTTGGCCTTGTTTTTCACGCTTGGCCAAGCCCTCGCAAACTACGCCAAATCAGTGCCTTCCGCACCTTTTTCAGCATCACTTCAGATTTCGGATTGACAGGCTGCGTGTAAGTCTACTAATTCGATAGACATTGAAGCTGCCGACGCGGATTTCGCCCGCGGGCGGCTGCTTTTCTGCATTGCGGCAGCTTCGGAGAGATATTTGCTCTTCCGGCCGCAGCTTTCGAAATCCCTTTTTCTGTCCGATCCAGGCTTGAACTGCGATACTCCCGGCAACTAAGGACAGGATTTCCATGACTGTTATCAATCCGAATACAGAAGCCGAGGCGCTGAACGACAAGCTGGCAGGCCTCGACCTTGCCGGACGTCTGTCGCTGGTGGCAGGCCTTGGCGGCCGCGTGGTGTTCACCACCTCGCTCGGCATCGAGGACCAGGTGATCACCGCCGAGATCGGCACGCATCGCCTGCCAATCGACATCGCGACACTGGAAACCGGCCGCCTGTTTGCCGAGACGCTGGCGCTGATCGACGAGACGGAAGCCCAGTACGACATCCATATCCAGCGCTTCGCGCCAGAGAAGGCCGATATCGACGCCTATGCCGCGCAATACGGCCTCAACGGTTTCTACGAGAGCGTCGAAGCCAGGCATGCCTGTTGCGGCGTGCGCAAGCTGAAACCGCTTGCGCGTGCGCTCGAAGGGGCGACGATCTGGATCACCGGTCTGCGCCGCGGGCAATCGGCCAACCGCGCCGAGACGCCCTTTGCCGAATATGACGCCGAACGGCACCTCCTGAAGGTCAATCCGCTAGCCGATTGGGACATCGAGGCGATCAAGGCCTTCGTTGCCGAAAACGGCGTGCCGGTCAATCCGCTGCATGCGCGCGGCTATCCCTCGATCGGCTGCGAGCCCTGCACAAGGGCGATCAAGCCCGGCGAGCCGGAACGCGCCGGCCGCTGGTGGTGGGAGCAGGACGAGAAGCGCGAATGCGGCCTGCATGTCGCCGAAGAGGCCGCGGCGATCGCCGCACAATAACTATCTTCCCGGCTTTTCGGATCAGGGCGCGGCGATCGCCGCAGGCCCCGAAGAGCCACAATCGAGAAAGCCCTGCGGGCAGCCGCAAGGACCGACAGTCTGGAGTAAGACATGCCCGATAGCCGTCCGGATACGGAACTCAGCAATCCCCAGAGCGCCAAGGCGCCGCTCGACCCGCATCTGAAAGCGCTCGAAAACGAATCCATCCACATCTTCCGCGAAGTCGCAGCCGAATTCGAGCGTCCCGTCATGCTCTATTCGATCGGCAAGGATTCCTCAGTGCTGCTGCACCTGGCGCGCAAGGCTTTCTATCCCGGCCGCGTGCCCTTCCCGCTCTTACATGTGAACACCGGCTGGAAGTTCCGCGAGATGATCGCCTTCCGCGACGAGACCGCGAAGAAGTACGATCTCGATGTCATCGAGCATATCAATCCGCGAGGCGCGGCCGAAAACATCACGCCCTTCACCCATGGCTCGGCTGCCTTCACCGACATCATGAAGACCGAAAGCCTGCGCCAGGCGCTCGATGCCGGCCAGTTCGACGCCGCTTTCGGCGGCGCCCGGCGCGACGAGGAGGCAAGCCGCGCCAAGGAGCGCATCTATTCCTTCCGCACTCCGGACCATCGCTGGGATCCGCGCAACCAGCGACCGGAACTCTGGAACATCTACAACGGCATGATCCGCAAGGGCGAGAGCGTGCGCGCCTTCCCGCTGTCGAACTGGACCGAGGTCGATATCTGGCGCTACATCCAGGCCGAGGACATCCCGCTCGTGCCGCTCTACTACGCCCGCAAGCGCAAGTTCGTCGAGCGCGACGGCATGATCATCCTTGCCGAGGATCCGCGCCTCGAGCTGCTGCCCGGCGAAGTGCGCCAGGAGGGCATGATCCGCTTCCGCACGCTCGGCGACTTCCCGCTGACCGGCGCCATCCGTTCCGAGGCGAGCACGCTCGAAGAGGTGATCGCCGAACTCGAAATCGCAACGGTGTCCGAACGTCAGGGCCGCGCCATCGACCGCGACCAGTCCGGCTCCATGGAAAAGAAGAAGCGTGAAGGATATTTCTGAGATGACCGCAGCCAACACCGCCGTCTCGGCCGCAACCGTCGCCAGCCTGCCCGCCGCCGAGCCGCAGAAGGCCCAGCGCGACTCGCGCCCGCTGCGCCTGATTACCTGCGGCAGTGTCGATGACGGCAAGTCGACCCTGATCGGCCGCCTGCTGTGGGACACCAAGGCCGTCAAGGAAGACCAGGCCGCCACGCTGCAGCGCGATTCCACCGGTAAGCAGAACGACCTCGGCCTGCCCGACTTCGCGCTCTTGCTCGACGGCCTGCAGGCCGAACGCGAGCAGGGCATCACCATCGATGTCGCCTATCGCTATTTCTCGACCGACAAGCGCTCCTTCATCGTCGCCGACACGCCCGGTCACGAGCAATATACCCGCAACATGGCGACCGGCGCCTCGACGGCCGATCTCGCCATCCTGCTCGTCGACGCCCGTCTCGGCATCCTCGAACAGACGCGCCGCCACGCTACGATCGCCTCGCTGCTCGGAATCAGGCAGTTCGTGCTTGCCGTCAACAAGATCGACCTGACGGGCTATGACCGCGCCGGCTTCGAGAAGATCAGCCACGAATTCCGCGAATTCGCTCTGTCGCTCGGCGTCAAGCAGATCACCGCCATTCCGATGTCGGCGCTGAAGGGCGAAAATGTCGTCTATTCCGGCCAGGGCGCCATGCCCTGGTACACTGGCCCGACGCTGGTGGAGACGTTGGAGCTTGCCACCGTGCGCTCGTCGCAGACGGTCGGCTTCCGCCTGTCGGTGCAGCGTGTGTCGCGTCCGGGCGAAAGCTTCCGCGGCTATCAGGGCACGGTTGCCGGCGGCTCGGTCAAGCCGGGCGACAGCGTCATGATCCTGCCGTCGGGCATGGTCGCCAACGTCTCCAAGATCGTCACCTTCGATCTCGTGCGCAACGCGGCCGTTGCCGGCGACGCGATAACGCTGGTGCTCGACCGCCAGGTCGACGTGGCACGCGGCGACATGATCGTCTCTATCGACGCCCAGCCGCAGGTCGGCCTGGCCTTCGACGCGCAGATCGTCGCGCTGCAGCCCGAAGGCATCGAGCCCGGCAAACGCTACTGGCTGAAGAGCGGCAGCCGCCGCCAGCGCGTCCAGGTGCAGCCGCTCAGCCAGCTCGAATTGAAGACCGGCACCTGGAACCCCGCCCAGCGGCTCTACATGAACGCCATCGGCAAGGTCCGGCTTGCCTTTGACGAAGCGGCGATCTTCGATCCTTACGAGCAGAACCGCCAGTCCGGCTCCTTCATCCTGATCGATCCGGAGACCAACAACACGGTCGCCGGCGGCATGGTGACCGGCAAACGCACCGAACTCGGCGGCCTGCACAATGGCGAAGCCCGCGTCATCCTCTCGCTGCCGGCCGACTTGGCCGAGCAGATCATGGCCAGCGAACTCTTCGCCAGCCGCAGCCACGAGGCCGAGGTCCGGCGGATGACGGCAGCCGAGGCGGCCGAGTTGTGGTCGAGCGCCGCAAGCGATATTTGATCATGGTTCAAGAGGCCAGCCAGACTGGCCTCTTTTCCAACACGCGGACTCCCCAAGCAGACCTCCGCTGAGAGGTTGCAGCCCTGAGAACAGTCACTTGACCGCCCTGCGAACGGTTTCGATGAGAAGACCGAAATCAGTGGGCTTTTCCAGGATGACCGCGCCCGCGAGGACTGGGTCAGATGCAAGTTCATGGGCAGGACTTGCTGTCGCCAGAACGATCGGGACATTCAACTGGCGAAGCTTCGCAGCTACCGCGGTCACTCTTGCCTCGCCGAGATGAACGTCAAGGACAGCAACGTCAGGTCGATCCTGCTCCAGCAGATCGAGAGCGCGCTCGTTCGATGACACCGGGCCAAGCACCTGCAATCCGGCAGCGGTCAGTTTACGTCGGAGTTCATCGGCGATGAAGAACTCGTCCTCGACGACGAGGACCTTGGTCGCGCCTGCCCTCGTGTCGACAATATCGCTCACATGACCTCACATCGGGAATTTGATCGTCGCAGTGAAACCACTGGGAGGATAGTTAAGTTCCACGCTTCCACCCATATGGGCGGCGAGGCCCTCGATTAGTTCGGTCCCGTAGCCCTGGCGTACAGACTCATGAATAGGCGGCCCTGCTTCCTCGCGCCACTGACATACGAGCCACGTCCGGTCCCGCGGCCCGGCTTCCATTTCCCACGTCACCCGTATCTTTCCGCCGGGCACCGAGGCAGCACCATGCTTCAACGCGTTCGTGCCGAGCTCGTGCAGGATCATGCTGACCGGGAGAACCTTTGAACTTCCAAATTCTACGGACGGTCCAGAGCATTCGAGCCGTTCCCAAACCGTCGCACCGACCGCGCCTCGCAGCAATGCTTCGAACTCAGTCAGCCCGCCAATGGCAGCAACTTCCTGAGCTCGAAAGGTGATATCGAGCCTTCCAAGCAGCGCTTCCTTGAAGCTTGCCACAGCCGGATCGTCGGTCCTGGTGTTGTTCACGACCGACTGAACGACGGCCGACAGGTTCCTCAGCCGATGCCGCATCTCGGCCACGATGAAGTCCATCTCGGCATCGTGGCGCCGGCGCTCCGTCACGTCGTCGAAGATGACCAGGATGTTGGGACTGTTGTTATCCGGATGAACGAGGCGGCGGGCATCGACAAGGAATGTACGCTGGCCGATCGTCGGGAATTCATGCTTCACTTCGAAGCCAATGACGGCGGCCGCCCGTGGGATCACCGAGGCTATGAGCTGCCGAAGCTCCGGAATATCCCATTGCCCATTTCCAAGCCGGAAGAAGTTCTGCGAGAGGATGTCGTCCCGCTCGACTTCGAAAGTCTTGATGAATGCATTGTTTGCGGTCGTCACACAGAGATTCTGATCCAGCACGACAACGGGCTGGGTCATCGTGTCGACGATGCCCTGGGCCTGTACGTGCCCGGTCTTCATCAGGCGATACAAATCTTCCAGCAACATCGATGGCATTCCCTCCTCACCGTACGCTTAACGAGTCGACAATATGAAGGCCCCCACAGCCCCTGCGTCTAAAGTAATCTTTTCTGCATGGCTGGAAATGTCCGCCAGGTGGCGGCCCGGTCAAGCCCCGTGACAGCGTCATGGGCTGCCACCGGCTGCCCTGCCACCGAGACTATGTTTGCCATCCGTTGGCCGCTTTCTCCCGGTCGGATTCTGGCCGCGTGCTTGGAACTAATGACGGGCGAGACTGTTTCAGCTGTGACTTTGGCATGACGTTGACACGCCCTTCTGGCTGGGTAAGCCTCGATTTTGAGGAGACTTGCATCATGAAGAATTCGTCCACAATTCGTTCAGTCGCGGCTGCGGTTATCGCGGCGGCGGGAGTAAGCTTCGCCGGCTCCGCGCATGCCGACAGCGGTACGATCAGCTTCTCGGTCTACAAGGCTGCCTTCTTTGTGGGTGGCACTGGAGGCGAAGGCACGCTGACCTTCCATGGTCGCCGCTATCCCATCACTGTCGGCGGCATCTCGGGTGGCCTCGCCTTCGGGGCTTCTAAGACCAATTTTCATGGTACCGTTCGCCATATCCGCCGCGCTCAAGATGTGACGGGGGTCTACGGTGCGGCGGGTGGTGGCGGCGCTGTCGGCAAAGGTGCCCAGATGATCGTCATGACCAATGAGAAGGGCGCCCAACTCGAACTCTCGGGCAAGCAGGTAGGCCTGCAAGTCAACGCCGATCTCAGCGGTATTGCCATCACGGTAAAGTAAGGGCCGTCCCGAAGTGGTCGCGATGCGCAGAGTTGCTAGAGGCTTGCGGCCGGTCAGTGTGCGATAATTCACAGATTGGCCGCTAAAAAATCAGTGTTTGCAGAAAACGGACTTTTTCAATTCACGATTCGGAGTTTACCGCTTGCCCGCGGGCTCATGTGAGGCCATTCTTAGATCGGATCCTGGCGGTGAGACGAGAGGTCAGGCCTGCAACGCTCAATCTCGACCTCGCAGTACTTCACGTGGCGCCTTTGCTCGACTGATCCCGAGCGAGGAGGTTATCCATGTCCACAAAGCATGTCGACCATCCGCTACAACCGGGCGACCGGGTCCCGAACGTTGTGTTTGATGCAATCTCGCACGAGGGGAAGATCGCACTTGATGATTTTCGTGGCCGCAGCCCGTTGTTGATCGGTTTGTTTCGGGGCCTGCATTGCCCGTTCTGCCGGCGCCATGTCGCCGCCATGGCATATCTAAATCCGGTGCTGCGTGAGAAAGGCGTCCAATCCCTGGCTGTTGTAAACACCCCGGTCGAACGCGCGCGACTCTATTTCCGTTACCATCCGATACCCGATCTTCTTGCTGCTTCCGACCCGGTACGGGCTTCGCACCAAGCCTTCGGCTTACGCGAGGTCGGGATCGATACGCTCATGGCGATACGGATCGATCTTCCGGGCGAGCTGCCCGAGCCTATGGGCGTGAGGGCAATGGACGAATTTCTCAACGAGAAGGAAGGATATCAAATGACGGAAGCCGATCAGCAGATGATGACCGCCGACCATGGGCAGCTTGTCGGTCAGTTCCTCATCGACCGGGAGGGCATCGTACGGTGGCGCTTCACTGAAGCTCTGGAGCCCGGGCTACAAACATTCAAGGCACCGAATTCCCAGGAATTGATGTCGGTAGCTTCCCAAGTCGCACCTTGAGAGAAAAACTCGCTCGACGCCCACCGCCCGGGTGGTGAGTTCCGGAACTGCTGCGACCTTTTGCGGTAGAACACTCCGCATCACGCGGATATATAGATCATGCTGCGTTAGCTTTTTAGCGGTACCCGATGCCCAATTCTCCCGATTCCTCAGGTGAAAGCGTTAGCAGCTCGATCTCGGGTCGCAATCAGGCAGCAGATCCGGCGGCGCAAGCGGCTGCCTCGGATCCACCAGACATTACCAAAGTCGACGACCCGCAACCCCCCCACGGATCCTTCGGCCAAACCAGACAGGCCGCGAGCAATCTATTGCATGCGCTGCGTCACGATTTGCGGGCAAGTGCCGCCTTGGCGAAGAGCAGGACGGCCGCTTCGCTTTTGAGGCGGAAGCTCAGGAGGTCGATGCGGCGGGCAGCCACATCGGATCCAACCCAGTGGATGACCACCGCTCTGGCCAGAACCCGCCGCAGGATTCGCGATCGGCGCACCAATCCGGCTGAAAGCAGCCAGCTCCGGTCCCTTCTGGCGGGCTGGCGGAAATACGCTCTCGGGTCGATCCTTCTTGTCTGCCTCCTCGTCGGAAGCGTGCTGGTGTGGGCATTGAAAGACGTGCCCTGGAGCGAGATCCGGGATGGAACGTTGAAGCCGGTCGTGGTGCTGGAAACCGCCGACGGCGCGCCATTGGTGAGACAGGGGCCTTATCAAGGTCCCTATGCGCGATACGACCAGTTTCCACCCCATCTGATCGATGCCGTGCTGTCGATCGAGGACCGCCGGTTCATGGATCATTTCGGCGTCGACCCCAGGGGCATCGGCAGGGCGCTTCTGCGGAACTTGGAGGCCGGCTCGGTGGTGGAGGGTGGCAGCACCATCACCCAGCAACTCATCAAGCTGCAATACCTCGACAGCGATCGGACGATAAAACGAAAGATACAGGAAGTCGTCATCGCATTCTGGCTGGAGTGGAAGCTCGGCAAGCGGGAAATCCTGACGCGCTATCTCAACAGCGTCTATCTTGGCGCCGGTGCGACCGGCATGCCTGCCGCCGCGCGCATCTATTTCAACAAGGATATCGGCGCCCTCAATCTGCCGGAGTCGGCGATGCTGGCGGGGCTGCTGCGAGCGCCCAGTCAATGGAACCCCATCGATAATTTCGAAGGCGCCCGGCAGCGCACCCTGGTCGTTCTCGACGCGATGACGGCCAATGGCAAGATCACCGCGCCACAGGCGACGGAGGCCAAGACGAGCTTTGCCAAGCTGCATCCAACGACGCCGACCCCGCGCTCCGGGAGCTGGTTTGCAGACTGGATTTCGCCGCAGGCGAGCGAAATCGCCGGCTCCTCGCCAGGGTCGACGACGGTGCGCACGACGCTGGTGCCGCAGTTACAGCAGATCGCCGAGAGGATCGTGAAACGGTCTTTGGACGGCGAAGGAAAATCCGTAGGAGCATCGCAGGCTGCGCTGGTTGCGATGACACCGGACGGCGCTGTCGTTGCGATGGTTGGCGGGCGCGATTACAAGGCGAGCCAGTTCAACCGCGCCGTCACTGCGATGCGCCAGCCGGGCTCCACCTTCAAGCTGTTCGTCTACTACGCAGCATTGAAGGCTGGGCTCACCTTGTCCGACCAGATTCTGGACGCACCAATTGAAATCGACGGCTGGTCGCCGGAAAATTCCGGCGGCAACTATAGTGGGTGGGTGACGCTCGCCGAGGCGTTCGCGCGATCGCTCAATGCCGCGTCGGTGGCGCTTGCCCAAGAGGTCGGTCTGGACAATGTGATTGCCGCGGCGCGCGAACTCGGCATCGATGCGCCACTGGCCGACACGCCGTCGTTGGCGCTCGGTACCTCCGAAGTCAATCTGCTCAATCTCACCAGCGCCTATGCCTCCGTCCAGCTCGGCAAGGCCCCCGTCAAGCCCTGGGGTATCATCGATTTTCAAGCCGCAGGGCAGCCCAATGCCTTTCGCGTTGGCGTACAATCAAAGCCGAATGTCGATCTTTCGCCTTACCAGTCCGACCTCCTCGGGCTCCTGCAGTTGGTGGTCGAGCGCGGCACGGGACGTGGTGCAGATCCCGGCACCTTTGCGGCCGGCAAGACCGGCACCAGCCAGAACAATCGTGATGCTTGGTTCGTCGGCTTCACGGACGCCCTCGTCGTTGGCGTCTGGGTTGGTAATGATGATGACGCGCCGATGAAGGGGGTGACGGGCGGCGCCCTGCCCGCCCATATTTGGCGGGACTTCATCCGCGAGGCGACGATCGAGCCGACGCTCAACGGAGTGCGGTCGAGCGAAGCGGTGGTCGACGGTCAAGCCGCCCCGCAGTCCTGCAACATCACCGCCTGCTCGCGCAGCTACCGCTCCTTTCGCCCATCCGATTGTACCTATCAGCCCTATTCGGGCGGCCGAAGGCTTTGCGAAAAGTGATCTGGTTCGGCAGAGATCCAACCGCGGGGACTACCGGCTAAAAGCGTTTTTCAGCGCATCGACGACGACGCGGACGGAGGGAACGTCCTTGATATCGGCATGGACCACCAGCCAGACCTCTCTCGTCAACGGCTGTTCGGTCTCGATGCGCTGCAGACCGCTCGACTCCGCGACGGCGAAATCTGGGAGCATGACGACACCTGCACCAAGGCTTGCAGTTGCAGCCTGAAACTCCAAAACGGACGATCTCACAGCGATCGGCCGGCCGGCGGCCAGTTCGACCAGCCGCAATTGCTGCGGTGAGGCATTCATGGTTTCGTCGTAACCGATGAAGGTCCAGTCCGACGGCGGAACCGTTTCGAGATAGGCCTTCGATGCGTAGAGATGAAAGCTTGTCTCGCCGAGCTTGGCGATCGCGTAATCTCCGTCCTCAGGACGCGACATTCGCACGGCCACATCCGCCTCCCGCCTGTTGAGGGAGGCGAGGCGCTTTTCTCCGACAAGCGTGATCTCAACGCCGGGATGGTCTCGCCTGACGGCTGCGATGGGTTTTGCAAGCAGCATGCTCGAGAGCGCGGGAGGGGCACTGATCCTGACATGGCCGTGCAATTCCGTGGCGCTGCTGCGACCGAGTTGCTCGATGGCCGCTGTCTGGACGGCGACGAGAGCGGCGTATCTCGCAACCTGCTCTCCGTCCGACGTCAAGATGATGCGGCGTCCGCGGCGATCTACGAGTTTGCGTCCGAGGCTGGATTCGAGCGACGAAACGCGGCGACTGACGGTGGCATGTTCGACGCCGAGTTGCTTTGCTGCACTCAGCAAGGTTCCCGATTGCGCGAGGGCCAGGAAATGCCGAAGGTCGTCCCAATCGAGTTTTGTGAAATCTCTCCCAACCATTGTGCAGTAATAGGGAATTTTCACCCGTACCGCCATCGCTTATTTTATCCGAAATAAGGAGAGCACGAGCGATGACTGACCAGATCGTATGGCTGAATGTCCCTGGCGACATCAACCAGTTCCATGTCGAGCAGCGCCAGTGTGACAGCCCCGGCGATGGCGAGATCAGAGTCCGTCATGAGGCGATCGGCACGAACTTTCTAGACATTTATCACCGGAAAGGTATCTACCCGATGCCGTCCCACCCCGCGGTGATCGGCGCCGAAGCGGCTGGAATCGTCGAGGCTGTCGGTTCGGGCGTCTCGATGTTCGAAAGAGGTGATCGCGTCGCCTATGCCGGGCCTCCGGTCGGCGCCTATCGTTCCGCGCGCAACATCGCCGCTGAAAGGGCGATCAAGCTGCCGGATACCCTTTCGGCAAAAACGGCGGCGAGTTCGCTCCTCAAAGGCATGACCGCCTACATGCTGTTGAAGAAGACCTATGATGTGCGTGCAGGAAACCACGTTCTGATCCATGCGGCTGCCGGCGGGCTCGGCAGCATCCTGGTTCGCTGGGCCAAGTCGCTCGGAGCCACGGTGATCGGAACGGTCGGTTCCTCCGAAAAGGCAGCCCTCGCCAGATCTTGTGGAGCCGATCACCTGATCGTCGGGCGCGGCGCCGATTTCGTCGCGGAAGTGAAGCGGCTGACGAACGGGCTCGGCGTCGACGTCGCCTATGACGGGATCGGCGGGGATACGCTTCTCAAAAGCATACACTCTGTCCGCCCATTCGGCATGGCTGTCACCATCGGTCAAGCCGCCGGCGCCATTCCACCGGTGCCTGTCGAGGAACTTCGCCCGGGCAAGGCGCTCTGCCATCCGAGCATCATGGCCTGGTGCGCTGACGTCGGACAATATCGCGAGGCTGCTCTCGCTGCGATCGGGGCGATGGAATCGGGGATCGTTTCGCAGATCGGCGCCGAATACCGTTTGGCCGATGTTGCGAAGGCGCACGAAGAGATGGAATCCGGGCGCGCGGCGGGCAGTATCCTGCTGATACCCTGATTGCTTCGAGAAAGAACACTGGCAGAGATCATGGATCGCCAGCGCTTCCGATCGCGCGGCGGCCTTCGACGGTCTGATCGGGTCGGGCGATCCACAGCGACCAGATGGAGACATTTATCCAAAAAATGGCATTATCTTATCCATTCCGGTCATCTACAGCGGGAAAACCTATTTCGATAGAATGCCGCCATCGAGGTGGGCGATCGGCAATGGACTGCCCGCGCCCTGCCTCGCAAAGACGCCGGCCTGTCTGGTCGGCGTCGAATGACGGGAAAGGATGAAAGACATGTCTACAACCAACAAGCCACTGATCGCAGTCACGGGTGCAACGAGCAAACAGGGGCGGAGCGTCGTTGCGACGCTTCTTGAAAGCCAGCGTTTCCGCGTCCGTGCTCTCACTCGAAGAAAGGATTCGCCCGAAGCCCTGCGTCTCGAAAAACTCGGCGCGGAAATCGCCGTCGTGCCCCTCGAACTCGGCCTTCAGAAGGAATTCGCTGCGGCATTCAAGGGCGCGGATGGCGCGTTTCTGATGACGCCGCCGATCGCTCCGCCGCAGACGACCGAAGCACCTCTCGGCCGGCAACTGGCGGACGCTGCCGTGGAGGCCGGCGTAGGGCACATTGTCTTCAGCACGCTGGAGAATGT
The DNA here is from genome assembly GCF_014193135.1 of Rhizobium sp. BK049. Lineage (NCBI taxonomy): Bacteria > Pseudomonadati > Pseudomonadota > Alphaproteobacteria > Hyphomicrobiales > Rhizobiaceae > Rhizobium > Rhizobium sp. BK049. The sequence goes on from NZ_JACHYV010000016.1 coordinate 63,230, forward strand.
CGACAAGATTACCGGTGGGACGAAATATGCGCCGCATTTTACCGACAAGGCGCGCGTTGCAGATTACATACGCGCCCTGCCGATTTCTCATTCCTTCGTCATGCTGGCATTCTTCTACACAAACCTTATCGAGTATTATGCGCCGCGGATGGAAGGCGACACCCTGCTCTTGCCGATTTACCTTCCGGAAGATTTCCGGGCGCCTTTCGTCGATCCGCTGACGGCGACGGGGCCTGTCGTCCTGGAGATTTTCTCAAATCCTGAGCGCTACAACGGCAAAACGCTGCCGATCGTCGGCGACATCATTTCTCCGAGGGAGATGGTCGAAACCTTCCGACGCGTCACCGGCCTCAAGGCCGAGTATCGAAATGCTTTCACCAGGGATGGCCTTCTGCGCTATTTCCCGGAATTTGCCGCCAACGAATTTCTGGTTCGAGAGCTTCTCGGAATGGTCGAATATGCGGTCGAATATGGCTATTTCGGCAAGGAACACGATCTCGAATGGAGCCGCCGGCTCAATCCAGAGACGCTCAACTGGGAGCAGTTTCTGCGGACGACGGGATGGCGCGGCGACAAGCGGTCTTTCGGAAGTTGAACAGCGGCTTACGACGGCCGGATTCCAGGCAGCTTGGCAATCTCTGCGGCAAGAAAGTCGACCAGCAGCCGAACGCGGGCAATGGCTGCACGCTCCGGAACAATCAGCAAGCTTAGCGGGACCGGCGAAGGCCGATAGTCGCCAAGCACCACTTCAAGCCGGCCGTCGTCCAGCAGATCTTGAACCAGCCAGAGATGTGTAGGACCGATGCCGCGTCCGGCGGCAAGAGCTTCGCGCGCCGCAAGCCCGTGATCGACACGCAGGCGACCGCCGACCGGGATCATGAATCTGGCGCCATCGGGGGCGGAAAGAACGAGCTGGTTGCTGCCTGCCACATTGGACATCACGATGGTTTCGTAGCGTGACAGATCGGCCGGACGCTCCGGCCGCCCCTGGGCGGACAAATAGGCCGGAGCGCCAACCAGCAGCCGCTGGCTCTCTCCGACCGCATGAAGTTTCATCGAGCTGTCGGCGAGAGGTCCAAGGCGAAGCGCCACGTCAACGCCTTCGCGAACCAGGTCGATGCGTTCGTCCGTCAGGTTGAGGTCGATGCGGATGTCCGGATGCCTGTCTTGGAAGTCGAAGATCATACGCGTGACATGCATCACGCCGAGCGCTGCCGTACAGGAAAGCCGAACAGCCCCCGCCGGAGCCTGACGGGCATCTCTGGCTTCCTCAGCGGCCTGTTCGACCAGACGCAAGATCTGAAGGCAGGTGGTATAATAGCGACTGCCCTCCTCCGTCAGGGTGACGCGGCGGGTGGTGCGGCTGAGCAGCGGCACACCGACAGCCTCCTCGAGTTCATTGAGGTGCCGCGTCACGGTGGATTGGCCGAGGCCCAGCTCCTTTGCGACCATTGACAGGTTGCCGCGCTCAGCGACCCGCACGAAGGTGCGCATCCTGTCGAAAGACAATCCGGTCTTATCCATTCTTAAGCACAGTGGTGGCCATCCGCTCCATATATGGAATAATCCTGACTGTGCCCAGACCTCAAGGCGCCCCACTTCCATTATGGCGGCACGTGCCAGATTATCGCGTCGAACCGCGCGGCACGATGGAAAAGCCGCAATTGACCCTGTCTTCCCGGGGCGGCTCATCATGAATGGCATGCAGCAGCATGTCGGCGACGCGGTAGCCGATGTCCTGGCGCGGGATGTGCACCGTCGTCAGCGACGGCTCGATGAAGGGCGAAAATTCCAGGTCGTTGAAGCCACAAATGCCGACATCCTCCGGCACGCGGATGCCGCGCGCCTTGCATTCGATCAGCACGCCGAAGGCCAGTTCGTCGCTCTGGGCAAAGACGGCATCGACATTGGGCACGCGCTCGAGCAGGCGGGAAAACAACTCTCTGCCGAGGCCGATACGGCTCGGCGCATCGCCGCCAATGATGAGATCCTCGTGGAAAAGGTCAGCTTCCCGCATCACCGCCTCGTAACCCTCAATGCGCCGGCGCGAGCGGACATCGGCGCCGCGACCGATGAAGGCGATCCGACTATAGCCCCTCGACAACAGGAACCGGGTGGGCTCGGCGCCCGCCATATAATGATCGAGGCCGACGACCAGGCTTTGCGGCTCCTGACTAAGATCGGTGACATGGGCGATGGGACAAGGGGCGCTCGCCAGCAGCGGCAGAAGATCGCCGTAGTCCTCGGCGCCGGCGATGATGACGCCGGCAGGCTTCTGGGTCAGGATGGATTTCAGCAGGCCGGCTTCACCCTCGCCATGGTGCAGCGTGCTCGAATATTGCACGGTGAACTCCGTGCCGCGGAAACAATCCTCGATACCGATCATCAGGGCGGCGAAGCCGTACTGGTGCAAGGCGGGGGTGATGACGCCGACAATGCCGTTGTGGCGGCCGGCCAGCGCCCGGGCGGCAAGATTGGGGATATAGCCCATCTCCTCTACCGTGCGCAGAATCTCCTCGCGCAGATCCTCCGAGACGATTTCCGGATTGCGCAATGCACGCGAAATGGTGATCGGGCTCACGCCCACCTTCCTCGCCACGTCGCTCAGCTTCACCTGCATCCCGCGCTCGGCTTTCCGCCCCCGCTCAACCGAATTCCCCTCATATACCGTGGGCCAGACGCGCCTGCGGCCGATTCCCCGGTCATGACTTCCTGACGAAGAAATATTTTAGAGTCTACTAACTTTTATAGCCGCAACGGGTTCCGGAGATCCGACTTTGCCGAAGCGAGCGGGACCGCCTTTATCAGGCGAGACGGCCGTCAGTTTGGCGGGGAACGCGGTGGCTGGCGCCGGCATCAGCGACAGATGTTAAACTTCAGTAATGTCTTACAAATCGGCAATATAAACATGATCAATATTTAATTTGTAAAGCCATCCGGCGTGATCATATTTAATCCCGAGCGCGAATTCTTCTCCCCTCCCCGATCGTCGCCTCCCGGCGATCCGCGCCGGCGAACGGAGGAATTGGCGCACCTCATCCGACGCCAGGTCCCAGACATGGAACTACGACGCCATCACAAGCCAATGTTCTCGCAAGGGATAACCACCATGTCACATATTCTCAGCAAACATCGCACAGCAGCACTTGTCGGGGCCGCCATCATCGCCGGCGCGGCATGCCTTCCCTTCGCCGTCAATTCGCCCAGCGCCTTTGCCGCACCATCGGACACGGGCGGTATCCTCGCCCCGAGCGGCTCCTTCGCCTCCGTCGTCGACGCCGACAAGCCTGCCGTCGTCACCATCACCACGACGATGAAGACGACGGATGTCAGCGCCGAGCAGGAATCGCCGATGGACGAGCAGTTCCGCCAGTTCTTCGAGGATCAGGGCATTCCCCTGCCACGCCCGGTCCCGCAACAGCGCGGCTCCCAGCATGCGATGGCGCTGGGCTCCGGCTTCATCGTCAGCCCGGACGGCCTGATCGTCACCAACAACCATGTCATCGACAATGCGCTCGACATCAAGGTGACGCTCGACGACGGCACCGAGCTGCCCGCCAAGCTGATCGGCGCCGATCCGAAATCCGATGTCGCAGTGCTGAAGGTCGAGGCAGGCAAGCCGCTGCAGACCGTCGCCTGGGGCGATTCCGACAGGCTGAAGCTCGGCGATCAGATCCTGGCGATCGGCAACCCCTTCGGCATCGGCACGACGGTAACGGCAGGCATCGTCTCGGCCCGCGGCCGCGACCTGCATAGCGGGCCCTATGACGATTTCATCCAGATCGATGCGCCGATCAACCACGGCAATTCAGGCGGTCCGCTCGTCGATCGCGAGGGTAAGGTCGTCGGCATCAACACCGCCATCTACTCGCCGAACGGCGGCAGCGTCGGCGTCGGTTTCGCCATTCCCTCCGACGAGGCCAAGGCGATCGTCGCCAAGCTCGAGAAGGATGGTTCGATCAATCACGGCTATCTCGGCGTGCAGATCCAACCAGTCACGAAAGATGTCGCCGACGCCGTGGGCCTCGACAAGACAGGCGGCGCGCTGGTGGCCGCCGTCTCCGCCGATACGCCGGCTGCCCATGCCGGCCTGAAGCCCGGCGACATCGTCACCTCGGTCGGCGGCGAGACCGTCAAGACGCCGAAGGACCTGTCGCGTCTCGTCGCCGATCTTTCGCCGGGCACGCAGAAATCGCTCGGCGTCTGGCGCGACGGCAAGACCATCGATCTCAACGTCACCGTCGGCGCCAATGCGGATGGCCGGAAGCAGGCTGCGGCGACAAGCCCGGAAGCGCAGGGCCACGCCTCCGGCCAGCCGAGCCTCGGCATCGGCCTTGCCGACTTGACGCCCGATGTGCGTCAGAAGCTCAACCTGCCGCGCTCCGTCAGCGGCGCGGTGGTCGCCAGCGTCAATCCGGATAAATCGGCCGCCGCCGCCGGCATCCAGTCGGGCGACGTCATCGTCTCGGTCAACGACCGGCCGGTGCACAATGCCCGCGACGTCAAGGCCGCAATCGCCGAAGCCGGCAAGGCCGGCCGCAAATCCGTGCTGCTGCTCGTCGAGCGCGACGGGAACAAAACCTTCATTGCTGTGCCACTTGCCGCCGCCTGAGGGCCGCGTCCGGCAGCAAGACCTTCATTGCCGCACCACTTGCCGCGGCCACAGCCCCTCATCCGCCTGCCGGCACCTTCTCCCCGCTCGCGGGGCGAAGGGACGATGCCGCAAGCTCACCGTTCCTCGCCACCTCTCGGAGGGCACGTCCCCTCGCCCCGCAAGCGGGGAGAGGGCTAGGGTGAGGGGCAAGCACGTGGCACAAGGCCTTGTGGCTGTCCGGCTCCGGCACATGGGCTGCGGCCTCTCTTATCATCTGCATCGCAGCGCATGGCAAATGCCGGTATTTCTGATGAAAAACCGAACGGACCTCCGGTTTTTCGTATCGGAAAGCGATGTGGAAACAAAGTGTTGCGCCATTCCCTGACATTCCGGCTAGCGGGCCTTCAACTGCCGCTGGACGAATTAACCCTACTGCCTTACCTTAATATCAGCATCAGCTTGAATACATCCCGCCCTGTGACATCGTGTTTTCATAATCGCTAATTTGTTCCGGCACTCCGTACCGGAACGGTGACCCGCCTTTTCCGTGAGGGACCGGCTTCGTGCATCGAGCAGCGCCGCAACATTGAACAGAGGGGTATGCCATGAATAACGTGGTGGAATTTCGCGCCAAATGCCCGAACGACGAAAGCCTCGCCGACTGCCGGGAGGCGCTTGAACCGCAGGTGATGAAGATCGTCGCCGAGGCCGTCGGCAGGGGCTATCCGCCCGCCGAAGCGGCCATGGTGGTCGCCGATATCGCCGACGACTATATCCTGATGCTATCGCGCGAGCTGCGGAATTGACGGCTCGGCGTGCGCAGATCCGCACGCCGATAAGCCAGTAGCGAGGGAAGCAGTGGACCGCGCAGCACCTGCCGGGGTAGCAGGGGGTACAGGAGACGAGACCGGCCACGCGGCCCGGCGATCCTAACGCCGGATAATGCCGGAAGTTCCGACCCCGGCGCTATCGCCATTTCGGCTGGGGCGGCGGCGCATTGGCCCGGATCTCATGCAGCGGCGCGTGAGACCCGAGCAGCTTTTTCAGCTTCTTCTCCTCCGCCGGGCCAATCCCAAACTTGCGGCAATGCTCGGCAACGTCATGCTCCCGAGGCCCCGGAACGCGAACTTGGCGGTTGCTCATGCTCTTCATGTTCGTTTCCTCCTTGAAGGGGATAACAAACAAGCGGCATTTTTGTTCGTTAGCAAAGTCTAATTTTAGTAAGGGGCGAAATACGGCAATATATCAGCCGAGCTGACGCCGTTTTGCTGCGTTTGACTTCCCGGCATTCGCCGTCAGTCGATTGCCAACCGCAAGGATGGCGCTCAACTGATCTTCAGCCAATGCCTGAGCGCCGCCACAGCCCCATCGCTGGCATAGGCAATGACCCCGCCCGTCGTCAGGCCGGCGAAGGCAATCAGCCCTGAGATGCCATAGCCGATCGATTTCATCCGTTTCCACTCTTCGAGCGCCGGGCCGACCGTCTCCTGGTTCTTCTCGACGGTTTCCTTGAGCGTCCCGATCTCGGCGCGGATCTGCGCGTCCGCTCCGCCTGTCATCGCCACTCTCGTATCGAGATGGGCGATCTGCCTTGCCTGTTCGTCGAGCCGCTTGTGGATCACGGCTCGACCCTCATGGGCATTGGCTTTTTCGTCGCTCATCTCCTGGCGCAGCAGCGCGACGTTTTCCTCGATGCCGGTCAGCCTTCCCTCCACGCGCCCGAGCGCGCGCAGGATATCGTCGTTGGATGTCATGGCAGGCCACCTCAGGAATTGAATTTCAGCTTTTCGGACTGGGCAATGCCGTTCGAAATCCGGTCGATCATGATCGGCTGCGGATGGATGAAGGAGACCGGCGAAAGCTCCCCGACAGACGGCGCCGGACGCACTACGGAGCCAACCGGCATGACGACGGCGCTCACGCCTTGATAGGTGATGACGTTGCCGGCGATGCTGGCGACGACCTGCGTGCTCAGGCGCGCCAGGCCGTCCGGGCCGGAATAGATGTGCAGCGTCTGCTCGGGCCTGAAGATGCTCGCATCCGCGACGACGATCTGGTTATAGGTGGCAACGCCGTCAGTTCCGGCCTGCGCGGTCAATGTCGTGCTCGCAAGCTCCAGAATGCCGGGCCAGACACCGCCTCTGGAGGGGGAAACCCACGCCGCGTAAGTATCGATTGCAGCATCGCAGCAGGCCGATGACTGCGCAAGGATATCATCGCGAAGCCGCCATTTGCCCGAAGCGTCGGTTCCGTCCGACGGCCAGCTGTTGTTGGTTCCATAGACCTGATACTCGGCCCTGAGGCCGAGATCGTTGCAGGTGATCGTCCCGGTCGCCGGCGAAGTGCCGCCGGCGAAACTGTAGGTGAAGGTGTTGGCGTCGACGACCGATATTACATAGCTTCCATTGTAAGCGGTCGGCGTTGCTCCCGAGATACTGACGGTCTGGCCTGTCGCAAGTCCGTTGAGGCCGCTTGCGATGGTCGCCGTGGCAACCGTGCCGACCGAGGTCAGCGTGATGTTGCGTGTGACGGTCGTCCGCCCGAGCGGCGGGAAGGCGACGATTCTGACGCCAGAATATTCGGCGCGCAGGCGGGTGACCAGGGAGCGGTAATTGGTGGTGAAGAACTGCGTATAGGTCGAGGCCGTGTCGTTCTGCCCCATCTGGTTTGTTATGACCGTGAACGGCCATTTATTGCCGTTGAAGGCGATGATTTCGCGGATGATGTCTCGGCGCCTGGTCGCGATCGAGGAGCCGCTGCCGGTATATTCGCGGACGGAGCCGGCACCGGGCATGCCGATCAGGCAATGGGGGATGCGGCCAGGGCCGCCGTCCCTGTCGAGCCAGCGGCGCAGCCAGCCGAGGTTGCCGCGCGCATCGGCAGCGGAGGAATATTCCTGGCGCGCCTCGCCGATGCTGTCGACGAAAGCCAGCGCGACCGGCCTTCCATCCCAGTCGCCCTTGGCGACCATGAAATCGGCCCCCCAATATTGCGGCTGCGCCTGCGTGCCATAGCCGGTATCGAGGCTGACGGTGCTGTCGCCGAGCGTATGGGCGATGGTGCCCGCCCTGATATCGCGGTTGAAGACGCAGGCATCGAGCATGAAGATCTGGATGAAGGTGGTCAGCCCCAGCTGGCGGGCTTTCAAGAGCACGTTGAGATAATGCATTTCGTCGAAGAAGCTCGTCTGCATCAGGTTCATCTCGAACAGAACGCGCCTGCCCGCCTTGTCGGTGATCCAGTAGAGATTGTTCAGCCGCCAGCGCCAGTCGGAAAACTGGTCAACCGCCGCTTGGAAGTCCGCGCGTCCTGCCATTGACCGCCTCCAGCAATTGCGAGACCTCACCGGTCACGCCCTGTTCAGGCTCGACCTTGGCGCCGTATTTCTTCGGCCTGAGCTTCTCGGCGACCCATTGACGGGTGGCGATGCGCAGCTGCGAGCGCCTTATCGCCTCGCCGTTCTCCTGCCAGCCGGTGGTCTCGCCGCTAGCATTCTTCTTTTCGATCCAGTCGTCGCTGCTGTTGTCGGCGATCTCGACCATCGTCGACGAAGCTGTCGGCCATGATCTCCCGCGCCAGCGCATATCGCGCCCGGAACGCCGCCTTGTCCTCGTCGGCGAGCCAGGAAAGCACCGTCGATTTCGCCGGCATGTCCTCATCCCGGCAGATCGAGCGCAGGCTTTCCCGGTCGGCGATGCGCGCACAGATTTTTTCCGCCAGCGCCTGGCTGAACTTGCTCGGTCTGCCCATGGGTCGGCGTCTGACGCTCAGAACAAGGCGATAATGTTGGAGGCCGTGGTCCCGGTCAGCGCCACGATTGCAGCATGAACGGGAAGGATCGTCCCGGCCGGCACGCTCTTGAAGATGACGGGATCCACATCCCGCCGCGGCGCAATCGCCACATCGCCGGCCGTGCCGATATAAAGCGCACGCGCCCCGACAATGGCGGTATCGTTCGGCGTCACCACCGCGACCCGCGAGGCCGGAGCAATCGAGGGGTCCATGCAGTTCTCCTTGGAAAAGGCGGCTCTTGATCCCGACGCAGCTGCATCAGGCGCTGTTTCGGTAGATTGCGACAGAACGCACTCCCCACCCTCCGTCATCCAGGGCTTGACCCTGGGATCCATGCCCGTTGCCGCGAGTGGAGGCCGACGTGGATCCTCGGGTCAAGCCCGAGGAAGACGGAGCAAGAGGTGAGCGCTGCGCCAAACCCGCGTTGTGTTCGATGACGCCGGCCAGAAAGCCCTGCCGAATGACGCACACCATCTAAGCGTCGCCGGCCTTCACCGCCGGCATCACCTCTGAATTCAAATTTCGCAGCTTGGATTTACGGTAGGATTAAATGATCCGCCGGGGGGTAATCAAGGACTTTCCAGCGTAGAAATTGCCTTCGATGCCGGCTCGGAATTGGCGGAGACAAATTGGTCAAACGTTGGGGCCGAACGTCCCTCCACCCTCCGTCATCCCAGGGCTTGACCCTGGGATCCATGCCCGCTGCTGGTGGAGACCGCCGTGGATCCTCGGGTCAAGCCCGAGGAGGACGGAGCAAGAGGTGAGCGCTGTGCCAAACCACGTGGTGTTCGATGACGTCGGCCGGAAAGCTCTGCCGAATGACGCACGCCATCGAAGTATCGCCAGCCTTCGCCGCCGGCATCACCTCTGGACTCAAATTTCGCAGCTTGGATTTACGGTAGGAATTAAATGATCCGCCGGGGGGTGATCAAGGACTTTCGAGCGTAGAAATTGCCTTCGATGCCGGCTCGGAATTGGCAGAGACAAATTGGTCAAACGTTGGGCCGAACGTCCCTCCACCCTCCGTCATCCCAGGGCTTGACCCTGGTATCCATGCCCGCTGCTGGTGGAGACCGGCCGTGGATCCTCGGGTCAAGCCCGAGGAGGACGGAGCAAGAGGTGAGCGCTATGCCAAACCACGTGGTGTTCGATGACGCCGGCCGGAAAGCTGCCGAATGACGCACGCCGGAAAGCGTCGCCGGCCTTCACCGTCGACATCACCTCTGGACTCAAATTTCGCAGCTTGGATTTACGGTAGGATTAAATGATCCGCCGGGAGGTGATCAAGAACTTTCCAGCGTAGAATGCCTTCGATGCGGGCTCGGAATTGGCGGAGACAAATTGGTCAAACGTTGGGCCGAACGTCCCCCCACCCTCCGTCACCCCAGGGCTTGACCCTGGGATCCATGCCCGTCGCTGGTGGAGCCCAGCGTGGATCCTCGGGTCAAGCCCGAGGAGGACGGAGCAAGGGGTGGGCACGGTGCCACACCCACAATGGTGTTCGATGGGGCACGCCGGAAAGCCCTGGCGAATGACGCACGCAATCGAAGCATTAGGCTTCGGTATTCCTCATAATACAGGCGAACCGCAGCCCACTCCGCATCGTATAAAGTTCGTGGCCAGTTCGAGGTTCAGGGATTGGATTGACGACAGGAGAAGGCTTGTCGACGGTCCAATCGCCTCGATCTATTCCGCTGTGCAGCGCAGCCAGGTTTTGACCATTCAACACGCATAGCTTTAAGGTGTCATTGAGAGGGCACGCGGCCGCCCCATTCCCACTCACCAGGACCGCAATCACCAACGCTGCCAGAAAACGCACTCGACCACCCCATATCATCGCCATCGAACCCGCCGGCACCTTAGGTCGTATGCCGGAGAAGGCAAGACGGCGGCCCTGCTGAAATCGGAAAACCAATTGCGTTCAATGCCTGGATAGAGGCGACAGGCGATACCATCCAACGTGAGCGAGGAATATACTATCAACAGGCTGCCGATCAAAGATGGAGGAGTCTGTGAACACCACCGTCTCAGCACTTCTTCTTTGCCTCGCCACTTTTCTCGGCGTGCACCTGTCCGCGAACCCGGCCGATGCCGAGGAACTGGTGCGGTTCGAAAGCGCCCCCGTCAAGCTCAGCCCGTTTCGCATCCGCAAGGCCCTCGAACAGGGAGAAATTCTCTCCCAACCGCAGGGCACGCCGTTGCTCGGCTATCTATCCCGCCCTGCCGGCGACGGCCCCTTCCCGGCGGTGGTCATCCTGCATGGCTGCGATCACCTGCGTTTGAGCGTCAAGGAGCTTTGGCCGAAACGGCTGGTGAGATGGGGCTATGTCGTGCTTGTCGTCGACAGCTTCACCACCCGCAAGCTCGACGACACCTGTCGAAGCCATCTTCCCGAGCGCGTCTTCGATGCCTATGGCGCCTTGGATTTTTTGTCGAAATCAGGCTTCGTCGATATCAGGCGCGTGGCCTTGATGGGCTTTTCGGCCGGCGGCACCGCGGCGCTGGACGCCACGAAGATCGATGGCAACGAGCAGCTCATGGAGCGCAAGTTCAGGGCGGCGGTTGCCTATTATCCCGCCTGTGACGCCGATCGCGGCGACCCGACAGTACCGACCCTGATCATGACTGGCGAGAGAGACAATTGGAGCCGGGCCGAACGATGCCAGAAGAGGCTTGCCCGCCTCAGCGACAATGCCCCGCCCGTCGAGCTCAATGTCTACAAGGGCATCTATCACAATTTCGATGCGCCGGAGTTCATGGTGGGACGGAGAGTGCTGGGTCATATCGAAAAATACGACCCCGACGCCGCGGCGAAGTCCATGCGCAGCGTTTACGCCTTTCTACGCAAGTACCTGGCAAACTAAGCCTGCCTGATCTCAGGAGGATCGATCGCGGCGCAGCTCCCCCCAACCTCCGCCATTCCAGGGGCCTTAGAGCCTGGATGCCTCCCGCCGGTTGCCCGGCATTTACCGGCTCCCCAACCTCCGTCATCCCAGGCCTTGAGCCTGGGATCCATGTCCGCTGCCGACGTGGGGCCGGTGTGGATCCTCGGGTCAAGCCCGAGGAGGATGGAGTGTGAGGCGATCTCTGCGGCAAATCAATCCAGGGCGCTATTTACGCCCCGAACTGAACGCCTAAACGTCGCTCGGCCGCCCTGACGTTGCCTGGCTCGCCGAGGACGTGAACGCTTCTTCGGCGCTCGGCACTTTCCCCTCCGGCGTCAGATCGTCGACGGCCTTCGGAAGATCGCGGCTCAGCCGCCCGAGGATCTCCTGATGCGAGAGGCCGGTATTCCTGGCGATCTCGTCCAGGACATCCGGACCGAGGGCTGTGGCAAGTTCGCCGTCATTGATGTCGGCATTCTGCCCGCGGCGCACCCAGGATTCCATCTTGTCGCCCTGGCCGTTCTGCTGGAACGTCTTCAGGAGGTCGCCGAGACCGCCGCTGACGATGCTGCCGGACGTCAATCCACCGAGAAGGCCGCCCAAGCCGCCCAAACCACCGCCGGAGCCGGCCAGCCCGCCGAGGATACTGCCGAGCCCGCCTGATGGCTGCCCACCTCCGGCGCCTGCCTGCTGCGGGTTCTGGAGGCCGCGCAGGAGTTCCCGGATCTTGTCCCTGTTCTGGTAGCCGGCAACCGCAAGAACGGCGAGAAGCGCCTTCATTTGACCGCTCATCATGATGAAATCCTCCTTGGTGCGCCAGGCAATCACGCCACCCGGAGCGCTGAATGGGCGCAGTGTTCACAATGGTGAAAATCTCCCGCCGGCGGGCAGAACGCCTATGCCGGCGGCATTGTTCGGCTGCCTCGAGGCAGCGTCAGATTTCCGGGCAACCGCGCCGGTTTGCAAAAACCATCCGCTCCGGCCCGCGGCGGGTCATTCCTTGGACGACGATGCTGCGCGGTGACATGCGGACGATCTGGGCCCGACGAAGGCCTTCGCTGCGGGCGATGTCGAGCGCATCGTCGGGATCGCAGCGGCGCGGCCCCGGGCGGTCGTAACGGTCGTAACGGCCGTAACGGTCGTAGCGGTCGTAATCGCGGTTCCGGTCGTAGACGCCGACGCCGCCGGGGCCGATGCGCAGCTCCATATCCTGGGCGGCGGCAATCGTCGGTGCGATCGTCAGGCCGGTCATGGAGGCCAGGCCGATCAACACGAACTGAAGAGACTTATGCATGGATTCCTCCCATGGCCTTGTTTGCTTATCGCCATACCAACATCGCCATCGGGATTTTGTTCCGTGAGGCCGGAGGAGCCTGCGGGGAGAAAGCAAGGGCCTGCACGACAGCGCGGAGCCGCTCAGCGTGCTCGGGCGTGATGCTCCAGCCAGGCGACTGCGAAGCTGCAGATCGCGGCCGCATCGACCAGCACCGATGGCGCGTCTCCGACTGGACCCTGTGTGCCCTGCCCGCTGGCGAGAAAGGCGCTGACCATCCGGGCGAAGTAATCGCTTTCGAGGCCGGGCACGACCGGGTCGCCGGTATCGAATTCCTCGAGCATGCGCCATACCACGCCTGCTGGCGTGGCAAAGGGCACCTCGTAGCGGCGCAGGCGCTTGTTCGGGATTTCAGCCAGGTGCTCGGCATGGTGGAGAAGGGTCATCGTGTCGAGCGGGGCTCCGGCCATGAGGACCTTGCCGCCGGCCGCCACGAGTTTGGCGAGCGGCGAGCCATCGCCATAGCCGTAATCGAGTGGATGATCGGCAGTGAGCCAGTCGGCCCTGGCGCCGATCGCCGCGACCGAGGCGCCCGGATTGCCGCTGCGCCGCGCCCCTGGCGTGGTTCGAAGGAATTCCGGGAAGATGCCGTTATCGCGGATCGCCCGGGAGCTCATGGGATCGAAAGGCGCAATATGGTCGCGCCATTCGAAAGGAACGCGGCCGTTCTCGTCAAGCAGTTCGTCATAGGCGCCGTTCCAGTCCGCATAGGCGACGATGGTGCCCGACGGGCCGACGACATGGCGCAGCGCATCGATGAACATGTCGGGACCGTTGAGCAACCGCCCCAGTCTGTTCATGGCGGCATGAACCATGACCATGTCGCCGGCGCGAAGTCCGAGCTTTTCCAGATCCTGGCTGAGCGAGAGACGGGTGTGAAAGTGCGGAGCGGTCATCGGCCAACGATCAGCAGGACACGACCCGGAGTCAATGCACCCGGGCGGACTCAGGGCACCATCGCTCGCAATACCCTGCTGCCGCTCACGCGCCTCCTGCCTCCGCGCCCTTTAAAGGACATGAACCTGGTGGACCCTCTACCGCCGATCGGTGCCCCCTGGGCCATCCTTGCGATCTATGAAAGCTTCGGCTTCATCCACCACGCGTTCCTTGATGGCATCATGAGCATCGGACGCAACGTCCACGGCCTTGTGATAGACTTCCGACGCTACCTCTTTGCCTTGCGCGACGACGTCCTGGGCCTGATGGCTGAGGCTATCTCTCGTGCTATCTGCGGCTTCGCCGACCAACTCATCCTCGGTATCGGTATGGGGCAGCGCCGCGCCGATCGCTGCACCGACCGCGAAAGCCAGGGCACCGCCTACGAGCGGCTGGTCGCGGAAATGGGTGAGGATCGACTCGTTGAGTCTGCTCGTCTGCTCCTGAAGACTGGTCGCCGCCGAAGAGGATCGGCTCGACAGCGAGCTCGCCGCGTCAGACGCGCGGGCGCTGAGGTCGCTCGCGGCGCTTTTCGCCTGCTCCCATTTCTCCGCCGCCCAGCCGGTTGCCGCGTCGAGCATTGCACCGGTCTCGTCGGCGATCTGATTGATCTGCTTTCCGCTAGCGTCGGCGAAGCCACGATAGGTCTTGCCCGCCTCGTCCATGAAATGGCCGGCACGACCTCCTGTTTCGTCTGTCAACGCTTTCAACCTCTTGCCGGATTCATCGGCAAAATGGCTGTAACGGGCTCCGTTTTCCATTGCCGGCGGGCCAATCCGGCGAACCCGTCCAGTCGCCGGGTAAAGCGGGTATTCAGGATCCTTGCTCCAGGTCGCCGTGTCGCCTGATGAAGGACTGCCTTTTGCCATGAGCCAGGCGAGGCTCACGCCCATCAGCGCGACCGGCAGAGGGTTCGCCTTGAGGGCGTGGCCAAGATTGCTGACATACTCTGCGCCGCCGCTTCCCTTGGCATATGCGATGACCTCATCGATGAGCTGGCCCGGCGACATCCGTTCCTGAATCGCGTCAATCCGATCTCCTATGCGGCGGCGGTCTTGGTCGATCTCCCACTGAAGCTCGGCCGATGTTTTTTCCGTTGAATTTTCCATCAGATTTTGTCCTTCACAACATCAACGTCGCGGCGAAGCGAAGTCGCAGTACGATCCAGTTTCATGTTGTTGGCGCGAAGCGCGGCGAGGCCCCGGGAGACCAAGCCCCAAGCGATCCCGGCAATGATGATGCCGACGATCAGAGAGGCGAGCGCACCTGCAGTGGTTTGGGTAAAACCCTGTGTCACGAGGAAGGCCGCGAGACCGCCGACAAGCGCACTCAGCAGGACGCCGACTGCCCCGATCGCCAGGACCAATCCGAATAGGAGAACCTCCACGCCGCTGAGCGCCTGCGAAAGTTTTTCCGAGGCTTCCGTCTTGGCAAGGTCGATTTCCTTGCGGAGCAGGCCCGTGACATCACCCACGAGGCCACTGACGAGCTCGGAGAGGGGTGTGTTCTCTGAAGTTTTAGCCATTGTTCTCGCCTCCGGTCGTTGCGGCGCGGGGGCGCAGGCCAATCGACGGTTCGTGCGGCGCGGCAACTGTTTGCCTTTTCGCGGAGGCCGTCAGGAAGCGGCTTGCCGCCAGGCCCGCAAGTGCGGCGATCCCGAGAAAGGCGAGCGGTTGCTTGCGCCCGAAATCCTCGGCCATAGTGGCGATTTCGCCGATGTCCTTTCCTTCCATCCGCCGAGCGACGGTCTGCACGCTCCGCCCGATTTGCCTGGCGTATCGCCCGACCTCAGCCTGACCGGAGCTCTCCATTTCGGCGCCAGCTTTCTCAAGTGCCGTTGCAACGCCGCCAACCTGGCGAGCAGCGAAGCTGGTGCGTTCGGAAATGACTTCCTTGGCTTTCTCGACGGCCGTGTCGGCGCCTTCCTTGATCGCTTCCTTGGCGGCGGATATGTCTTCGCTCACCTTCGCTTCCAGATCGGAAACGGACGTGCGCGTTCCCGGCGAAGAACCAAAAGCTGGCGATGAGGACGGTGTCTGCGCCGTTGCGCTTCTTCCTGCCGGATCTGTGAAATCGTTTTGCATGTCTAACCTCCCATGTCGTGGCGGCGACTGCCGCAGCCCCGAACCACGGGTGCCCCGCTTTGTTCCGCGAATGCCAAACGTTCCGCTTCGGCATGGCTCAGATCTGCGACTGCAATGAAGCAGCGCCGTCCTCGGCTCCTTCTTGATCTTTGGCAGGCGTGACAATGGACGCTGCGACGTAACGCTCCTCCCTGTCGCCATCGTTGAAGTAGTAGACGGCGAGCAGGGATCCCTCCCCGCGTTTTACCATTCTGGGATAACCGAGATCAGCCGTGCCGCCGTCGCTGCGGATGACCTTCTCGGCGCCCCATGTCTGGCCGTCATCGAAACTCATGCGCATCCGGATACCAAATGGCGGATCACGATAGCCGTAGACGAGCAGCAGCATGCCTTCGATGCGTCCGAGCGCTGGCGGGTTGCCATTGCTGCCGGTGTCGCCGACAATGCAGCCTTTCCATGTCCAGGTCTTCCCTTCGTCGTCGGAGGTGAAGGCTTCTATCCAACCCTTGCCACCGCCCCTCCCCATGCAGCGCGTCAAGGTCAGCATGGCGCCACCGGAAAGCGCTACCGATGCCGGCATGATCGAATAGCCCTCAGGTTCCGGGCCGACAAAGCCTTGAAGGACGAAGCTGCGCCCGCCGTCCGCAGTGCGCGCGCAGAACACCCTGCCTTCCGAACCGTCCTCTTTGGAGGTGCTGAGCATGAAGAGCGCATGTTCCCTGCCAAGAGGCACGATATCGGTGCGCGCCGAGATCGGAAGGTGCAAACCCGTGAAACGATACGGACCCTGCCATGTCAGGCATCGATCCCGGCTGACATAGAACCAGCTGACCGCATCGCCCTCTACATCGGTCCTGGCGCACATGACGATCGTCTCGGGATCGAGAAAGTCTATCGGTTCATCCAGACGGCCGAGGTCATCACGAACCGACAGATGCGGACGGATCTTGAGATCGGCGTTCAGGTGCTCATCGGCCGAAAGCGAGAGCCCACCGGGCACCCGGCCGCAGAACGGCTCGTCCATCCATGTCAGTCCGCCGTCCAGGCTGCGTGCCTGCCAGGGTACGAATGGATAATCACGGTCCAGTTCGTGCAATTCCCCCTTCGCTCCGAGTTTGCCGCGCGCGAAGACGACAACGATTTCCTCACCCCAGGACCAGAGGCCATAATTTGCCGGCCAGGCTGCGAACTCGCCCTGTCTCCTGTAGATTTCAATATGGCGGAATTGCATGTCCATTGGGGCTTCCGCTGTCATAGCGTCTCAACTGGAAGTGCCCGCACGAGCAGTTCATCCTGGCCGAGCAGCCGTTCGAGTTCGCGACGGTATTGGCGCCACCACGCCCGATCGAGACTGCCCACCATGACTTCGATCACGATGACGGTATCTTCTTCAGTGCCCTCGTCATTGGACCAAAGCCCTTTTGCGGGGGAATTGAGATAGGCCGTCACACCGCCATGGCGCTCCGTCATCTCGCGCTGAATTGTCGCGATAATGTCTCCGATGTCGATCGTCGCTTGCGGCGCTGCCGGAATAAACAACTGAATCAAACGCATGTGGAATTCTCCTCGTCTCGCAAACTTCGCAGGTCTGACGAGGTTCCAGCCCGCCTCTAAATCTGGTGCGATGTCATGGTGTCGGCTCCGCGCCGAAATCGCCGATATCCGTCGGACAACAAGGAAAGCGGCAGCAGGCGGTGGTCGCCGTCGTGCAAGGTGCACCGGGCCGCGGTGGCGAGCCCAGACGCAAGGTGCCGTCCAGGGCTGATCAAGCATCCCTTTTACCGAAGACAGATACCAATTAGTCTTGACTCATCAATTAGTCACGACTATTGTGTTTACATGATCGAGACCACCCCAATTACCACCGTCATGCGCGCGCTTGCCGATCCTACCCGGCGGGCGGTGTTCGAGCAGATCGTCCTCTCCAAGGAGATCACCGTCGTCGAACTGACACGGGCGAGCACCGTCACGCAGGGCGCCGTCTCGCAGCACCTCAAGGCGCTGAAGCAGGCGGGCCTCGTCGCCGAGCGCCCCGAGGGCCGCAATGTCTATTACCGCGCCGAGCCGGAAGGCCTTGCGCCGCTTGTCGACTGGATGAGCCATTACGGCACCTTCTGGCGCGAGCGTTTTGCCGATCTCAGAACCTTGCTGAAGGAAATCGATCCATGACTGACACCGCATTGGAGCTCGACACGCAGGAGATTGTCGTCGACGAAGTGTTCCCGCACGCGCCAGAAACAATCTGGAAAACGCTGACGTCAGCCGAGTTGATGGGCCGCTGGCTGATGATGCCGGCGGGCTTCGAGCCGGTCGAAGGCAAGCGCTTCACCTACCAGACGACGCCGGCCGGCGCCTGGGACGGCACCATTCACTGTGAGGTGCTGGAGGTGAAGCCGAATGAGCGTCTCTCCTATGCCTGGAAAGGCGGACATGCCGAGAATGCCGGCTACGGCTCCCCGCTCGATACCGTCGTCACCTTCCTTCTCTCCAGGACGGAAAACGGCACACGGCTGCGCCTCGTTCATTCCGGCTTCCTGCTTCCTAGGAATGAAACCGCCTTCCAGAAGATGGGCGAAGGCTGGAAGAAGGTCGTGAAGAATATCGGCACCCTCGCCGGCAGCGAGGACTGATCCGCACGAGCCACATCACAAATTTGTTCAGGAGAAAGCAATGAGCAAGCCTTATACCGGCGGCTGCGCCTGCGGCGCCATCCATTACGAGATCTCGGCCGAGCCGATTGCGATGAACGACTGCCAGTGCCGCGATTGCCAGCGGACGAGCGGCACCGGCCACGGATCCTATCTGACCTTCCCGAGCCGGCAGGCGGTGAAGCTTGAAGGAGTGGCCAGCCACTGGCAGATGGTCGCCGACAACGGCAATGTCAAAACGCGCGGCTTCTGCCCGGCCTGCGGCGCGCCTGTTTACCTGACCTTCTCCTACATGCCCGATTTCTTCACGATCCACGCCGCCAGCCTCGACGAGCCCGAGCGATATCAGCCGCAAATGGCAACCTACACCGTCCGCGGCCTTGCCTGGGATCGGGTCGATCCCGACGTGGCAAAATTCGAAAAGATGCCGCCGATGTGAGGCTGGCGCAGCGCCTGCAAACATGGCGCTCTCGGGTGCTCGGTCGCGAGCGGTGAAGGGTCCGCTCACGACATCGTCGCTTGCCCACCAGGGGGTCGAGTTTCTTCCTGCCATTGCGGATTCCATAAATTATCTTGACATTTCGCCGCGCATAATATAACCATTTAGCTATATAGCTAACTGGTGATGCATGGACGACAGGCTTGATGCGATTTTTTCCGCCCTCTCCGATCCTACGCGGAGAGCAATTCTCGCGCGGCTTGCCAATGGCAAGGCGACCGTAGCCGAACTCGCGGACCCCTTCGAGCTGTCTCAACCCGCCATCTCAAAGCATCTCAAAGTCCTGGAACAGGCCGGGTTGATCCGCTCCGGCCGGGAGGCGAATTCGCGTCCCCGCATCCTGGAACCGGCAGCCTTGAAGACAATTGCTGATTGGATCGCCGATTACAGGCGCTTCTGGGATGAAAGCCTCGATCGTCTGGATGACTACCTCTCCAAGGTACAAGGAAACGAAATGACCAATCCCGAGACCGAAACAGACAATAGCCGTGACTTGGTTCTCGTGCGAAGGTTCGATGCTCCATGCGATCTCGTTTTTAGGGCATGGACCGACCCGAAAGCCCTGGTGCAATGGTGTGGCCCTCACGGCTTCACGACGGTCGGCGACAGACTGGAAGCCTGGCCGGGCGGCAGACACCGCGCTTGTCTGATTGCCCCAGATGGAGAAGAGCATTGGGTCGGCGGAAGATATCTGGAGGTCGAGCCGCCGCACAGGCTTGTCTTCACCCATGCCTGGGAGACCGCAACCGGCGAAACCAGCCCCGAAACGATCGTCACGATCACCTTCAGGGAAAGCGACGGCGGCACGGAAATGACTTTTCGGCAGAGCGGATTTGCCAGCGCATCCTCGCTTGAGGGTCATGAATCCGGTTGGTCTCAAAGTTTCGAACGATTGAACTCTTTTCTGGGAACCGCCGAAGGGCAAAATCATGGGTAAGGCGACAATGAAGCTTTACAATTGCGAGACGCTCAATCCGCGAAAGGCATGCGCCGCCGCGCGTTTTCTTCAAGCCGACGTGGAGTTCGTCAGGGTTGACCTGGCCAGCGGAGAGCAGCGAACCGCGGAATTCCTGGCGCTAAACCCGAACGGGAAAGTCCCGGTGCTGCAGGAGGAGGCCCGGAACTTTATGGGAAGCGAACGCCATCATGTGCAGGCTGTCCGACACAGTCGCGTCGGATTTCTGGCCGCATGACCATCGGCAGATCGACGTGCTGCGCTGGTTGAGCTGGGATGCCAGCCATTTCACCCGGCACGGGGCAACGCTGTGGTTTGAAATGCTGATCAAGCCGTTGTTCGGCGGAGAGCCCGATATCGCCGTGATCGAAGACGCGAAGACGAGCTTTCGGCTCCATGGCCGGGTGCTCGACGATCATCTGGCCGCCAATAGTGTCGTCGTCGGCAAGACACTGACCGTGGCGGATTTCGCTTTGGCTGCTGCGCTTCCTTACGCCGCCGCTGCCGACATACCACTCGCCGAATTCCGGCATATCCAAGAGTGGTACGGAAGGCTTGAAGAACTGGATGGGTGGCGAAACCCTTTCCCAGCCTGAGGCCCACGAAGGTCTATTGCAAGGCGTGAAGCGCTGCCGCCGAGGTTTTCTGAGAGCATCATCGTCTCCCGGCCTCTTCTCCACAGCAACGCTTTGTGTGTATATTCCACTATGCCGAGCACACCACGCCGTCACTGGCCGAGGTTGCTGCAAAGCGTCCTGGCATTGCCAAACCGGCGGGTAGATTCTGTCGTGAGCACCACAAGGTACTTGCTGATCTTGCCGCTGATGGCGGCCATCGCCTACATGGCGGTCTTGGGCCTGCTCTATTTTTCTCAGCGAAGCCTGCTTTTTCCCGGAGCAGGCGCCATGCCCCTTCCGGAGCAGGCGCGCTGGGGCGAGTCGGTCCACATCAAGACGCCCGACGGGGAGATGCTTCAGGGACTGTACAGCCAAGGCGACACCGGCAAGCCCTGTGTGCTCCTCTTTTTCGGAAACGGTGACCGCGTCGACAATTACGCATTTCTCGCACAGGCGCTGGCGGCGCGCGGGATTGGATTGCTGGCGATTTCCTATCGCGGCTATCCCGGATCCACCGGTTCACCCAGCGAGCAGGGGCTGCTGACGGACGGCATCGCCGCCTTCGACTGGCTTTCGGCACATGCCGGAAGCGAGATCGTCGTGCTGGGCCGGTCACTTGGTACTGGCGTTGCCGTACATACGGCCGCGGAGAGGCCGGCCGCGGGCGTCATTCTCGTCTCTCCGTACCTGTCGGTTCTGTCGGTTGCGCAGGCGCGCTATCCGTTCCTCCCGGCTGAAATTCTTCTCAAGGATCCGTTTCGCTCGGACCTCAACATAGGCAAGGTCAGACAACCGAAGTTGTTCCTCCACGGCAGGCTTGATGACAGCATCCCGCTGACTTCAGCGCAGGCGCTGTACGAGATCGCACCTGAGCCCAAACAGATGTTGATCTACGACGATGCGGGCCACAACGATATCTTCAACGACAGCACGGTCGGTGATGTGATCCGGTTTGTGGAAGCGCTGAAAGATCACCGGGCTTGAACCCCTTCCGGTCATACGGGGAGGCTGAATTTCGAAAAGAGGCCACCGATGTGATCGTCGCGGCGAGATGGTCTTAGGGCGAAGATGATCGCAGTTGGACGGATTCCGCTCCGAAGCCATAGGCCCTTTCGACGAGCGCCACACGGATTTCATAACGGGTGTACCAGTCTGCCCGGCCCCGACGTTGCGCTTCGACATGATCGACGACCGCTTTCCAGGCCCGGATGCTTTCTTCGTCCCTCCAATAAGAGTTGATAATGCCGAAGCCGTCAGCACGGCGGGCGCTCTCGAAACCCAGAAATCCGGGCTGCTGCTGTGCCAGTTCCACCATCGCAGCGCCGACATCACCATAGCCGTCTTCGACCTCAGTTCGTTGCGATGAGAAGCAGACGACGTAGTAAGGCGGTGCAGGTAAGGTCGCGATAGACATGCCAAACCCTCATTGCGACAAGCAGAGATCTTTGCAACCACCAGCCGTGCGGTCCATTGCAATCCCAATGCCAGCACGGGGTAGAGCCGCCTTTGGCGTCCCCACAACCCCTGCTGAGCAAATCAACCGAGGCAGCCGAGCGAAAGCATCTCGTTGCCGTGCGGCTTACGCATGCGCTGGCCGCCAATGAGGATACGTGACATAGGCGGTGAGCGCGCCCTCCTCATGCGAACGGATCGTCACGGTCTCGCCCTTCGGCATATAGACGATCTCGCCCGGCCCGGCGCTGACTGTCCCCGCCTCGGTCGAAACCGAAAGCCGCCCTTCCAGAACGATCATCACGTCGTCGACCGCCATGGTTTCGGTCAGGCTCTGGCCGGGCGCGTAACGTCCATAACCGATGGTGATCGGTCCGCCATGCCGCTCATCGACGAGATTGCCGACGCGAATGTCTGCCTCCTGCCCCGGGGAACGCTCCAGCGATGCGTCGGCGATCGTGAATTTCTGCATCTTCATCGTCTACCTCCATGCCGCCGGCATAGGTAACGCGGAAATCTCCTGCGCCAAGTCCGCAGCGTTCGGCGCGACCATTGCAATCACGTGTGTGTGGGATAAAGGTGGCCTTGGATAAACTTAAAACCATCGGGCGAAAGAAATAATGCTGCATCTGCGATTTTTGAAAGAGAATCATATTTCCATTTCACTGATTTCCGTCATTTTGGGCCTGTCCGGTTGCGTCACCAGCACCGACGGAATTCAAAAATCTCAGGATCAAAGTCGCGCTCTGAGTGGAGAGCGGACAAAAATGGGTCAGTCTTACAATTTGAATGTCGATTGCACCGCGGCGACGATACCCAAGATACGCCTCGCGCAAGCGCCCGCGCATGGATCCGTGGATTTTGTCAGCGAAGGTGTCTATTCAAACGACAAAGAGTCGCAGCGCGTGAAGTGCAATTCCAGAAAATCTCCAGGCGTTTCGGAATATTACACATCCCAAAGCGGCTATTCTGGTAAAGACGTGTACAAAGTGAGAGTGTCTTACGGCGAGGGAACCGTGAAGGACGTCACCGTCAACATCAATGTGATCAAAAACTAAAGGCGCTATTGCGGGGCGAGGAGGGCGCGTTGAGCGGGAACGCACCCGCTTTCCGTCATTCCACGTCTTGTACCTGGAATCATTGCCTTGGCCGATCACGGGCAGATCCTGGGTAACGACAGCGAAAGGCGCCGCCCTGCCCTGCGCCTCGCAGCGTGCACTCTGCGCTCGACCTTGCTCAGGAAATGCGCGTGTGAATGGCGGATCGACATGGCACCTGCCGCCACCAAGCAGCGCCATGACAATCCCGGCTTCATCCGCGCATGGAGTGGGCAAAAGCCGCGTCGTCCGCACCCATTAACCAGCCTGCAGCTGAGCTCCAGTGCACCAAGGGCGTGTGAGGAATGACAGAGTTCTACCAACAAAGAGCTAATTGGAAAGTCCAAAGGATCGGAGCATAGTCCGCGCAGTGGAGTTCAGCGCGCGTGGGGAAAAGCGGGACACTGGACTCCCGCAGCCACGCCTCGACGACTTAGCAGACAACATTGACAGGTTGATGCGGAGGTAGCGTGATGGCGCAGGGCGTTGTTTCTCTCAGCGGGACTCTGACTCAGAATCAGACCTTGGCGGCAAACGTCACCGATGTTGACGGGTTACCGTCAGGGACGGTCATTACCTATCAGTGGCAGCAGAGCAGCGATAACGGTGCCACTTGGAGCAACATAACAGGTGCAGCCACAGCCGCCCTGACCTTGCAGCAGGCTGAAGTCGGAAAGCGGGTGCGGGCAACCGCTGCTTACACCGATGCTTTGGGTAACCAGGAACTGGTTGCCAGCACCACCAATACCGCCGTCGCCAACGTGAGCGACATAGGCGTAGTCGCGATCACCGGTACACCCGTACAAGGCCAAGCCCTGACCGCCGCGGTCTTGGATCTGGATGGGCTCGCCAATGTATCGATCACCTATCGCTGGCAGCAACTGATCGGAAACACCTGGAGCAACATCGCGAACGCCACCGGCTCGACGTGGACGCTTCAGGCAGCGCAGGTCGGCAGGCAGGTCCGCGTCCAGGTAACCTATACCGATCAGTCGGGAGGAACCGAAAACAATCGAACCAGCCTGGCCACATCCCCAATCGTCGCGAGCAATCCTGCCGGCAACGACATTGGCGTCGTCTCCATCATCGGGGCCGCAAATCAAAATCGCACGATCGCGGCTGGTGTTACCGATGTCGACGGGCTCCCGACCGGGACCATCGTCGCTTACCAATGGCAGCAAAGCAGCGATGGCGGCGGCACGTGGGGCAACATTGCCGGCGCCACTGCGAAAACCCTCAGCCTGCAGCAAGCACTGGTTGGGAAGCAGGTTCGGGCGACCGCCACCTACACCGATGCCCTTGGCAACAACGAGACGGTCGCAAGCGGTCCGACGACGGCAGTCGCCAACGTGAACGACGCAGGCGTGGCTACGATCACCGGTACGCCCGTTCAGGGCCAGGCCCTGACCGCGGCCGTTACCGACCTCGATGGGCTCGCCAACGTATCGATCACCTATCGCTGGCAGCAGCTGATCGGGACGACCTGGACCGACATCGCCGGAGCCACCGGTCCGAGCTGGACACTCCAGGCAGCGCAGGTGGGCAGGCAAGTCCGTGTGAGGACCACTTACACCGATCAGCTGGGTGGTGTCGAAACCAGCCGGGCGAGCGCGCCGACCGCAGCGATTGTCAGTGCCAACAACCACCCGGGTGTGCTTGGCATCAGCGGGACCGCGACGCAGGGTCAGGTGCTGACGGCCGCTGTCACCGACGCGGACGGTGTGCCGGGATCGGTGAGCTATCAGTGGCAGCAGAGCAGCAACGGCACCACCTGGAGCAATATCGGCGGAGCGACTGCCAAGACGCTGACCCTGCAGCAGGCCCAGGTCGGCAATTTCGTGCGGGCAACAGCCAGTTACATCGACAACCTCGGCAACAGCGAGAATGTCACCAGCCCGGCGACGTCCTCGGCAGTCGCCAATGTCAACGATCCCGGCGTGATCTCGATCACTGGCATAGCGAGCCAGGGCCAGACCCTG
>NZ_JACHYV010000016.1:88197-152153 GCF_014193135.1 Rhizobium sp. BK049
AACCCAACTTCACCGACGGGCCGGGAGTGGACTGGGAAGTCGGGATGCGCTTCGTCAGCAGCAATACCGGTTCGATCCAGGCGGTCCGCTATTACAAGTCCCCCAGCGAGACCGGCACGCATGTCGGCCGCATCTGGTCGGCTACCGGGCAGCAGCTGGCAAGCGTCACCTTCACCAATGAGACCGCCTCAGGCTGGCAGCAGCAGACCTTGGCAAGCCCACTGGTCATCAATGCCGGCACCACCTATGTCGTCTCGGTCAATGCCAACAGCTACTATTCGCTGACCTCGAACGGCTTCGCCAACCCGATCAGCAATGGCGGATTGACCGCCCCGGCCGGCGCCGGTGTCTACAACGAAACCATCGGCACGTTTCCAGCCCTCGTCTACCAGAACGAAAACTACTTCCGCGACGTCGTCTTCTCTGCTGGATCAAGCGTTGCCTTGCGGGACAACGCCACCATCTACGTCAGTGAAACAGCGGGCGCTGCAACAATCACCGTCGTTCGCACAGGCAGTACGAGCGGGCAGCTGACACTGGAGTACACGACCAACGAGATCGGCGGAGCCGGAGCGGCACAGGCTGGAGCGGACTATACGTTGCCGACCTTCAATGGCCGAGCCAATACCGGCCAAGTTGTTTTCGAGGACGGCGAGAGCAGCAAGACGTTTGCCATCCCAATCGTCAATGATCCTGATGCCGAAGGAACCGAGACATTTTCTGTCGGCATCCAGAATCCCGGACCTGGTGGCTCCCTGGCAGCGCCGCGGACTGTTCTGGTCTCCATCGTCGACAACGATTCCGCACCCACCATCTCCCTGAACAATCCGGTCATCACCTTGTCGGAGGCGGCCGCCGCCGCCACCATCACGGTTCAGCGCAGCGGAAACATCGATGCCACGGCCACCGTCGCATATGCAACGAGCAATGGCAGCGCGATCGCGGGCTCCGATTATACGACAACAACGGGCGTGCTCACCTTTGCCGCAGGGCAAGCGATCCAGACCATTTCTGTTCCGCTGCTCAACAACACGACGGCCGAGAGCAACGAAAGCTTCACTTTAACCTTGAGCAACCCGACAGGTGCTGTCCTGGGGAGCCAAACGACTGCGACCGTCAACATCCTGGACGACGACAGCAACCTCGGCAATCTGGTCCGACAGACCGTCGTGTCCGGCTTGACCGAGCCAACGGCCCTCGATTGGACCCCCGATGGCCGCTATATGATTGTCGCGCAGCAGAATGGCATTGTGCGGGTGGTGGACAACGGCACGCTCAGATCGACGCCGCTTGTCGATTTGTCCAGCCAGGTCAACTATACGCCCGGAGATCGGGGGATGCTGGGGCTGGCAATTCATCCGAACTTCGCGGCAAATCCATACGTCTATCTGCTCTACACCTACGATCCGCCGGAAACCGCGAATGGAACCGGCCTGGCGGGACCGGATACCAAAGGGAACCGTCCTTCGCGCCTCATTCGGCTTACGGTCAACCCCAACACGATGATTGCCGATCCGGCCAGCATGGTCGTGCTGGCCGGTACCAACAGCACCTGGGCATACACCAGCCGTCCGGATCTCGACAGTACCGGCGCTGTGAACATACCGCCGTCCGGCATCGTCAACGGCACCACCATTACCGCCCCTGCAAGCCAGATCGAGGTGGGAACGCAGGACAACGATCCAGATCGCGCCGGAATCCAGAACCAGAATATTCGGGACTATCTGGCGACGGACAGTGACTCCCATTCCAATGGAGCACTCCATTTCGGGCCCGACGGCATGCTGTACTTCAGCAACGGAGACGGCACCTCATACAATTTCATGGACCCTCGCACGGTTCGCGCCCAAGACGTTCACAATCTGTCCGGCAAAGTCCTGAGGATAGATCCGATGACCGGCGCGGGCGTTCCGGGGAACCCCTTCTATGACCCCGCAGATCCGAACAGCAATCAGTCCAAGGTATTCTATTCGGGCGTGCGCAACGCCTATCGCTTCACCTTCGATCCAGTGACCAACCTGCCCGTGCTCGGAGATGTCGGCTGGACCACTTGGGAGGAAATAAACACCGGCCCTGCAGGATCGAATTTCGGTTGGCCCTATCTGGAAGGTCCTGGCCGAACGGGCGGCTACCAGGATCTCCCTCAGGCGATCAGCTTCTACAACAATGGGAACCGAAACAGCCCTTCTGATCAGGCTGCTGTTTTTCCGCTGCTATCGAGAAGCCACGGTTCGCCCGACAACGCCACTGCGATCACCGTCGGGGACTTCTACAACGACAACACCCTGATGTTTGCGGATCTTGTCAATGGAAATGTCTACACCGCAACGATGAACGCAAGCCGGCAGATCTCGAACGTACAGGTCTTCGATACGGGCGTCGCCTATCTCGTAGACATTCAGAAGGGACCGGACGGCTGGCTTTACGGCGCTGATTTGGGCACCGGCACTATCCGTCGCTGGGCAGACCCCAATGCGCCGACCGGCGCGACCCTGTTGACACCGACTTGAGCCGCAGCATTCAGGATGGGATTGGTGGCACGGCTCATTCGGTCGTCGTGAACAAGGCTGCCGGCGTAACCGGTGTTTCACACCCACCTTGAACGATTCATTTGATAAGCAGATGTTTACCGTCGCGACGCATGGATAGGTGTTCATATCAATTTGATTGCAAACTGCTATATAGCTTCCCACTCTCATCGGCACGGACGGCGATCTACCCCTGCTCTATCAATAGTAAAAATTAGAATGTTAAACATTGTGAACGTTGTAAGTCGGAAGTCACCCTATCGGTCTGAATTCTGTTTCTTATGATCTACATGCCCACGTCCATATCCAACGTTCGGCGCATGCACGCTCTTGACGGCTTGCGCGGCCTGGCAGCGCTCGGTGTCGTGGCCTATCACTATCTCGATACACCCGCTTACTATGGTCTCCTTGGCGTCGAGCTGTTCTTTGTCATCAGCGGCTTCGTTATCCTGATGACGCTGGAGCGCGTTCGCTCGCTTTCCCAATTTGCCATGGGCCGTGCCTGCCGCCTGTATCCCGCTTACTGGCTTTCCGTCGCGGCAGCTGGCCTATTCTTGTGGGCAACCAACCAAACCCCCGGGAAAACCGTCCTCATCAATGCCACGATGCTACAGGCTTTCCTCTACGCGCCCAATCTCATCAGCCCATATTGGACCCTGGCGTACGAACTCGTGTTCTACGCTGCGATGGCCATCGTGTTTGCGGCCAAACGCCTTCGGAATATCGACGTTGTTGCGGTTGCTTGGCTGGCCCTCATGATCCTGGTCAGAAGCCTCATGCTCCTGACTGGACATGGCTTTCGCCTCTACAACGACTGGATGGTGCAGTCGCTGCTCATGCCGCAGTTCGGCCACCTGTTCATCGCCGGCATGATGCTCTACCGGATCAATACCGGCCGGGCGACGATATTGACCCGGGTGGCGCTCGTCCTTTCCGTTCTTTACTCGCTCTTCGGCCGTTCGGATTGGGCGCATATCGGTCCGCTCCTCTATTTCTCGGTCAATGCGGCGTTCGTCGTCGCCGTGTGGGCCGCCTCGACGGGCCGCGCACGAGCTTTGGCCACACCATTGCTGGCCGAGCTGGGGGTCTGCTCCTATTCCCTCTACCTGTTGCACTTGCCCGTGAAGCTGATTTTGAGCCATCTTTTCGGTCAACTGAGCGAGCAGCCGTGGTTCCCCTTCATTGTCCTTTTCCCAGCCGCCGTCGGGGCCGCGCTTCTTTCACGGAGATACGTCGAACAACCTGCTCAGCTGTGGGCCAGGAAGCGGCTCGAGCCTGCCCCTGCGACGGCCGAAAAAACTGTTTGAATCGCGCAGGCTGCGGAGACGGTGCGGTATTTCAGCTCAAGCAAGAGAAGACGAGACGGGCGTCACCAATGTCGTCGTCTGGCCCAGGCCATTCGAGCGTTCACGACGGGTTGCGCTCGGTGCCTCGACGGTGGCGGTCAACGGTCGCATCCAGCGGGAGTCAGAAGGACACATTCGGCCCGAAGCGGACAGGCCGGCTCCCTGAGGCGATTTGTCTTCGCGCCCATAGTTGACGGCCCCATGGGCAGGTGACATTTTCACGAGCATGGGTTTCCCCCGTACGCGCCCCAGTTGGTACCTCCTGAATAGGTGACGTCATCGTGAGTATGGGTCCGCACCGCAAAACCGATCTCGAATGTCGAAGTACGCGAAAGACAAGTAAAGCTGGGTCAGAAGATCGCTCTGCTGGTCGGCGCAATCGCAATCGCGGGCTTGGCGATCCAGTTCCTGTTGCAGCTTTGGCCTCTACGTCATTGACGTCCTCGCCGCCCTCTCAATGCCGTTACACGCGTTGCTCCGCTTCATAAGTCCATGGCAGTAGCTCATCGAAGGGTATCCATCCGAGCAAGGGATTTCGGGGATCGCACGGGGTAATGTCGGTTCATGGAAAGGCGCGTGTGAATTGCGCCGGGCGGCAGGGCTGGGAACGAAGTCTTGCTTCGCGTTGGGAGCAGACTGGGAAACGTCAAGCTGGTCAATGCGCCGTAATTGGACTCGGAGAGGTGACATCGATGCAGATGGGAGTCTCCAGATCAAGGGTCCAACAGGGTGGGATTGTCGGTTTCATTGCGTGGGCTCTGTCATAGTCCATAATTTGGACAGCCACTGGAAATGGCAGCTCTCCTGCACCCTGATCGTAGCGCATGATTGTCCTAATGAATTTCCCTGAGGTCTTCGATATCCAGATTTCTATCGCCGCACTCCATTTGTATCGGTGCCAATGTGCGGAGTAGTGAAAAGCAAGACCTTCTTCGGTTTGCGAGTCGCCGAGCTCTTTACAAGACGTGAAGACTGGCAGTCCCGAATCTGCATCGAGTGGGGTACGAATAGGCAGCCGCCGTTCTTCACCCCAGCCGGCATTTTCAATTTTGTAATAGACGAGATTGTCTATCGCTCGCACTTCCACGTAAGGCCTGAGATGACCATCTTCTTGCAACTCTGATAAGGTATAGCTGTAGCGCCCGCTATTATGCATGTTTTCGTATGCACGGTTGACGGCATAGCAGGATTTATCCTCCCCATTGAAGGCCAGATGAGAAGAGCGACTACCTTCCGCGCTGTGAGCGGTTGCGGTCTTGGTCAGAATTAAACAAAAAACGGCTGCAGCTATAACACGCATGGGAGACCTGGGAATGAAATGACTGATAAAGTCTGAAGATCTATTTATGCGTCGCATTGATGTCTGTGCAATTTCTTGCTTTTCTACGTCGACGGGGAAATCTGTAAGCGACACGCTGGTGTGATAGTGTCCACCACGAGGGTCAGGTTGTATGTTCGGACGCGAGCCCACCAACAGCCGGGATCAGAGGTGGTAAGTTAAGTGTCCTGTCCACCGCGCCACTGAAGTCGACTAACGCCCTACCAGAGCGCTAAGGGAGGGACTGAATATGCGGAGATATATATTTAGTTTTGTAAGAATTCTTATGATTATAGAAGATAGACATGGAATCTATGCTGTAATATCCGGGCTTTTAATTTCTGTATTTGCCTGGATTCCTCTGGTTATCTTGGCGAAAGAGTTGTCCTCTGAGTTCGCAATCGGACCGGCGCTTGCGAATTCGTGCGTTCTACTTGTATTTTCGCCTTTTGTTGTATTGTTTTACGTTTCATTTGCCTTGTTATCTGATGAGATTTCTGGATATTTAACCGGGCGAACCGTGATCGGAAAAGAACCTGGTTCTCTTAAGCGCAAAATTCGGCAGATAGCGCGGGTCTAAAATCGACGGAACAGCGCCATCTTTATAATCCGGTCCGTGAGAAATATCGAAAGTGTCGGGCCGTGCGGAGCGTCGCTTGGGAGCGGACCGGAAAATTGCCTCCGCACGACCCAACTCTGAGATGGGGTGGATCGCAAGCAGAAAAGGCGTGTGCGATCCGAAGTTACTACCTCTCTGCCGGCGATCCGGTGAGTTAACCTCACTGTGCTGCCTGTGGTTCCCGTACACTACCGGACAAAAGCCCTCGCAAGGGGGCAAGTCTTGGCAGGTGACGCCAGGCATTGTGGAGATTGGAACATGAGCCGCCGCCAAACATTATGTGCTTGCAACCTGGCTCATTCCCATTGAAGGAGATTCCACGTGAATAACTTAATCTGGCTCGTCGGCGCCGTCGTCATCGTGCTCGCTATCCTGAGCTTCTTCGGCTTCCGTTGAGAAAGAAGTGCGGCGGCTCAACTGCACCATCCATGAACGCAGGAGCACGCCGCTACGCCGGACGAAGAACCCGACCGGCGCAGCATGTTATATGGGGAGCATTAGCAGCGACTTAAATGTCTGCTGTCGTACCCACTGTGGATCGAGGCTGTCCGGTCGAACTCGCGACTGGATGCGTCCGCCTTTGATGGCGCCCCACATGGATACGGCGCCATGAGGCCGCGGGTGTTAGAACCCTTCACTTTGATACGATCCGCGGATGAGCTCGACTGAACATCACTCGTGACCGATGTTCCGACCCACGTTGTCCTTGCCGCCCTAATCTGTGATCGCCTTTCCATGGACGAGCAACGGGAGTTTCGCCATGGAGAGTACATTGGAGGTTCTCACGACCGGGAAGTCCGGACGTGAGGTTCACCGGCAACGGCCGGACGAGGTCAAGGCGCAGATCGTTTCGGAGAGCCTTAGGCCCGGCTTGCCGCCCGACGCTCTAGCGTTCCTCCAGAGCTTCCTTGCGCAATACGTGTTTCATCACTTTCCCGGAGCCGGTCCGGGGCAGGCTGGTGACGAAGCGAAACTCCTTCGGCACCTTGTAGCGGGCGATCAGCGACTGGCAATGCCGTGCAAGTTCCTCAGGGTCGGGGCGCCGATCCGGGGCCATGACAACATAGGCTCGTCCGACCTCGCCCCAGCGCTCGTCTGGAATGCCGATGACCGCCACCTCACGGACACCGGGGTGTTCGGCAAGCGCTGCCTCTATTTCGACCGGGTAGACGTTCTCGCCGCCGGAAATGAACATGTCCTTGCGGCGGTCCACGATCGAGATGAAACCGTCCTCGTCGCGGCGTCCGACATCGCCGGTTCGAATCCAGCCATCCGCCGTGAAGCTGCGCTGCCGTTCTTCCGGCCGGTTCCAGTAACCGGTGACGACATTGAGCCCGAAGACCAGGATCTCCCCCGGAGACCCGTCGGGCACGTCGCGGTCGTCGTCATCCACCAGCCGTATGGCCGTCAGTGGTCCCGCAAGGCCGACCGCGCCCGCCTTGGCGCGCAGAAGCTCCTGCGACAGGGGCATGCCGAGAGTGGTTCCGGTTTCGGTCATGCCGTAGCCGTCGACCATCCGCACGCCGTGATCGAGCCACCAGCGGATATTGGCCGGCGGGTTCGGCGCACCCCCGGTGAAGAGCGCCTTGAGCCTGCTCCACCGTTCGGGCGCGAAGTTCGACGCACGGCGAAGGGCTTCCGCCATCTGGGGCACGCAGAAATAATGCGTGACGCCGAAGTCGGGATTGCCCAGCCGCTCATTGGTCAGTTCGGGATCGAAGCCGGGCGAGACGATGAAGGTGCC
The DNA here is from genome assembly GCF_014193135.1 of Rhizobium sp. BK049. NCBI lineage: Bacteria > Pseudomonadati > Pseudomonadota > Alphaproteobacteria > Hyphomicrobiales > Rhizobiaceae > Rhizobium > Rhizobium sp. BK049. The sequence goes on from NZ_JACHYV010000016.1 coordinate 95,753, forward strand.
GCCGCGCAGCATCGGCGGCCAGATCTGCGTGACAATGCCGATGACATGGAACATGGGGCTGTCGCAGAGGAACACGCAACCGGTGTCCACCTCGCCCAGAATATTGAAGTTCACCGCCGTCGCCAGCAAGAATTGCGAGGTCAGCAGCGCACCCTTCGGCACGCCTGAGGTGCCGGAGGTATAGAGAATGATGCAGGTGTCGTGACCGGAGTGCGACGTGCATCGCGGTCCCGGCTCCGCGACCGCGACATCGGAGGCGAAATTGCGAAAGCTCTTGGCGCGGCAGCCGGGCGGCAGTTCCGGGATACCCTCGTCGGTATAGAGGATCGACGGCGTGCAGTCCCTCAGCAACTGCCCGAGTTCCTGCTGTGACAGGCGCCAGTTGAGCGGAACGAAGATCGCGCCGAGCCGCATCAGCGCCTGCTGCAGGATGACCTGATGCACGTTGTTGCGGGCAAGCACAGCCACCCGGTCGCCCTTCACGATGCCTTCAGCGCCCAACACGGTCACGGCGCGCTGGATATCCGTGTCAAGCTCCCGGAAGCTCCACTGCCGATTGCCGGCAAGAGCGACGCAGGCCGTCGCCGCCGGCCGGAGGCGCGCGTGAAGCGCCACCGGATCGGGTGAAATGAAGTCCAGCATTTTTCCTCCTCCCTTTCTCCTCCTCGGATTCAGAGAACCGTGCGGTCTTTGTCATAGGCCCCGAGGCCCGGCTTGTAGGATTTTCCGTCGATGAACTGCCGGATGCCCTCCTTGCGCCCCTCGTTGTCGAAGGAGTTTGCGGCCTCCTGGGCGCGGACGAGATAATCCTCCGCCTCGTCATAGGTCATCACGCCGACGCGGCGGATGGCGTCCTTGGTGGCTTTGAGCGCGACCGGGTTCTTTGCGCGCAGGATCTTCGCCACCTCGATCACCCTATCCTTGAGCTGGGCAAGCGGCACACTTTCGTTGACGAGGCCCCACTCGGCAGCCGTCTTTCCGTCGATCGGCTCACCCAGCAGCGCATGATACATGGCCTTGCGGAAGGGCAGCAATTCCACGGCGACCTTGGTCGCTCCGCCGCCCGGCAAGATGCCCCAGTTGATTTCCGAGAGGCCGAACTTCGCTTCATCCGCCGCGAATGCGAGATCGCAGGCAAAGAGCGGACCGTAGCCGCCGCCGAAGCACCAGCCGTTGACCATGGCGATGGTCGGCTTCTGGTACCAGCGCAGCCGACGCCACCAGCCATAGCTTTCCCGCTGTGACCGGCGGACCCCCTTGAGCCCTTCGGCCTCCGTTTCCCGGAAATATTCCTTGAGATCCATGCCGGCCGTCCAGGCGGCCCCCTCCCCGGTCAGCACCAGCACCGCGACATCGGAACGGAACTCGAGTTCGTCAATTACCTCCATCATCGCCCGGTTGAGCGTCGGGCTCATCGCATTGCGTTTGTCGGGACGGTTGAAGCGCACCCATGCGATGCCATCGATGACATCAAATGCGACAGTCTCGGTATCGTTGGCCATGTGGCCTCCTTGGAAATGCATCAATCGGGTCGTTGCGGCGACGCGCGCCGCGGACTTTCTTTTCTGGCGGGCGCTGCCCCCAGCCTGTCAGAGCGGGAAGTGGCCCGGCTGTGTCTCGACGGTGATCCAGCGCAATTCGGTGAACTCGGCGATACCTGCCTTGCCGCCGAATCGGCCATACCCCGAGGCCTTGGTCCCGCCGAAAGGCATCTGCGCCTCGTCATGCACGGTCGGGCCATTCACATGGCAGATGCCCGAGCGGATGCGGCGCGCGACCGACAGCGCGCGGGACGTATCACGGCTGAAGACGGCGGCCGAGAGGCCGTATTCGCTGTCATTGGCCAGACGCACCGCGTCGTCCTCGTCCTTGGCGCGGAGTATGGCGACGACGGGGCCAAAGCTCTCCTCGGAATAAAGGCGCATGTCGGAGGTGACCTTGTCAACCACCTGCGCAGGCAGAAGCACGCCGTCGGCTGCACCTGCACCGGTGACGGTGGCTCCCTTGGAAACGGCGTCGGCTATCAGCGCTTCGACTTTTTCAACCGTGCGGGCATCGACCACAGCGCCCAGCGGAGCCTTTCCCTCGCGGGGATCGCCGGCCTTTAGCGCCTTGGCGCGTTCCGTGAACTTCACCACGAACTCCTCAGCCACTTCGGGCACGACGATGATGCGTTCGGTCGACATGCAGATCTGGCCCTGGTTGAAGAAGGCTCCGAAGATCGCGGCCTTTACCGCCTCGTCGACGTTGGCATCCTTCAGCACGAGAAGGGGCGCCTTGCCGCCGAGTTCAAGCAGGACGGGTTTCAACTGCCGGGCGGCGCGTTCCGAGATGATGCGCCCGACATTGGTCGAGCCGGTGAAGTTGATCCGGCGGATAGCGGGGTGATCGATCAAGGCGCCGACGATCTCGGCTGCGTCTTCCGGCGCATTGGTCACAAGGCTGACGACACCGGCCGGAAGACCGCCCTCCTCCAGCGCTTCGACGATCAGCGCATGGGTATGCGGGCAGATTTCCGATGCCTTGAAGACGACGCTGTTGCCGCAGGCAAGCGGCGTAGCAACGGCGCGCACACCCAGAATAACCGGCGCGTTCCACGGCGCTATGCCGAGCACGACACCGGTCGGCTCGCGGATCGCCATGGACAGGCAGCCCGGCTTGTCGGAGGGGATCACTTCGCCGGAAACCTGCGTGGTGAGGGCCGCTGCCTCGCGCAGCATGGATGAAGCCAGCATGACGTTGAACCGTGCCCAGGCGATCGTCGCTCCGATTTCCGAGGCCATGGCGGCAACGACGGCGTCGCCCTTGGCCGCCAACGCATCGGCCGCCTTCAAAAGGATGGCGCGGCGCGCATTGGGGCCGAGAGCCGCCCAGGCGGGGAACGCCGCCGCTGCCGCATCGGCCGCCGCAACGGCATCCGCGACGGTGGCTGCCACAGCCTCGCTCGCGACCTGACCCGTGACGGGATTGAGACGCCGGAAGGTCCGGCCGGTGGTGGCGGCGCGTTCCGCCCCAGCAATACGCATGGAAACAAAAGTCATCTGGCTCCTCCCAGAGCGACCCGGCAGCGGTTACCATCTGCCGGCGGGTTAACCGCTATGCGACATAGCGGATTGACTGCTATGTCGCATAGCATTATGGATATTGCAAGAGGACATCGTGAAGGACGACGAAATGCCACTGGAAATGCCGAAGCGAGAAGAGGACGTCGAGGCTTCGATCAGCCGGCTGGAGGATCTGGTCGGCTATCACCTGCGCCGTGCGTCGGTTTTCGACCTGCAGGGCGCCGTCTCGGCGCTGGAGCCGGCCAACACGCGGCCGGTGCCGATGAGCGTGCTTCTCAGCATCATCGAGATGCCCGGCATCAGCTCGGCCGATATCTGTCGTGCGCTCGGCATGCAGCGCGCCAATATCGTCTCGATCCTGGCCGATCTCGAGGAACGCGGGCTTTTCCTGCGTGAGGCGGATTCGTCTGATCAGCGAATCCAGCGTCTTTTCCCGACCCGCCGCGGCGAGGAGGAAGCCGCCCGATGGCTGGCGCTGATCGCCGACCATGAGCGCAACATGCTTTGCCGCCTAAGCGCGGCTGAACAGAAGGAGCTTCGCCGGCTTCTGGCGAAGATCTGGCAGGAGGATGGGCCGAAGCAGGGCTAGGCCCGAAACCGCGGGGAGAGGCCCCGCTTTCTGGGAGGAAGTAATGCAAACCAATATCGACCACCGCTCCGGCGGGCGGCAAGCGCTTTCGCTTGCCTTTCTCGCGGCCGTCATCGAAGGCTTCGACCTTCAGGCCGCCGGCGTCGCCGTGCCCAAGCTCGCACCGGCTTTCGGGCTGACCCCGCAACAAATCGGGTTCTTCTTTTCGGCCGCAACGTTCGGCCTGATCTTCGGGGCGCTTGCCGGCGGCCGCATTGCCGACGGATGGGGAAGGCGCACCGGTCTCGTGCTTTCGCTCGTGACCTTCGGCATCTTTTCCGTTGCAACGGTCTTCGTCTCCAGCTTCGAACAGCTCGTCGTCATGCGCTTCCTGACCGGTGTGGGTCTTGGGGGCGCCTTGCCGAACCTCGTGAACATTGCAGCGGAATCGACCGATCCGGCGCGGCGCGGGCGAGCCGTCGCGATCATGTATGCCGGCGTGCCGCTCGGCGGCGCTGTCGCAAGCGGGGTGGCCATGCTCGGCCTGCATGGCGACGACTGGCACTCGATCTTCGTCGTCGGCGGTGTCATGCCCCTCATTCTCGCACCGTTCATCCATAACCTGCTGCCGCCGCTGCGGGTGCTGAAAAGCGAGGTGAAAACCGTCTCGGGCGCCGTATCGCGCATCTTCGCGCCGCAGACGCTCATCACCACGACGGCGCTCTGGGTGTCGTTCTTCCTCGGGCTGCTGGTGGTCTACCTACTCCTGAACTGGATGCCGCAACTCCTCGTCGCCCGCGGTCTTGCCCGCAACGAGGCTTCGTTCGTGCAGATCCTGTTCAATCTCGGCGGCGTGGTCGGCAGTCTCATCGGCGGACGCATGCTCGACCAGAAGAACCCGGTCATGCCGGTTGCCCTCGGCTTTGCCGCTGCAGCGGGCGCCCTTCTCATGCTCGGCCTGCTGCCGGCCAATTTCGGCCTGACGCTTGTCGCCGGGGCGCTGGTGGGCGGTGCCATCCTCTGCGTACAGGCCATTCTCTACGGCGTGGCGCCGCAATGCTACCCCTTCGAGATCCGCGGCACGGGCGTCGGCGTTGCGGTTGCGGTCGGACGGCTAGGCTCGATTGCGGGGCCGCTGCTCGCAGGCTTCCTCGTGGCCGGCGGCAGCACGCCCTCCGACGTGATGTTCGCTCTCGTGCCGATCACGCTGCTGGCCGGCCTGACGACGGTTCTGCTGCTGGTGCGCCGTGAGCGCAGCCTGCAGATGGCCTGAGGAAGAGGCCGCCGCATGCTCGACCTATCGACGCTTCGGGCCATCGGTGTTCACACCCACGCCGAGGAGCCCTGCCGCTGCCACGCCGACGACGGCTATGACGATCTGCAGGCTGCCATGGCGCGGTATTTCCGCGCGCCGTGGCAGCACTTTCCCGTCGATGCCGAACGCGAGACCGGCTATCGGCGCTATGCCAACGAGGAGGTCGCGGAGGCGGCCTCCCGCCATCCCGATATCCTGATCCCCTTCGCCTCGATCGATCCGGCCCGCGGCCGCATGGGCGCAAGGAAGGCGCAGCGCCTCGTCGCCGATTTCGGCATCCGGGGCTTCAAGTTTCATCCGACCATGCAGGGCTTCTATCCAATGACCGGATGTGCTGGCCGCTCTACGAGGCGATTGCGGAGGCGGGCGTTCCGGCGCTCTTCCACACCGGCCAGACCGGCGTTGGGTCGGGCATGAGGGGCGGCAACGGAATGCGGCTGAAATATTCCAATCCGATGTATCTCGACGACGTGGCCATCGATTTCCCCGACATGCCGATCGTCATGGCCCATCACTATTTTCCCTGGCAGGAAGAGGCGCTCGCCGTCGCCGTGCATAAGCCCAATGTCTGGATCGACCTGTCGGGCTGGCGACCGCGTTATTTGCCACCGATCCTTGTCCAATACGCCAACACCCTGCTGAAGGAGCGAATGCTCTTCGGCTCCGACCGGCCGATGATTACACCGGAAGGCTGGATCGAGGGATTTGCCGACCTTCCGATCTGGGACGCCGTCCGCCCGAAGATCCTCAAGGAAAATGCCATGCGGCTGCTCGGCCTGCCTTCTGCCGATGAGAGAAGAAAAACCCATGATCCCCTTCGAAGCACCCGCCGAGACCATCCTCTTTTCGCTGCGGCATGTCGCCGGGGCCGGGCGAATTCCAGCCTGGGACGACGATCTCGTGCAGGAGGTTATCAGGCAGTTTTCCCGACTGGCCGAGGGTGTCGTCGCGCCCGCGGATGAGGCCGCCGATCGTGACGGTTGCCGGCTTGAGGATGGACGGGTGCATATGCCGGAAGGATTGGTCGCGGCCTATGCCGCGTTCGCCGAGCAGGGATGGCCAGGGCTTTCCATTCCGGAAGAGGCCGGCGGCCAGGGCATGCCGGCTCCGGTTCTCGGGGCCGTGACGGAGATTTTCGCCGGGGCCAGCCATGCGCTGCAAATGATTGCCGGCCTCGTTCCCGGCGCGTCGCGAACGCTTGTCGATTATGGCACACCCGATCAGCAGGAGCGCTGGCTGCCGCGTCTCGCCTCGGGCGAGTGGCTGGCCACCATGGCGCTGACGGAACCCGGCGCCGGTTCCGACCTCTCGGGCATCCGGACCCGTGGCGAACACGGACCAGATGGCTGGCGCATCTCGGGCGAGAAGATCTTCATTTCCGGCGGCGATCAGGATCTGACACCGCGTATCCTCCATCTCGTGCTCGCCCGCACGCAAGGTGCCGCGGGCAGCACACGCGGGCTTAGCCTGTTTCTCGTTCCCTCCCATGACGATGCCGGCGCGAGGCTGCCGGTGCGGGTGACGCGGATCGAGGAGAAGATGGGCCTGCATGGCTCGCCGACCTGCCAGATGCTGTTCAATGGCGCACCGGCCGAGCTTGTCGGCAATGAGGATGAAGGGCTGAAGGCCATGTTCACGATGATGAACCACGCCCGCCTCGACGTTGCCCTGCAGGGGGTTGCCCATGCCACCCGCGCGGCGCGGATCGCAACCGAATATGCCCGGGGCCGGCGGCAGGGGAAAATCGCCGGCGAGGCCGGTCCGGTGACGCTCGCGAGCCACCCGGATGTGCGGCGGATGCTCGATGAGGCCGAGGCCATCGCCATTGCCGGACGCGCGCTTTGCCATGTCGCCCTGGTCGAGCTGGAATTGCAGGAGGCGCCCGAACTCGTCGATTTCCTCACGCCCGTCTGCAAGTTCGCCTGCACCGAAGGCGGCGTCGCCGCCGCCAATCTCGCGATCCAGGTGCTAGGCGGATACGGCTATCTGCGGGAATACCGGGTCGAGCAGATCCTGCGCGATGCCCGCATCGCGGCGATCTACGAGGGCACGAGCGGTATCCATGCGCTTACGCTGGCGACGCGACTGCTGCGCCACAACGGAGGGAGCGCCGCAGATGCCTTCGCGCAGTTTGTCCGCTCTTCCGGTGCGGATTTCGAGCTTTCCGTATGGCAGGAAGCGCGCGGGCACATGCTCGCCGCCACGGATCCCGCGCCGGCGGCCGATGCCTTCATGCGGCTGACGGTGGAGACGGCATACGCGGCTATCTGGCGTCGCCTGTCTGCCGTCGCCGATCATGCTCCGGCCCCTGCCCGGCTCCGCGCGCTTGCGGCACGCCAAGCAATGTTCGGTCCGTCATCTCTGCGGCACAAGGCTGAAATCGTCTCAATAACCTTGAGGATGGACGAGCCGTCCCCGGGAGCCGCCCATCTGCACGAGCCTGCCCATATGAAAGAAAAAGAGTGGAGCTGAGCCGGTGACTGACGCGCCTGGGGCTGCTTTCGCCCGGCTGTCGCTCGTTGCCTGTCGGGGGTGTTTTCGGTGGGAATCAACACACATGAACGTCAAACCGTTCGCGGAGTTCATCGCGGAGCGCACCTACCTCTTGGTCGACGAACGTCAGAATGCCAAGGTCCGGATCTTCAGTGCACTCTGTTGTGGAAGTTTGGGCGCTGGAGATCCAATCGTCGCGCCGACCGAAACACCAGCGATCTCGGAATTACACGCGGGCAACTTTCCGCGCGAGCGCCAGAAACCCGAACAGGTGAGGCGAGCGGTTGTCGCGACGATAGTTTAGCGAGAGTTTGGTGCCCGGATTGAATCCTTCAAAATTCCGGTAGACGACCCCGGTCCGCTCATTGAGGGCGACCGACTGGGGGACGACGCACACACCCACGCCGACCGAGACGAGACTGATAGCGGTCAGGAAGTCCTGAGCCATCACCTGTGAGGCAGTGATGAAGCCGTTCCGCTTGCAGACGTCGAGGACGTAGTCCGCGTAGCTCGGCCTCGGCCGGCGCGGGAAAAGCACGAACGGCGTATCTCGCAGCTCCCCGAGTTTCAATGGATCTGGAACATTGGCGTATACGTCTGGTAGCGCAAGGACCAGCGGCTCCTCGATCAACGTCTCGGATTTCAGCTCCGGATCCTCGATCGCGGGACGCGCGACAGCAATATCGATCTCCCGTTGGATCAGTGCGCGCTGCAGCTCGGCGTTGTTCATGGCAGAGAGAGCCAGCTCGATATCCGGATGGGCGAGTCGAAATGCCTTGATGATGTTGGGGAGGACGCCGAACGTCGCAGTGCCGACGAAGGCGATCCGGAGACGCCCTGCAACCCCCTCGCCGATGCGCCTCACCTCGCGCTCCGTCTGGTCAACGCGCTCCAATATTTCTCTTGCCCGTTCCTGAAGCAGTTCGCCGGCTTGGGTGAGCCTGATCTGGCTGCGGCTGCGATCGAACAGGATCGCGCCGATCTCCTTTTCGAATTGAGCTATCTGGCGACTGAGCGGAGGTTGGGCAATGCCGAGCCGCGCGGACGCCCTTCCGAAATGCAGCTCTTCCGCTACCGCCAGAAAATAGCTCAGCCGTTTGAAGTCCATCATCGTCCGTCAGGCATGAGTCAGCTCCGCATGGGAGTGTCTCGTAAGCTCCAGCGCCTCCTGAAAATAGGGCCGGAAGGCGGCGGGGTTCTCGCTCATCGGAAAATGCCCAAGATCCTTCATGATGGCAAGGGTGGCGCCCTCAATGGCCTCCGCCGTCCGCCGGGCGTCCTCGGGTGTGCAGGTGAGGTCGTATTCGCCGCACATGATATGCACCGGCGTCTGTTTCGTGTCGATCGTTCCCAGCCTGCCAGTGAGGCTGTCGTCCTTCGTGTAGAAACTGAGATCGCCGCGGAACACGCCCGGCCCCGATTGCATGAACATCCACTGGGTGTTCCAGCGCTCGAGGGGGGGCGCCTGAGGGGCAATATTGGCGGACACGAGGGCGGCGCCCATCTCGCCGCCGTGGGCGTCGGGACGATGAAACCAATCAATGTCGTACCACGCCGGCTGGAAATCGGACGCCTCGATGGCGACGAAGCCGGCAAAGCGATCGGGATGCAGTGCTGCCAGTTGCAGAGCGATCCGGCCGCCCATTGAGCACCCCGCGAGCAGTGGCTTCTCCAGCCCCAGCGCACTGCAAAACGAGAGCACTGTTTGAATGTAGGTTCCGGTGGTCAGCAGGTATTCCGCAGTCTCGAATCCTTCCGGCGGCAAAGACTTGCCGTGCCAGGGCATGTCGAATGCCAGGAAGCGGTGCGACTTGGTGAAACCCTCGTCGTTGAGAATGAAACGCCATTGGCGTGTATCGGCCCCGGCCGTATGCAGGCAGACCACCGGACGGCCTTGGCCGGCTTCCTCGAAGTAGACCCGCAACGGTGTGCCCTCGACGGTCAGGCGGATATACCGGCCGGTGATCAGTTCGATCGACGATGTCATGGGCGTTCCTCCCGTCGACCCAGTGCCATGAATTCCTTGAAATAGCGTAGGTTCTTCACGAGAGTCAGAATGTCTCCGTCGATGCGGCCGTGCCCATATTTCACGAGGCCGAAGATGTCATGGTACCCAGGCTCTGGCAGCGGGTGCCAGAATTTGTCCAGCGCCTCACCTTTGACCCTGAGCGCGAAGCGCCACGGTAGTTTCTTGCTCGGACCTTCCTTGATCTCAACCACGCGGCCCTTCTCGAAGGTGAGGTAGAATTCATCCCGGTCTATTTCGAGCAGCACGGTCTCATTGAACAGGCGCCCGAGGCGCAGGAGATGAGGGGTGGCGTTGAGCCTCTCCGCCATGTCTTCGAGTTTGAACCGATGGAGTGCGTACGGCATTTCCGGTGTCATTGGCTTCCTGCCTTCCGGGCCATGAAGCGCACCTTATCTTCGTCGAGGATCATGCCGAGGCCTGGGCCGCTCGGTACATGGATCTCGAACTCCTCGAAGACCAGCGGCGCCGCGACCAGATCGTCCACGAGAATACGGGGGCCGAAGTGCTCGCTTCCCCATTCGAGCTTGGGGAGCGTCGAAAACACAGCCATGTGCGCTGCTGCGCCAATGCTGCTTTCAAGCAGGCATCCGCCATAAAGCTCGATACCGAATGCCTGCGCGATGCCGGCCGCTCGCTTGAGCTCAAGAAGCCCACCGCTTTTGACCAGCTTGAGAGAATAAACGCTTCCGCAGGCCTGCGAGGCGACACTCGCCAGTTCCGTGTTGGTGAAGGCCGCCTCGTCGATGAGAAGCGGGATACGGGTCCGCGAAGCGACACGTGCCATGGCGTCACGTTGGGACGCCGGAACCGGTTGCTCGATCAGGGCCACGCCGAGTTCCTCGAGCGCGGGAAAGAGCCTGAGGCATAGTGCTTCCGTCCACGCTTGATTGACATCGACGATCAGCCGCACGTCGTCGCCCAGGCCGGCGCGCAAGTGTTGCAGGCGCCTGACGTCGGCATCCGGCGTGTTGAAGCCGAGTTTGATCTTGAAGTCCTTGTGCTGACGCAGGCGTAGCTTCTCGCGTGCCTCCTCGAGTTCCTGTCCGGAATCGCCGGAGGCAAGCGCCCAGATCACGCCGATTCTGTCGCGGACCTGCCCGCCGAGCAACGCACTGGCGGGCAGGTCGAGCGTGCGGCCGACGGCATCAAAAAGTGCCGACTCAACCGCCGCCTTGGCAGCGAAATTGCGCGTGGCCGCCTTTGACATGCGCACGGCATTGGCCTCGAACATCATCGCATTCTGATCTGCTAGGGCGGGGGCGAGATATTTCTCGATGACCGCCTGTATTGACTCCACACTCTCCTCGGCCCAACGCGGCCCACCGAGCGTAGAGGCCTCGCCGATGCCCGTGACACCGTTCTCAAGCAGAACCCGCACGAGAACAAATCCCTGGTGGGCGATCTCCGTGTTCGAAAGCTTGTGCCGGCGAATGGTGGGAGCCTCGAGGATGGTCGCTACGATGGACCGAAGCCGCATGTCCCGCATACCGGCCGCGGATTGGTCAGGCGTTGGGGATGGTTCAGCGATGGCGGGGGGCATGTTCCTATTGCCTTTCGAGCTGATCCGCAGAGACGCCGCTCGGCGGATCGATGCTGGAATGCTGCTACGGTGATTACTCGGCGGCGACAGACATGGTGCCGGTAGCCGGCTTGAGCTTGAAATCGAATTCCATGACGAGGTCCGTGTCCGCGCCAGCTCCGGCTTTGCCCATCTTGCCGATGAGGCTTTCCTTAACGGCGAAGACGGCGTCGTTGTCGAGATACTCGGTGTCCGCGTCATAGATCTGCGACACAAGGCTTTGATAGCCATCTTTCTTGAGCATGAAGTGGATATGGCCAGGGCGCCACGGGTGGTGGCCCATATAGTTCAGCAGTTCGCCGGCTGCGCCGTCGTAGGGGATCGGATAGGGAACCGGCCGAATACCGACGAATTCGTATTTGCCTTTTTCGTCGGTCAGGAAGCGGCCGCGAAGATTGTAATCGGGCTGATCCGGATCCTGCTGTTCATAGAGACCGTTCGGCGCGTCCTCCCAAACGTCGACCGTCACGCCCTCAACGGGACGTCCGGCCGTATCGCGCACGGTTCCGCGGACACGTACGGTCTCAGAGCCTTCGAAGCTCTTCTGAACAATCGAGGCACCCTTCGGCAAAACCGGCGGGTTGTCGCGATAGAACAGCCCGAGGACAGTAGATTCGCTCTCACCATCGGTCACGGCGTGGTCGAGCATGTCGACCAGAACTTCGACACCCAGGATATCGGAAAGCAGAATGAACTCGTTGCGAGCGTCATCAGAGATGTGTCCGGCGCGGACGAGGAATTGACAGGCTTCAATCAGCTCCGCGTGGGTGATCTTCGCCTCGATACAGAAGGCGTGGATGTGGCGGATCAGGCTTTCAAGAATCTCACGGTTGCGGGCCGGGATATCCGAAGACAGCGCGGCGATTACGACATCCGAGATGTTTTGCTGGGTTACGTTTCGCATTTTCTCCTCCTCAAACGTGTAAGTATGCGGTTCATCTCACCACATAAGCTCGGTCTCGACCTGCAGCAGGCAAGCCGCAGTAGTTCGCGTATTTTCCATGGCGCCGAATTTGCCTTTGAAGAAAAGCAGCGGTTCATCGCCGTCGCTTCTCGCGAGCGCCTGAACCCGGCCGACGAAAATCGTGTGATCGCCGGCGAGGATTTCGTCATGGACGATGGCTGAGAACGTGACAAGCGCGCCGCGGATCACCGGAAGGCCATCGAGAGTGTCGAACAGATCGTGTAGATCAGCGTTTGGCTTGCCTGCGAAGTGCCAGGCAACAGCGTCCATGCCGCAAGCAAGAACGCTGACGGCGAAACGCCCCGATTTCTGGATCTTCTCGAGCATTCGCGCCTTCTCTGCAATTGAGATGGCAATCAGTGGCGGATCGAGAGAAATCGACATGAACGCGTTCGCGGTCATGCCGTGATCGTGGCCGTCGCAATGGGTCGTGATGATGTTCACGCCGGTCGCGAAGACACCACAGGCGTCGCGAAACGTGCGGGGATCAAGCAGTCGCATGGTGCCCTCCGTTGTCATTGGATACTCGAAACGGCGGAAGCTCCGACCATCCTTCCAGTCGTTCCGCCTCGAGGAAGCGTCCTGCGGCCCTAAGGGCTCGAATCCGAGTGCTCGATACAACCTCGCCAGACTCGCAGCATATGGCCGGAAGGATGCGAGTATCGAAGTGGCTGGCTAGCAATGCCGGGTTTCCCTTCTTGCAGGAACCGAAGCGGAAATCCGAGCCGAGCCAAATGACCTGCGGCGAAAGCCGACCGATTTCGCGAATGAAATCATTTGCTGTGCGGGCCCGATAGGACGCGTCGAAACGGGCGACGACGATGTGATCGGGGCCGAGGGCGCTTATCCGCTCGATTTTCTCATCGATCGAAGTGAGGGGGCGGGCACCGCACAGCACGGCCTTGGGAGGCGGATCGAATGTGTAGACGACAGAGGGAACGCCGAGACTTTGCGCATTTAGCACAGCCGACCGGATCAACGCCTGATGGCCGCCATGAACCCCGTCGAAGGCTCCGATCGTCAGGGCCGATCCGCAAAGCGTCAATTCTGCCTCATCTTGAATCTGCACATGAATGCGGGGGTGATGATCCATGGTCTCCTCCCATGTTCCCAGCCGTGGCGCCTTCTCCAGCGCCATCGATGAGTAAATCTAGCGCCTGACGGCATGCTCTGCGATGCCTGAAGCGGTATCGCATGATACCTATCAATCGCTCCCTTTAAGCGCATAGTTCTCTCCCTCGGAAAGGGAAGGAGTGCCCTTTCGGATCAAAGCGCCGCACCGGCACGCAGCCCACCCGGCCAAAATGGAGGAGTGAACGACATGCACAATCTGGCTATCGCGTCCGAGGAGAACGCAAACTCGACCGACGCCTACACCGGTTCGGAGTTCCTGGAGAGCATTCAGGACGGCCGCGAGATCTACATCTATGGTGAGCGCGTCAAGAACGTCACCGAGCATCCGGCATTTCGGAATTCCGCGCGCATGGTGGCGCGCTGGTACGATCGCTTCCACGAAAAGAAGAAGGAAATCGGCGTGCTGACCGACACGGGGTCGGGCAAGTTGACGCATCCCTTCTTTCTCGGCTCCAAAACGAGCGAAGACCTCATCAAGTCACGAGACGCTATTGCCGAGCTGCAGAAGGTCTCCTACGGCTGGATGGGCCGGTCCCCTGATTACAAGGCCTCGTTCCTCGGAACGCTGGGTGCGAATTCCGACTTCTACGGCGAATACGCCCAGAATGCGCGCACCTGGTATTCCCGCACGCAAGAGCGTCTCGATTATTGGAATCACGCCATCGTCAATCCGCCGATCGACCGTGACCGCTCGATCGAGGAGGTGCGCGACGTCTTCATGCATGTGGAGAAGGAAACGGACAAGGGGCTCATTGTCTCGGGAGCCAAGGTCGTCGCGACGGGCTCGGCGCTGACGCATTACAATTTCATCGCCCACTACGGCATTCCAATCAAGGACAAGTCCTTTGCGCTAATCTTTACCGCGCCAATGGACTCGCCTGGCATCAAGCTCATTGCCCGCTCGTCGTACGAGTTCAACGCGGCCGCGACCGGATCCCCGTTTGACTACCCGCTTTCCAGCCGCCTCGACGAGAACGACTCCATTCTCGTCTTCGACAAGGTATTGGTGCCTTGGGAGAACGTCTTCATCTACGGAGACGTCGACAAGATCAATCAGTTCTTCCCAGCATCGGGCTTCGTCCCACGCTTTACGCTGCACGGCCTTACGCGCCTGTCGGTGAAACTCGACTTCATCGCCGGTCTCTTCTCGATGGCTGTCGAGGCAACGGGCTCGAAGGATTTTCGCGGCGTCCAGGCCGGCGTCGGCGAGGTCATCGCTTGGCGCAACACGTTTCATGCACTCGGCGATGCGATGGTGAAGTCGCCGGTTCCCTGGCAGGGAACGGAAGGCTACAACCTTCCGAACCTCAATGCCGGCCTTGCCTACCGCGTGTTGGCGCCGATGGCCTACCCGCGGATCAGGGAGTTGATCGAGCGTCACGTTGCCAGCGGCCTCATCTATCTGCCGTCGAGTGCTGCCGATTTCGAAAGTGAGGCAATCCGTCCTTATCTCGACCGCTTCGTACGTGGCTCGAACGGCTATGCCGCGCTGGACCGGGTCAAGCTCCTAAAACTTCTGTGGGATGCCATCGGCACCGAGTTCGGCGGTCGCCACGAGCTCTATGAGCGCAACTATGCCGGTAACTATGAAAACCTTCGGATCGAGACCTTGGGAGCGGCGACAGCCACCGGCGATCTCGCGTCCATGCAGTCCTTGGTGAAGGCCTGCATGAGCGAGTACGACCTCTCCGGGTGGACGGGTTCTGATCTGATAAATCCTGATGACATCAGCCTCGTCGGCCGAGGGTCCGTCCAAGCAGCTTAGTGGTTCCACTTTGGTTCGCTTCGCCTTACCGTAGCGCCAGAAGCCTCCAACCCTTTAGATCAGGGTTGGAGGCATTTCTTTGCCACCTTGCTGTTTTTCCATACGTGCCGTTGCCGTCTGGATCGTATGAGCTCAAACCCGCCGTTCATCGTACCGGACCGCAACGGCAGCAACGAGTCGGATCGTAACCTTCGCGGTCTCCGGTATCAAAGTCCGCGTTTGGCGCATTCCTGCCATCAAAGCCGCAGCGGTAGCTTTCGGAACGGCCCACCGCTTGGTCAATATGGGAGGTAAACACCGCTGACCATCACTCGGCGATTTCTTTCGAATTGTCTTGGAAGTGGGCTCGAGCAGTCTCGTCAAGATCGATCAGCTTGTCGATCGCTTCCTGAACAGCGGCGGGGTGATCGGACATAGTGCGGTTCCGGTACGATGCCGGACAAAAAAAGCCCCGCCGAAACGGGCAAGTCTTGACAACACGGATCGCACAGGAGGAACACCCGTGCTTTCCTGTTGCCTCAACGAACGAGGACCGGCTAGGTTCCGTTACAGCGTTGGAGATAGTTAAACTCAGCTTCGGCCTTCTGATTAGGCCAATCTCCGCTTGCTACGGTTTCGATTTTCGCCAGCCGGCCGCTCAAGTCGTCTGTGTGATCCGGAACGGCCTGCAGTGGAAGGATGTGCTGTTTATCCGAGCTCGTCGATCTCGCAATCACGAGATGAGGTGTTGAATGGCCCTTCCGACGAGCCGCAGCTCGTCGAACTGCGTCACAAATTCATAGGATATGACAAAGAAACCAGAGAAGAACAGACCTGGAAAGCGCTCCTCAGCCGTTAGCACAGACGGCATCAATAGCTTCTGAAGAGGGCGTGCAACCAGAAGGGCTGTGCACACGCCTACAAAAGCGCCACCCAGGATGTCGGTCGCATAATGATAGCCAGCATAGATGCGCGGCAGGCAAATCACGAACGTCGACCAGATGAAGCAGGCCGCACCAAGCGGTCGGGATGCACGCCACATTGTTGTCGATACCGCGAAGGTCAGCGCGGCATGGTCACTGGGGAAGGAACTCCAATGCTCAAGCGCTTTCGGATCAACGCCCAAAGGCAGCACGAAGTCGGGATTGCCTGAATGCAGCGGCCTGAGACGCTCTGGCAGGAACAGTTGTATAAATCGCGATATGCCAATTCCGAAGAACATGTCGATGATGCATTCGACAACAACCGGCTTCCACTTATTTCGAAAAAACCATAGAAACCACAATAATATAAATAAAGTCAGAAATTTTACAGTGTTCAAGTCAAGAAAATGAATAATGAACTTATTCGCTATGATCGACTTGGATGAATATTGACCCATCAGCTTCATCACGAAGGTGTCGAGACCGTTCAGCATTGAGAAGCCAGCCAATTTCTTTGGTTTGGAATGATCTATGATGTATAGTTATGTCATCATCCCATTAAGACCACTCCGCGCAGCCGGCGACACAGCAATAGTGCTCGATAATCAGGTTAGCGCCCGGCGCCGATGATGCCTTTATGCCCTTGTCCACTCACGGTGATTACAGCAAACTCGTTTGCACCGGCTCCCCGGCGTTACTGATGATGGTGGAGCCATAGGCCTCGCGCGATATCACCCTGATTGCATCGTTCGGCAGCGGGCGGGCGAGCGCCTTCGCCTCTTCCCAAGGGGCGCGCATCCACACGTCGACTTCTTCTTGCGTCAGCAGCAAGACCGGCATCGCCTTTCCATGGATCGGTTTGACGACGTCGTTGGGGTCGGTGGTCAAGAAGCCGTAGAGGTCGTCGCTCGTAAGACCATCCTTGACTTTCCGAACGCTTTGCCATTGCGGAACGTGGATCCCAGCGAAGAACATCAACGGCCTACTGTCGTCACGGGCGAACCACGCGTTCGGCGTGCTTCCACCGTCCTGTTTGCTGGCGGGATCGGGTTCGGCAAAACTGGTCACCGGCACTATGCAACGGCTCTGGACGCCGAACCATTTCTTCCAGTGCGAAACATTGAGGTTGCGGACGTTGGTGACGCCCTTATCCGGCTCCATCCGGATGAGCATGTCCATGTCGACGGGCTTGGCTTTTTGGCGCAATTTCTCTGCCCGGGCCTCAGCTGCCTGTTTGATCACGAAGAATGGCGAAGGAAGACCCCATCTCGCATGGACAAGCTGCTTGCGGCCATCTGCTGTGTTGCGGACGATCGGGCCCAATTGGTCCGGGTTCATCTGGTAGGCCGGCATCAAATTGACCAGACTCTCGACGTCTTTAGCCCACTTATTGACCCAATCCTTCGCATCCATCCGGTATAGGTTGCACACATCTCCCTCCTTCGGCGTCCAGGCCCCATTGCGGGCCACTTCGTCCGTATCGATAAACTGGCCGTCCCAGCGATCCCTGAATTGCTCTGCAGCTTCGCGGCTGCTGAAGCAAAAGACAAGATAGCTATCCCACTCGATCGACGCCCTATAGCTCTTCGATCTGCTGTCCAGTGCGAGCGCGGAGGTGATGACCGTACCCCCGATCGTGAACGGAATAGGGGTGTTCGCCGGAGTGATAGTTGCCCCACCAGAGTATGACATGATGAGGAAGATCAGTTTTTAGGCGCCAGCGGGCGCTAGGGTTATCTCGGCGCGATGCCATCCTACAAAACTCCGTCTTCCCAGATTGGTTTTTTGACCGACGTCACCTTGACCAGTCGGCGCACTGGAAGCTTGCCGATTTCCGCCCCCCAAATCTGAACGACCTTCAGATTCATGTATTCCCTTCGGTCGCAGAGCTGACACCGGAACCGGCCGGCCAAGCGATCGAGGCTCACGTCCTTCGTCAGCTTCAACAGATCTCGCGGAAAAAACCGGTAAGTCCTTCGACACAGCTGGCACGTTACCTCGAGCAATTGGTTAGCATCAGCCGCGTCGCGCAGGGTCCACCCGCGCAACTTCTTGGAATAGTTGATTTCCGGCATGGTCAGTCTCGGTCGTATCTCGGCCGCCACCCACGCGTGATCCCTCGGCCCATAGCGCCTTCGGTCAGCACTAGCTGCCAGCGAAGGTGACGGATGTCTGCCAGGAGCGTTCCTATCGCCGCTTGCACATCGCCTTTGTGATGGGCAAGCACCTCGGCAATCTCATCATCAACCATGGCTTCGCCAATCGGCTGCTCGCGCATCCCGTGCTCCATACTTTAGTTTTCAGATTGGCGGCCGCACGCCGATGTTCTCATTATGTTCACGCGAGCGAAGGAGTCAATAATCCTCTACTTCTTTTCGAGGGCGGCTGATGTCGTGGCAGTGTGGAGGGCGGTTCCGCCTCTCAGCGAAGCTGACGACGCTGCGGACCAAGATTAACCGGGCTGATGATCTCGGGGCCGGTATTCTTCAGATTGTCAACGCCCGTGCCGATCGGCCACATGGTCAAAAGGTCGGCCGAGTATGGCTTCATCAGGTCGGATGGATTTGGATCAGGAGATAGCCAGCGCTCATAGTCTTGCCGACGGAGAATGACCGGCATTCGTTCACTGATTGTCGTCATCATCTCATTCGGCGCGCAGGTGACCACGGCGAAGGTGCGGATATCGATGCCGGCTGGGTGGCGCCAGAGCTCCCAAATGCCTGCGAGAGCAAACAGAACGTCCGTCTTCATCGCGATAGCATAGGGTTGCTTGTCTCGGCTGTGAGCGGAGATCAACTTCCACTCAAAGAAACCGTTGACTGGAATCAAGCAGCGCCGAGACCGGTAGGCAGGCCCGGCGAGTCTGTGTGCGGCAATCTTTTCGCAGCGAACATCGACCAATGGGCGACGCCGGTCGCTAGGCGTTCTAGATGCCGGCGCCAGTCCCCACTTTGCTATTGCAAAGACCGGGGCAACGATACCGGTTTCCGGCGCTGCTTCTTGGATGATGATCGGATAGACTTGGCCTGGTGAGCCGTTGTATCGAGGGATGCGGTCAACCAAGCCGTCAAGCTCCCCGTATCCGGCGAAAGAGAAACTACGCGCGAGCTCGTGAAGCGATTCTTTGATGTAAACGCGACTACACATTCGGCATTCCATGGAGAGACTACTTATTTAGATATAACCCTCCCTCAGCAGGTCAAGGCAGCAGAAATGTTTTCCTCGCCGCGACTTATGAAGTGTCAATACTCAATATGGGTCAATTGCATTTTAAGATATGGCTGTTCAACTTGCGGTATGACAAACGCCGCCTTTTTGCTATCATTGGCTATCAGAAGTCCAGCTCGGCATTCGGGAATATCGGGGCGCTGCTGCTTGCTGCGCGAAAAGAGGGCCAGCTGGTCTACGTCGGATCGGTCGGAACTGGCTCCAGGGCAAACGACGCGCTGGAGCTCCGCGCTGCGATGGACAAGCGTAAGGCGTCAGCGCCTGCTGTGAAGTCTACCGGCCGTCGCCGCAACCTGGTTTGGATCAAGCCAACACTCGTCGCCGAAATCGACCATCGAGCATGGACACATGATGGAAAGCTGCGCCACCCGTCATACAAGGGATTGCGGGACGCTGCTGATAGTGCGGCAATTTTTGAGTTATAGGAGATGGCGATTGATGGTGATAGGCTGCCAGCAAGTCTGCGAGATGGCGCACTTTCTTTGACATTCATGCTGAGCACTGAATTCTTTGGAGGCTAGGGTGACGAAGCGCCTGTGTATTAATTGTCTAGTAGCTTTCATCCTATGTTTATGTGGTGCCTATGCCCTAAGTATTTTCAGCGGTGGCGTGGAACATGTAAATGGATTCGCGAGATACATATACAATATCCTTTGGGCACTTCTTGCGATACTATTCTTGCCAGGCCCGTTGAGTTATTTATATTCCCGGTCGTGGCCGGAGATACGCAAGGATGAAGCCAATAGAGAATTTGTGCGCAAGAATCCCTTGTTGATGTTTTTCGTCTGGCGCGAAATCAGGGACGAGGGATTGGACGTGCAGCATTAGTGGCAGTATGCCGTTAACCTGCAGGAAATCGCGCTCGCGAAGAAACCGCAGATCACGCGGTGCCATCAACATCGCCATCTTCGTGCAGCTCATTCACCGGCAGATCATTAAGGGCCTGCGCGAGGTGCAGGATAACGCGGCCGTTTTTGACTTGAAAGGGCAAGGCTAAATAGTTCCCGCCAGGCCAAAAACTATGAAAATCAACATGACAGAGGTCACTACCACGAAAGAAGGTCCGGCGATAAAGAACTTCTCTTTTGGCTTCATCAACACGCAATCATCATCACCTCCGCGATCGGCCCAGTGGGCCTCGGGCCCGAAATCTTCGGTGAAATTGAAGCCGTTTCTACTGTAGAAGATGATCGATCTGATGAACCAATACCAGTAGTAGGCGCAAAAGGGGCCGACAATGCAGAGGGCAATCCATAGCTGAATTCGATCTTCGCTCAATCAAGCTTCCCCATCAACATCGCCATCTTCGTCCAGTTCGTGCACCGGAAGTATTCTTCTCCGTCCTCTCCCAGGCGATGAACCTGATGGCGTCGCAACGCCGTTGCTTTCATCAAGGACGTCCGCCTCGTGGCAACTATTGTAAAACGAAGCGCTTCTGCTCTTGCTCGACACGTTCCGGTGGATAGCAACCCTTCGCCCAGCTATAGCTGAATGCGACTCTATCAAACTTCCCTTGGAATTCGTTGACGGACCACTGCAGCAAAGCTCCTCGCCAAAACATGCCTGCCAGCTTCTGGCAACCGAACCGAACACATCGGAGGTAGACGGCATCGGAGGGCGTACAAGTAAAGCCAAATGCCTGCAGCTTACTGGCGAGGAGAGCTGGATTGCCGTTCGCTTCACTTACAAGGCTATCCACCCATCGCTCATATTCCTTGACGAGAAGCGGCGGTTGGCTGTCAGCGCGTAAGGCCGCCGCTTTGGCGGGGTAACACCAGGCAGAAATACAAAGTATGATCAGCAACCGATAGACACGATAATTGCTCAAGAGGCGCTCCTAAGTCGCGGCTTTCAGCCGAGAGGTTTCCATCTATCAAAATAGCAGCGAAACCTCCAATCCGAGTGTCACATTGGTGGGACAAGGTAGCTTAGGAGAAAAGCGCATAGAAAGCTGCGGGAGCCGGGCCGTTGTCATACGCACCTGCGCGTGCAATTCTGTCGCGTAGACTGTTTGGGCAAGGTGCACATGGCGGCAACAACATTCGCATCTCCACCCTGGCGGAGAATTGCAGTTGCACTAATCGTAGTGCCTTTGGTGGCATCCTTCGCATATGCGGTTTACGCACCAGCCTATCAGGGCCTGCCGGATGTTATGGAGCGCGTTGTCCAAACGACTGCAGTCGTCGCGTTCTTCGGTGCGTATCCGCCAACCGTTGCATTGGGGATACCATTGATCCTCTACCTCAGGGGACGAGTACGGGCATCTCTTGCAAATTGTGCGATGGTCGGGGCCTCCATTGCGACCTTCCCGTGGTTTTGCCTAGCTATATTTTTCGGCCCCGACGAGGCCTACACGAATGATCACATGACCTACCAACACGGACTGATGACGTGGTGGGGATTGCTGGAAGCAATCGAATTGCTCACAGAAATAGCTGTATTCGGAATTGCCGCGGGGGGATTGTTCTGGCTGATCGCCGCGGCCGGCATCAAAAAACAGCCCCCTTCTAAAGTGTTTGAATAGCGGCTCTCGGTATCGCCTGATGACGGTGCCGGACATGGTCATGCGATCTCGGCTGCCGTAACCGTTATTCCGACGGGTTGGAGAAACCACGGTAGAAGCGTGTCGGCTGCAGCAGCGAACTGGTGATGTTGGCGATGATCGGCCCATCCGCCTCGCTCTTCGCCTTCGCTTCCTTCCACTCCGGATCGGCGATGAACTCGGCCCATTTTTGCTCGCGCTCCGCCAGCGACCGCCATTCGAGCAGGTAGGTCAGATCGTTGCTGGAAGAACCGATCATCGTTGTCCAGAAGCCGAGTGAGCGGATGCCGAGCCGTTCCCAGATCGCCAGCGTCGCGGTCTCGAAACGCTGTTGCAGTGCCGGCAGCCTCTCCGGCAGACAAGTATAGATGCGCAATTCGTGGATCATCGGATGCCCCTCATGAATGCTCTTTTGGAGCGTCCTCAAGCCGCTCACGGTAATGAGGGCAGCTTATAAAGTTTCGCAGGGTAATCAATGGTTCCGCGGCGCGCCATCCTCGAAAGCGAGGATCGGAGCTCAGGCGCATTCTGAAACCAGTGCGAACTGGCCGCCCCCGGCCGCATACTGCCCCCCAAGGCCGTCGAGGTATTGGCGGGAAGATTTCAGTGTGCGCCGCCCGTTTCCTCCTGTGCCCTCACGATGGCGTCCGCTTCCTTGCCGTATAGCTCCTCGAAGTGATCGAAGGTCTTGGAAAAGTAACCAATGCCCTGCGTCGCCGAGCGCAGCGCCCGCGCCAGATCGTCAAGTGCGCCGCCCGGAACAAGTGCCCGGAAGATGTCCCATCCCTTGGCGTTTTCATTCCGGTCGAAGCCGAGAACCTGACCCTTGAGCGCGGAGACGATCTGGACGAGGCTGCCGGAATAGATCGACGGAATGTGAATTTCGCTGCGGAAGACCGGTTGCATTAAAACGGCCGAGCCTTCGGAAAGCGCCTGTCGCACTCCCATTTTCGAAGCAGTCCTGAAGGCGTGTTCCGAACTGTCGACAGCATGGTGCTGACCATCGAACAGCGTTACGCCGACATCGATGACCTGGAAGCCGAGCGGCCCTTTCTCCATCGCGTCGCGCGCGCCTGCTTCGACGGCAGGGATGTAGTTGCGCGGAACGACGCCACCCTTGACGGTTTCGCTGAAGGTGAAGCCCCGGCCACGCTCGTTGGGGCGAATGCTGAGCTTCACATCCGCGAATTGCCCGGCGCCGCCGGTCTGTTTGCGATGCCGGTAGTGAACCTCGGACGGTTTCGCGATGGTTTCACGATAGATCGGGCGGGGCGTTCGATCTGTTACCTCGATGTGGAAGACGTCGGACAGGGTTCGGCAGAGATCGCGCAGATGTACCGGGCCCTGGGCGCGGACGAGCTGGGCGCCGGTGCCTTCCTCCTGCAGAACGACAAGACCGCGATCCGTCTCGGCAAGTTTTGCCAGCGTTTCGGAGAGTTTGTTTTCATCGCGTTCGCTGCCCGGGACCAGGATCCTTTCAAGCATCGGCGTCGGTGGCTGGGTCCATTCGGGCGGGGCGACCGCCGCGTTTGATGTCAACAGCGACGGGACGGGCAAGTGGTCGGACTTGACTGTTGCGAAGACATCCCCCGGTGCAGGCGTGATCGCCGAGCTGGACCGTCCGTTTGCGGGATCCTGCACGGCGCCGAGGCCGGAGCCGCCGAGTGATGCGCCTTGCCGCAGTCCCTCGCCAAACGCACGCACCAGCACAGTCTTGCCGATATTCTGGCGATGATAGGCATGGAAGCTCACGGCGGTCAGCTTGTTTTCATCGACATTGCCCGCACGAGCCAGGCGCTGTCGAAGAGCCGTGACCTGCGGCGCCTCGTGGCGCAGCGCTTTCATCAGCCTCATCATGCCGTTGCCGTGACTTGCGGCGCCGATCAGGACCGGAATAATCCTGTTTTCGCTCAGAACCCGCGATGAAATGGCATAGAGCGCGTCGCTGGGCGGCTCGCGATCTTCGATCAGTTCCTCAAGAAGCCAGTCATCGAATTCGGACAGGTGTTCCAAAAGCTCGCTGCGCGCTTCGTGCTCGCGCTCGGCAGCACTTTCGGGGATTGCGATCAGCGCCGAAGTCTGGCCTTCCCGGTAGCGCCACGCCCGTTCCGAAATCAGATCGCAACTGCCGATGATCCTGTCTCCCTCGCGGATCGGGATCTGGCGAAGCAAAAGCGTGTGGTTGGCGTAGTCTTGAAGCGCGGCGATTACGTCCCTCAGCCGCCCTCTCGGTTCGTCCATCCGGTTGACGAAGAGGATGCAAGGCGTCCCCGAGGCTTCGATTATCCGCAGATAGGGCGCGGCGAGCACGGCCTCTTCGGGAGCCGGAGAAACACACAGAATGCAGGCGTCGCTGGCAAGAAGCGCGTGCTGCACATGCGCCAAGGCTTCGTTCGGTCCCGGCGCATCGAGCGCGCACCACGCCTCATTTCCAAAGGTGAATTCCGTGAGGTTCAGTCCATAAGGGGAGCTGGATTTTCTCGGCGTTCCCTCCAACGAGCCGAGCTTTTCGACGACCGTCGATTTTCCAGTCTGCGAGGGTCCAAGTACGGTAAAGCAACGCATCGGCATTCCTCCAACTGCCATAGACACAACTTTCAGCCATCATAGGATGCCCTGAACCGCTGCAAGGCGCCAGAGGGGTTCAGCCCCCTTGCTCCGCTACACGATCCATGCCTCTATTTAACCTTAGAGGGATGAGCTTCAACGTCATGGCATCACGCACGAAGATAGCCGCTTCGCGGCAGCGCGGAGCTGGGGTCGACCTCCATCCCCAAGCGACAACGGAAGGCTTGAGGATGAGTGTTTTGCGCAAGAATTCAACTCGGGTTGGCCCCGGCTACCCACAGGTCGTTGTGCTCGTCGGCGCGACGGGCGATCTCTCAAGGCGCAAACTACTGACCGGGCTGTTCCACCTCACCAATGCGGGCTTCATCCCAGGATGTCGCATTATCGGCGTCTCGCTCGACGACATCGATGCCGATGCCTTCCGCACCATCGCCCGTGACTCACTGGACAAATTCTTGACTCGCAAGTTCTCACCGTCCGAATGGGAAGCGTTTGCCGCATCGCTCGACTATGTTCCGCTCGCTGCCGGCGCCAATGCTCTCAAGGAAGCGGTCGATAGAGCCGAGAAAGCACTGGGCGCCGAGACGCGGCGCGTGCATTATTTATCCGTGCCACCAAGCGCCGCCCTTCTGGCCGTGCAACTCCTCGCCCAGGCTGAGCTGACTGATCGCTCCCGTATCATCATGGAAAAGCCCTTCGGCACGGACCTTGCCAGTGCCGTTGAACTGAACAAGAAGCTGCACGAGGTGTTCGACGAAAAGCAGATATTCCGCATTGACCATTTCCTTGGCAAGGAGCCGGCGCAAAACATCCTGGCCTTCCGATTCGCCAATGGCCTGTTCGAACCAATATGGAACCGCAACTTCATCGACCATGTGCAGATCGACGTTCCGGAGACGCTCGGCCTTTCCACCCGCGCCGCCTTTTACGAGACCACCGGCGCCTATCGTGACATGGTGGTGACCCACCTTTTCCAAATCCTCGCCTTCATGGCGATGGAGCCGCCCACTGCCCTTGAGCCTGCGCCGATCTCGGAAGAGAAGAACAAGGTGTTCCGCTCCATGTTGCCGATTGAGCCGCGCGACGTGGTGCGCGGTCAATACATCGGCTACCGTAAGGAGCCTGGCGTCGATCCCGAAAGCGACACTGACACCTTCATCGCCTTAAAATGCGCCATCGACAACTGGCGCTGGGCTGGCGTGCCCTTCTACCTGCGTACCGGCAAGCGCATGGCCGAGGGGCAGCGTATTATTTCCATCGCATTCCGCGAGCCCCCGAAATCGATGTTCCCTGCGGGCTCTGGCGTGGGGGCGCAGGGCCCTGACCACCTTACCTTCGATCTTGCCGATGCCTCCAAGGTCTCGCTTTCCTTTTATGGCAAGCGCCCTGGACCGGGCTTCCGGCTCGACAAGCTCTCGCTGCAATTCGCCATGAGCGAAACCGGCCTGATTGGCGAAGTTCTGGAGGCCTATGAGCGTCTGATCCTCGACGCCATGCGCGGCGACCACACGCTGTTCACTACGGCCGAGGGTATTGAGCGGCTCTGGGAGGTTTCCCAATCTCTCCTCGATAACCCGCCGCCCGTACGCCTCTACGACCAGGGCGGCTGGGGGCCGAAGTCGATCCACCAACTCATTGCCCCGCACGCCTGGCGCCTACCGTTCGAGCGCGCCTGGAGGGATGCGGCAAAGCGTGATTGAGGGTCTGCAGTTGGATCGGTGCCGGCGACCAGAATGGCGCCGACCAATTGCATGCGCCGGTTGCCGAAGCGGTTCAGCCCTCCCCAAACATTGCGGTGAACTCGTCTGCGCGTGCGGCGCCGCGAAATCTCGGAGGCTGGACTATTTTCGCTTGCGTTCCGGCGCCAGCACGAAATCGTGCTCGACCTGCCAGAACGATCCTGCGAATCCGAGCTCCCTTGCCCTTGTGGGATCGTCCATCAGCTTGAATTCGGCCAGCAAACTCTCCTTGACGCCGAATACCGCATCGGAATGGATGTAGCGATCATCGGGATCGAAAATATGGGTCGTCAGCGTCTCAAACCCGTCTGCCTTGATAATATAGTGCAGATGCGCAGGCCGGTAGGGGTGACGGCCGAGCGCACCGAGCAATTGCCCAACGGGTCCATCATTTGGGATCGGATAGTATTTCGGCTTCACCGCGCGGAACCAATAGCGTCCGTCCTTGCCGGTGCGGAATACGCCGCGCAAATTGAAATCGGGCTGGATGCCCTTCTGCTGGACGTCATAGAACCCTTCGTCATTCGCCTGCCAGACGTCGAGCACCGCGTTTTCGATCGGGCGGCTTTCAGTATCGAGGATACGGCCGCTGATCACCATATCCTCACCCTTCTGGTCGAGGCAGATATTGGCGCCCATCGGCAGCTCCGGCGCATCCGCGACATGGAAGGGGCCGAGAACCGTGCTTTCGGAGGCGCCCGATGGTTTACGGTTGTTGATTGCGTCGACCAACATCGATACGCCGAGTACGTCTGACAGCAGAATGAATTCCTGCCGCCAGTCGGTGCAGGTGTGACCAGTGCGGGTGAGAAAGAGGATCGCTTCCATCCATTCATCCTGGGTCGGCTCCAGTTCTTTCACCGCCTCATGCAGCTTGCGGGTCACCACCTCCATCACCTGCTTCAGCCGCGCATCGAGTGCATTGGTGTTGCGGCCGGTGACGACCTCGACAGAGTTTTCCTCAGTGAAATAGCCTTTTTCTTCAATGCTCATTGTCGCCTCACCGATCCAGAATTGCTGTCAACACACGACGCAGCTCGTTTTCCGGATCGGCGACTGCGGCATGCGAACGCCAGCCGACATGATGGTCCGGACGCACGAGCAGAACGCCGGCATCGCGGATTTCACGGGCGCGCGCCCAGTCTCCCGTCAGGTCCTGCCATTCCTGCCGCGGGCCGATCTTGTGAGTCGTGATCGGCAGGCCGAACTCCTTCGACAAAGCCCTCGCCGCCGCAATCCAGCCGTCGCCACCGATCCCGGTCAACAGGGTGAAGACGCCATGACCGGTGAGATCGAGGCTCGATACTTTCCTGCCGCTGTCGTTGAACAGCCAGGCATGCGGCAGCCGCGCACCCGGCCACGTCGTCGGTTGGAAATGCAGCTCGGCATCCTTCTCGTAGGCTGGCTCCGGCTGCCCGTCCTTGACGACGGCATTCGAAGCGTAGCGATGGTTCATCTCCACGCCATGCGCGTCGAACTCGTAGACCTTATAGGCGATCGCCTCGCGGATTGCCGTGCGCTGGCGTTCGGCATCGGCGGTATCATCGCAGCGCGCATCCATGTTCTGCTGCATTTTCACCGGATCGACGGAATCGAGCAGACCCAGCGACTTGAAGATCGGGCCGAATTCCTCGATCGACTTGTTGGCGCGGGTAACGATCTGCTTGGCAACCGGCGCACGTTCGGCCTGGTAGCTCTCGAGCAGGGCCATGCCCGCCTGACCCTTGAGGACCAATGCGAGCTTCCAGGCGAGGTTGAAGCCATCCTGGATCGAGGTGTTGGAGCCGAGGCCGTTCGAAGGCGGATGGCGATGGACGGCATCCCCCATGCAGAACACCCGACCGTTCGACATACTCGTCGCGTACATGTTGTTCACAGTCCAGGTCGAAACGGATTTGATCTTCGGCTTGAGATCGGCAACGCCGACCAGTTCGCGCACGACCTTGGTGGCGAAAGCATCGTCGACCTGAGGCGCGGGCTGATTGATGTCGTAGCCCCAGACGATCAGCCATTCGTTCCATGGCCGCACCATGCGCACAAGGCCCATGCCGATGCCGCCGACATCGGCGCCAGGCTGCAGCACCCAGTAAAGCACCGACGGGCGATGGGCGACATAGCGTGAGAGATCAGCCTCGAACAGAATGTTCATCGAGCCGGCAACGCCCATCCTGCCTTCGAAGGTCAGGCCGGCATGCTCCGCCACCTTGGAGTTGCCGCCATCAGCGCCGATCAGGAATTTCGAGCGGATCACCAGCTCCCTGCCGGTCATGCGGTCGAGACAGGTGGTCGTGACCCCTTCGGCATCCTGAACATGGCTCACATACTCCGTCGACATGCGCGCCTGCGCGCCGCGCGAGCAGGCTGTCTTGAACAGCAGCGGCTCCATGTAAGTCTGCGGCAGGTCGTTCATGTGGGTGGGTGATGAAAGAAGGTGCTCGGCACGCGACAGCGGGTGGTTGCCCCAGCTCTGCATGCGGCCGATTTCCTCGCCGGCAACCGCCGTGCAGAAGACATTCTGCCCCATCAGATCCTGTTCGACCGCGAAGAGATAGGCCTCCTCCTCGACGTCGCGACCGAGATCGCGCAGAACCTCCATCGTCCGCTGGTTGGTGATGTGCGCGCGCGGCGTGCTAGCCAGCCAGCGATAACGGTTGATCACCATCGGCTCGAGGCCGTAGGTCGCAAGCAGCGCTGATGTCGCCGAGCCGGCGGGTCCCGTACCGATGATCAGAACGTCGGTGGTGATGTCAGCCATTTGGCCCTCCCTTTTCATCATGTAGCGTTGATCCGCCTCTCAGCAGGCGGCGGACCGGAAAGAGTTCCCAACCGGTACGGCTGGATATGAGACCCCACAGACCCCGTGGCGCGAACAGCATCGTGACGATAGCAAGCGCCCCGAGCGCAAGGAGATACCAGGAGCCGTAGCTCGAAAAGGCATTCTGCAGCAGGAAGAAGACGAGCACGCCGACCAGCGGGCCTTCGATGGTGCCGATGCCGCCTATGACGACAATGAACACGACATAGGCGGTCCAGTCAGTGAGCGAGAAGGCGGCATCAGGCGATATGCGCGCCTTCTGCAGGTAGATGAGCGCGCCGACCATGCCGGTCACGGAAGCGGTTGCCAGATAGACAACGATCTTCAGCCGCCGGGCGTCGACGCCGAGCGCACGGGCCGCTGTCTCATTGTCGCGCACGGCGGCAAGGCCAAGGCCCTGCTTGCTGCGCAGCAGCCGATAGATGAAGCCGATCGTCAGCGCGACGAGAGCCAGCGCCAGCCAATAGGTGAGCGCATCGGCCGCGGCCGCGGAACGCATGCCGAACCAGTTCTGCAGCACCGAAATACCGAGCATATCCTTGGTGGCTTCGCGTGGCAGCGAAGTTCCCGTTCCGCCGCCGAGCATCTTCCATTGGGCGAACAGCAACCGCCCGACTTCGGCGATGACCCAGGTGCCGATCGCAAAATAGGGGCCGTAAAGCCGGAAGGAAAAGAAGGCGGCTGGCGCTGCGATCAGCATTGCAAAGAGGCCGGCGAGCGGAATGGCAAGGATCGGGTCGACACCGGCAAGAATGACGAAGCCGAACAGCGCATAGGCGCCGGAGCCGACAAAGAGCTGCTGCCCGACCGAGATCAGTCCGGCATAGCCGGCAAGCAGGTTCCAGCTCTGCGCCAGCGCCAGCATAGTCAGGATGAAGAACAGATCCTGCACGACGCCGCGCGACACCATGAAGGGTGCAGCGGCGAGCGCGGCCGCCGCGACAAGCGAGAGGATGATGAAGATGCTCGAAAGCCGCGTCCGCGTTTCCACCCGCCAGCCCGGCGGTGCAGCAATTTCGGTCGGCATTGTTTCGAAACCCGGAGTCATGGCGCCCTCAATCCACGGCGCGAGGGAAAAGACCGCGCGGCCGGAAGAGCAGCACGAGCAGGAAGGCGATATGCCCGGCAAGAATCTGCCATTCGGGATTGACCGCAGCGCCGACCGTCTGGGCAACTCCCAGGATGACGCCGCCTGCAAGCGTGCCCCAAAGCGAGCCGAGACCACCGATGATGACGGCTTCGAAGGCGTAGATCAGCCGCGCCGGCCCAGCCGTCGGATCGAAGTTCGCCCGCATACCAAGATAAAGCGCGGCAACCGTCACGATCATCATCGCTAGGCCGGTCGCGACGGCGAAGATCGTATTCGGCCGAATGCCCATCAGGCTCGCCGTCACCACATCGTCCGAGGTGGCCCGGAAGGCGCAGCCGAGCTCAGTGCGGTAGATGAGCTGATTGAGACCGACGATGACGAGGACTGCCGAGGCAAAGGTGATGAGCGGCATCAGGCCGGCGCCCACACCACCGAATTGGAGTGAAGCCGTTTCGAGGGCGCCCGCGGAGATCCGCCGGCTATCGGCCGTGAAGCCCTCCAACAGACCGTTCTGAATGACGATCGACAGGCCGAAGGTGACGAGCAAGGGTGGCAGGATGTCCTTGCCAAGGGTGCGGTTCAGCAGGTGATATTGTAGCAGCCAACCGACGGCGAACATCAAGGGTGCGGCGATCAGCGCAGCCAGGAAGGGATTAAGCCCCAACAAAGAAACAAGTACCAGGATCAGGAACGCCGCCAGGACGATGAGATCGCCATGGGCGAGATTGACCAGGCGCATGATGCCGAAAACGAGGCTGAGACCTGCCGCAAACAGCGCATAGAGCCCCCCGAGCAGAACACCTTGCAGAAGCGTATCAAGCCAGTTCATGGGTGTCCGCTCCAAAATAGGCCGCATGGATATCGGCGCGATCGAGTTCTGCGGGGCGGCCGGTCAGGGTGATGCGGCCCTCCATCATGCAGTAGATACGATCGGCCACCTTCAGCGCCTGGGCGATATCCTGCTCGACGATGACGGTGGCCGCACCCGCAGCGCGGATATGGGAAAAGGCGGCATAAATGTCCTTGATGATCACGGGGGCGAGGCCGAGGCTCAGCTCGTCGCACAGAAGAACCTCGGGATTGGACATCAGCGCCCGGCCGATGGCGACCATCTGCTGTTGCCCGCCCGAGAGCGCCGTCGCCGGATTGCGGCGTCTCTCCTTCAGGACCGGAAATAGCGAATAGATGCTGTCGAGCGTCCAAGGTCCAGCGACGCGGCGGCCATAGCGGCCGATCTGCAGATTTTCCTCGACCGTCAGCGACGGGAACAACTTCCGCCCCTCCGGCACGAGCGCGATGCCGCGCCGCACGACATCGGATGCAAGCATTGCCCCAATCGGCTCGCCATGGTGCAGGACCATATCGGGCTTGTTGGCGATGACACCGGCGATCGAGCGCATCAATGTCGATTTCCCCGCACCATTGGCGCCGATAATGGCGATGGTCTCGCCCGCCTCAAGCCTGATATCAACGCCGAGCACGGCCTGGAAATCGCCGTAGGAGGCCGTGAGGCCGCGAGTTTCGATGAGGCTCATCGTCAGACCTCCATCCCGAGATAGATTTCGCGCACCTCGCTCGAAGCCATGATCGCATCGGGCTTGCCGATGCCGATCACCCGGCCGAAATTGAGCACGACGATGCGCTCGGCCACAGCAGTAAGAGCATGCAGCACATGCTCGATCCAGATGATTGCGATGCCGCGCTGGTGAACCCGCTTGATCGTCGCGACGAGCTGGCGGCATTCGCCTTCCGTCAGTCCGCCGGCGATCTCGTCGAGAAGCAACAGCTTCGGCTGGGTGGCGAGCGCACGCGCCAATTCCAGCCGCTTGCGTTCAAGCAGGGTCAACGATCCGGCAGGCACATTGGCTTTGGCGATCAAGCCGGTCTCGACAAGGATGTCCGCGCACGAAGCCGAGACATCGCTTTCCCTCGCCTTGGCACCGAAAGCACCGGCAACCAGCACGTTTTCATAGGCCGTCAGACGCGCGAAAGGCTGCGGGATCTGGAAGGTGCGGCCCATGCCGGCAAGGCAACGTTGCATCGGCGGCACATGGGTGACATCGCGGCCGTCGAACTGGATCGATCCTCCGGCAACGGAGAGATTGCCGTTGATAAGGTTGAACAGCGTCGATTTGCCGGCGCCGTTCGGCCCGATGACGCCGAGCGCCTCGCCAGGCTCGACAGAGAAGCCGATATCCTCGGCGACGACGAGCGCGCCGAACGACTTCGAGACTCCCTTCAATTCCAGTAGGGGCATTGTCGTTCTCCGTTGGCGGCCGCCCGACCGAGTGCCGGGCAACCCTCCTTTCACGCAAGGGCTTCGAGCTTGCCGCCAAGCGGTACGTTGGGCGCCAGGCCGTTTTCAACGACGACGAGATCGTAGCCGCCGCCGGATTTCAGCCGCCATTGGCCGCCGACCAGCGGCGTCTTGGCGACATTCTTTTGCGCGAACGGCGGCAGCTTCTCGTTGCCCCAGGCAACCGGCCCGACGAGCGTGTCGAGCTTGGTCTCGCCGATCGCCTTGGCGACGGCATCGCCATCGCCCGCATCCTCGGCCCGGGTCATGACATCGACGGCGAGCTCGAACAGTGCATGGGCAAAGCCAATCGGCTGGGTCCATGGGCGGCCGGTTGTCTTGGTGAAGGCAGCCGCCACGGCGGCTGCGGTCTCGCCCGTCAGCGACGATTTGAACGGATGCGTCGGGGTCCACCAAACCTCGGTCGATAGATTGTGTCCGGCATTTCCCAACGCTTCGACGGTCTGCGGGAAGAGAAGCGCCTTACCGATCGAGGCGACCTTCGGCTTCAGGCCTTGCTGCTTGGCCTGGTTCCAGAAAGTGGTGAGGTCGGGGGGGATCATCACCCCGGTCAGGATATCGGTGCCGGCCTGCTTGAAGGCGTTGATCTGCGCCGAGAAATCATCCGTCAGATTCTGATAGCGGCCGGTATCCGTCAGCCCGTAGCCGAGCTTTTCCAGGACCGGCGGGAAGCCGACGACCTTGTCGCCCCAGGCATTGCCGT
The DNA here is from genome assembly GCF_014193135.1 of Rhizobium sp. BK049. Taxonomy (NCBI): domain Bacteria; kingdom Pseudomonadati; phylum Pseudomonadota; class Alphaproteobacteria; order Hyphomicrobiales; family Rhizobiaceae; genus Rhizobium; species Rhizobium sp. BK049. Next base: position 128,569 of record NZ_JACHYV010000016.1, read on the forward strand.
CACCATCATTCGGGAACAGGCCACCGACCTTTTTATTCGTCTCGATTTGGCTCCACATGCCGGTAAAGACGGCGATAATATCCTCAAGGCCCCAGAAGAAATGATAGGCGTAATTGAAGGGCTTCCAGGAGGCCGGATCGCCGGGATTACCCTGCTGGCCGATGAACCAGGGCTGCCACGGCGCGACCGTGGAAATGCAGGGCATCTCCTCGCCCTCGCAGGTCGTGGAAACCGGATTGGTCGTCTCCGGCGTCGAGGATACGAGCATCAGGTTGATCTGGCTGTCGACGATCAGCTCCTTTGCGACCTCGGCAGCGCGGTTCGGGTTCGACTGGCTGTCCTTGACCACGACCTCGTAGTTCAGGCCCTTTGCCTTCGTCGTCGCCAGAAAGGCATCTATGACGAACTTGTCGGCTTCGCCGAAAGCGGCGAGCGGCCCCGTCTGCGGGCTGACATAGCCGAGCTTGATTGCCGCATTCTTGCCAATCGCCGGCATGGGCAGGCCCGACGTTGCAATCAATGCGCCGCCGGCGGCCGTCGTCTTCAGAAAATCGCGTCTCGTGAACATGTTTCCTCCTCCCATTGTCTCTCCTCCCAAAGAGTGCGCCCGCAGGCGCCTGTGTCTCAGTCCGTCGGCCGCCGGCCCTCCCAAGCGTCCTGTAGAAGCTGGCGGATCGCAGTCCGTTCGATCGGCCGCGGATTCCAGTAGGGATTCTCGACAGCAATCGCAGCCGCGCGATCGAGATCGATTTCTGTCAGCCCGAATTCCTTGAGCGATAAGGGAGATCCGATCGCCCTTGCGAAATCCCAGAGCCCGCCACCGATGGCGCCGCTGAAAATATCGGCCGCTCCTGCCAGCTCCGATGCCGCGGCTGCGGCATTGAAGGCGGCCGTATGCGGCAGCATCACCGCATGGGTTTCGGCATGCGGCGTATCGAAGGAACCGCCGAGCGTGTGACAAATCTTGTGATGCAACGCCATGCCGACCGTGCCGAGCACCGATCCGCAGAGCCAGGCGCCGTAAAGGGCATCGCTGCGCGCCTCAGCGTTCTTGGGATCGTTGACGATAACCGGCAGGCTTCGGGCAAAGGCGCGCAGGCCTTCCAGCGCCATCAGGCTGGAAATCGGGTTGCGGTCTTGCGCGTAAAGCCCTTCGATGGCATGGGCCATCGCGTTCAGGCCACTCGTCACGCTCATGGCGACCGGCAGGCCGAGCGTCAGCGCGGGGTCGTAAATCACGATCTCCGGCAATATGCTGGCATCGCGCACCGTCGTCTTGCGGCCGCCTTCGGTCTGCCCGAGGATCGGCGTCACCTCCGACCCGGCATAGGTCGTGGGAATCACGATCTGGAGAAGATCGGTGCGATAGGCAATCGCCTTGCCGAGCCCCGTCGTCGATCCGCCGCCGAGAGAGACGACACAGTCCGCCGCGGTTTCCGCCACCACCCGCATCGCCGCCTCCGTCACCTCGACGGGCGTGTGCATGGTCGCGCCTGAGAAGACGCCGCAGGCAAGCGGCCCGATCTCTTCGGCCAGCGCGTCTGCATCAGCCTTCTGATGCGGCGTCGAGAGGATCAAGGCCCGCTTGCGGCCGGCTTTGGCGACCCATTGCGCGACCCGATTGCGGCTGCCGGCACCGAAGACGATTTGGGCGGGACTGCCCGCATAGGAAAAATCCTGGGTCATGCCGCCCTCCCCGGCTTTGCTCGAACCATCACGAAGGTGAGGCTCAACGCCTTGGCGGGCTGTCCATCGATCTCGGACGGCTCGAAGCAGACAATGAGCTCGGGCCGCACGCCGAAGAGGGCGTCTTCGCCAAGGTGTGGATCGCTCGCATCGTAAATCTGGGTGGTGATCGTCTCGAAGCCCTTGGCACGAACGACGAAATGCAGGTTCGCCGGGCGGCGCAGCGGATAGCCCGCCTCGGCGAGCAGCCGCCCGACCGGGCCATCGTCCGGCACGCCATAACCCGACGGCATGACGGAGCGATAATGGAACCGTCCGTCGATATCGGTATGGAAGAGGCCGCGCAGATTATGTTCCGGCTGCAAATCCGGCTGCTGGTTCTCGTAAAAGCCCTCTGCATTCGCCTGCCAAGTTACGACCTCGGCGCCTGCGATCGGCAGGCCATCGAGATCCTGCACCCGCACGGCCACCGCCAGCGGCTCGCCGATGCCATCGAGCGAGATCGAAGAGCCCGATACCCTTGCTGGCGCATCATTGCGGAAAAACGGTCCGCGAATGGTATTCGGCGTCGCCGCTTTCGGTCGCCGCGAATTGATTTCCTCGACCAGGGCCGACGCGCCGATGAGATCGGACAGAAGCACCCATTCCTGTCGCCGCTCGTCCGAGGCATGGCCGACATCGGTCAGGAAGGCAATAACCTTGCGCCACTCGTCCTGGGTCGGGCGAAACTGCTTGATGAGATCATGAACATGGATGACGGCGGCAGCGATCAGCCGTGACAGATTGCCGTCACTGCCGGCGGAGAAGCGTTCCGAGAAAACCTCGGCCGACGTCGCCTCGCTGAATGTGAGCGCCTTTGCACGCTCCGCCATGCTCATCCTCCACGATCTCACGTGTATCCGAGATTGATACTAGCAGTCGGAATTGCATGGATTGATGATTTTGTTGCAAAACAATATAACGGATTGTTATGAAGTTCGATGAACGTCACCTGATCCAGCTTGCCGCCGTTGTCAAAACAGGCGGCGTAACCGAAGGTGCGGCCTTACTGGGCCTCGCTCAGCCTGCCGTGTCGCGCACCTTGTCAATGTTGGAGAAGCGCGTGGCCGAGCCGCTCTTCGTCAAGGGTCGCCGGCCATTGCAGCCGACGCCGTTTGGACTTTCGCTCGCCGAGCACGGCCTCGTCATGCTCGCAGCCTCGCGCAAGGCCTCCGATCTCGTCGAAAGCTTCCGCGTCGGCAAGAGCGGCGTCGTGCGGATCGGCGGCACGCCCTTCTTCATGGATGCGCTGATTGCCGGGCTGTGCGCAGAGTTTCAGACAAGCCGTCCGGACGTGCGGATCGATCAAAGCTACGGTTATTTCCCGGATCTGCGCGCAGCGCTGAAGGCAGATCAGATCGACCTCGCCATATGCCCGATCGACATACTCGACGAGGGTTCCGGGCTCGAATTCCAGCAGATCCTCCCGGGCCGCAATGTCGTGGCCTGTCGGGTAACCCATCCGCTGCTTCTGAAACGGCGGCCGCAGCCGAGCCATCTGCTCGACTATCCGTGGATTGCGCCGCCACCGGGAAGTCCGCTGCTGGCGGACCTGCGCGCACTGCTGCTCTCCTTCGGCGCCACCGAGATCAAGATCCGCTACAGCGGCGGCTCGCTGATGAGTGTAATCAATTATCTGAAATCGGCGGATGCGCTGACCATCATGCCGCACAGCGTCGTCTTCGCGCAGCGCAAGGAAAAGACGATCACCGCACTGCCAATCACGATCCCTCATCCAGAGCGCGCACTTGCGATCCTCAAGCGCGTCGATGCTCCACGAGCTCCCGCCGTCGATCAATTTGCCGAATTCGTCCGCATGGGTTTCCAACATCTTCGGCACTTGATCAAACGTCATGAGGAGTCGGTGATTTGGGGAGTTTGAGAGCCCCCGTTAAAAACAGTCGGTCTGCCACAAGCCTGCAGCAGTGATCTAAGGTTTGCTTTTGCCGTTGATGGACGAACCGAGACCGCGTTCTTGGCTAGAAGCCCACTATCTCAAATGTTCCAGGAGCAGGCTCGGCTGCGGCCGAGAAGGAATGACCGATTTGGGGCCGGGAGCGGTCGTCGGCCTCTCGGCTCTCAAGAGAGAACTCGACGCCGGCGGCCACAAAGAGGGATGCGGCTTGATGGAGGTGGAGGTCGCCTGGGCATTAGCCCTTACCTTTTGTTGACTCACCCGCGCTTGAACAATAACTTGGGAACTTGGTCGTGGGGCTTGTCCTCAAATGACGGATCATTCTCTTCAGCGTCGCCTTGCCGTCATCGTCGTTGCCGATGTGGTGGGATATTCACGCCTGATGGAGGCTGATGAAGTCGCAACGCTTGAGAACCTCAGGGAACTCCGTTCCGGCGTTATCGAGCCGGCTGTGTTGCGTCACAATGGTCGCATCTTCAAGGTCGTGGGCGACGGCTTCCTTATCGAATTCGCCAGCGCGGTGGACGCGGTCGACGCAGCGTTGGAAATGCAACGAGCCACCACTGCTGTTGAGGGTTCCGAAGACCGGCGCCTGCTTTTGCGCGTGGGCGTCAATCTCGGAGATGTCATCGACGACGGTTCAGACGTCCTCGGCGACGGGGTCAATGTCGCGGCGCGCCTCCAGACGCAGGCCGCGCCGGGAGGTATCTGCATTTCATCAAGCGTTCACGGCGAGATCGTCGGCGAGATCGCCGACCAGTTCTTCGATGCAGGTGAACGCTATTTGAAGAACCTGACCCGCCCAGTCCACGTGTGGCATTGGCCGGATGCGCTGCAGAGCATATTGCCGCTGCCGGAAAATCCCTCGATCGCTGTATTGCCGTTCACGAATATGAGTGGGAATGAAACGGACGAGCCTTTCGTCGACGGCTTGACTGAAGACCTGATCACCGACCTTTCCCGCACGGCTGGCCTGTTCGTCATCGCGCGCAATTCCGTCTACGGCTACAAAGGCAAGCCGATCGACGTACGGCTCGTCGCCCAGGAACTCGGCGTCCGCTACGTCCTCGAGGGGAGCGCCAGACGCGCTATGGGCCGTGTCCGCATCAATGCCCAATTGGTCGACGCGCTTGGCGGCCAGCACTTGTGGGCCGAACGGTTTGACAGGACGTTGGAAGATGTTTTCGAGTTGCAGGATGAGGTCAACGCCAAGATTGTTGAAGCTCTCGTCGGCCGGCTGACCATTCCGACGCCGCGCAATCGGCCGAAAAACTTCGAGGCCTACGATCTGTGTGTGCGCGCCCGCCTGCTGACGGAAGAGTCGCCGCAAACCGAGCGTGAGGCCTATATGCTGCTCCAACGCGCGGTCAAGCTCGAGCCATCCTATGCCGAGGCGCTCGGTCTGCTCGCCTATAACCGTTGGCTTGCCTGGACTCATTTCGGCGAGCCCGAAGATCCCAACCGTCGGATGGCGGTGACATCAGCACAGAAGGCGGTCGACCTCGATCCCAACGATGCCGGCTGCCGTTACGTTCTGGGGACCATTCTGGCTTATGAGCGGCGATGGGAGGAATCCGAGGCCGCCTTCGCCATGGCCCTGAAACTCGACCCCAACCACGCCGATACCTGGGCCGCCATGTCTGATATGTCCGTGCTGGACGGCAGGATTGCCGACGGACTGGCGCAGATCGAAAAAGCTCTGCGGCTCAATCCCTATCCAGCCTGCTGGTATCTTTGTCATCTTGGCCAGGCGCAATACGCTGCGGGTGACTATGAGGCGGCAACCGGTACACTGCGCAGGAAAGAAACGTATCGCACCAACTCACGCAAGTTCCTGGCTGCTGCGCTTGCGCAGCTGGGCCACCATGAGGAGGCGCGGCGAGAGGCAGAATTGTTCCTGATCGCCCACCCTCATTTCACGATCGGCCATTGGCTCAGCTCCCAGCCGCTGCGCGATGCATCTGTACGAGACCACTTTGTCGACGGCTTCCGAAAGGCTGGCCTGCCGGAGACGTGACAGCGGGCGGGGACAATCCCGACGCGTTCAGGACTTGATCAACGGATATGCGCTGGCGGCGCGTTTCTGCCATCTCTGTCACAGCGCCATTATTCGAAACGGCAAGAGGCGCATGATCAAGGCGCGAAGCAACCAGCGCTAGCGATGATTGCGCCATAAGACATCACCGCTAGCGGTTTGCGAGGCGCCGCGCCGCCGGCGAGTTGGCGAATACGCACCTCCGGCCTCGTCATTCCGGGCCTCGGGCCTGGAATCCATGGCCACAGCCGATCAGCGCCGAAGTCTGGCCTTCCCGGTAGCGCCACCCCAGGCCGCAACACTACTGTCCGGCAAACACCACCTCGTCCCAAGGTGGACGCGCCGGGAAAACCTCATCGAGAAATGTCAGAAATGCTTTGACATTCGGATTGGCGCGGCGGCTCTCTGGCCAGAGTGCAATCATGCTGGAGCGGTCGACGGCGAAGGCGGCGAGGATCGGCACGAGTTCGCCGCGTTTCACATAGGGCGCGGCGATGTAGGTTGGAGAGATGCCGACGCCGCCGCCCGCGACGAGGACAGCGGCGACACCATCGCTTGTGTCCACCGTGATCCCAATCTCCGGCGTGGCCTCGAAGACTCGTTTTCCTGATGCAAAGGGCCAGCGAAGTGTCTGGCCCGAGCTCTGGAAGCGGAAATTGACGCAGTCATGCCCCGCCAGTTCGTCAGGATGTCGAGGCGTACCCCGTCGTCTCAGATACTCGGGCGAAGCAAAGGCGCAAAGGCGATGCGGCGCAAGCCGTCGGGACTTCAAACGGGAGTCGGCCAGTGCTCCAACCCGAATGGCGACATCTATACCTTCCTCGATCATGTCCACGAACTGATCTCCCAGGCGCAGATCGATTGCGAGTTTCGGATGGCGTGCGCGCAAGCGAGGAAGCGCCGGGCCGAGTATATGCACGCCGACCGGAAGCGGTGCGGATATCCGGAGAATGCCGGACGGTTCGGCGCGGGCGGCCATTGCGGCCTGCTCGATATCCTCGGCCTGCCGCAACAGACGCAGCGCGCGATCGTGCAGATCGCGGCCCTCGGGCGTAAGCGTCAGAGAGCGCGTGGTACGGAGGAACAGGACAATGCCGAGCTGCTGCTCGAGCCGCTGGACGCTCTTGCTGACGGCCGACGGTGACACCGCAAGCGCGCGGGCTGCCGCAGTGTAGCTTCCAAGGGATGCGGCCCGCGCAAATGCAATCAGGCCCGTGAGACGTTCGAAACCGATTTGTGCCATGATGGCATGAGTAAAGCGAATATTGGGCCAATTATCAATCGAGGCAATTGGAATTACTTTCTGGCAATGGGCGCAATCGAGCGCCTCCAAACGGAGCCAGAGCATGGGCACTCAATCAAACATCTCGGATACCCTTTCAGGCAAAACCATACTCATCGTCGGCGGCACCTCGGGGATCGGCCTCGCCGCAGCCACACAAGCCAAGTCCTTCGGCGCAAAAGTCATCGTGGTCGGATCTGACGCCGAACGGGCAAAACAAGCCGCAGAACAACATGGCCTCAGTGGCTGGAGGGCGGCCGATGTGACCAAGCGCGCGGCCATCGAATCCGCGCTCGCTGATATCGACCATGTCGATCACCTCGTCTTGATGGCCGGAAGCTTCGTCGTCGGCAAGGTGCTGGAAGCCGACGTCGACCATCTCCGCCGCGCGTTCGAAGAGCGCGTCTGGGCGGCGATATATACGCTTCGGTCCCTTGGAGACCGGCTCGCCGCCGACGGTTCGGTGACATTCATCTCCGGAGCACTGGGCGACCGGCCGAATGCCTATGGGACCGCCGTTCTCGCTGCCGCTTCGGCAGCGATGGAAGCATTGGCACGCGGCCTGGCGTTGGAACTCGCGCCGCGCCGGGTGAACACCCTTTCGCCGGGTCCGATCGATACTCCACTGCTCGGCAAGGCACTTGGCGACGGTCGCGACGCCTTTGTCGAGGGCCTCAGGGCAACATTGCCGTTACATCGTCTCGGGAGCGCTGAGGAAGCCGGGGCGGCAGTCGTGTTCTTGATGGCGAATGGCTGGATGAACGGCGCGACGCTCAACCTGGATGGTGGATCGCGGCTGGTCTGAAGGCTTTTCAGCATTGCGAGCCAGAACTCTCTGAAATTTGTCGCTCGGGTTTCGGACCCTTCAAGAAGGAATTCACTAAATGTCGACTGACCCAACCAAGACAGCCCTGACCTTCTTCGGCCACTGGAACGCGGGCCACATCGACGAGGCGATCGCCATGCTTTCCGAAGAAGTGCTGTATGACAACGTACCGCTCCCGAATATCGTCGGGCGCGAGAACGTCCGCAAGTTTCACCGGGATTTCGGAATTGGAACGACATTCACCGTCGATTGGACGGTGACACAGATCGCGGCGGCCGGAAATGTCGTCCTTAACGAACGGCTTGATGTGTTCCTGCATGAGGGCGGTGGAAAAATCATACTTCCGGTCATGGGGACGCTGACGGTCGTGGAGGGAGCGATCACCGTGTGGCGCGACTATTTCGATCCCTCTGATTTCGATCGGCAGTTGGCTCTCATCGGGAAATAACTCAATGGAATATATTGGAGGGCCAACGGCGAGCGGGCGGCAACGCCCCCCCCCACTCACCGTCATTCCAGGCCTTGAGCCTTGAATCCATTGCCACAGTCGCGGAGGCGGGCGTGGGTCCTCGGGTCAAGCGCGAGGACGACGGAGGGGTGAACCTTCTGCCGATACAGTATGCGCGCGCCAAAGGCGCACGCACCGCCATCGCAAGCCTCAGCGGAAACCGCGGCCACATCATCAACACGGCATCCGTGGCCGCCTACAAGCTCTTTCCGACAGCGGCCGTCTACTGCGCCGACAACAACGGCGAGGCACCAACATCCGCCCGCTTTTACAGCGCGAACATTGCCCCTTCTACTTGTCTTCTCCTTCCGCCTGGATGCGATCCAACACGGCTTCCGGCGCGATGTCCTTCTTCAGCTCTTCGACCTCATGGTCCGCCTCGGTCGGGACTTCAAGCTTCTTTGCAATGGCTTCGACCATGGCGATCAGGCGTGTCGTCTCGTGTTCGTTTAATAAGCTGATCTGGAGGTCGAGATCGGCGCGGATATTGTCTTGTGCAGCCATTCGGTTCTGGTTGATCAAGACGAACGTCGAGAGAAAGATCGCCTCGACCGAAGCCTCCATAGCGAGAATCACCAAAGAGGGGTCCCAGGGTGGAACCTGCGGGAGCAATCCTACGTTGGCGATGATCCAGACCCCGTAAAACACGATGTGAATGTAGACGAACATCATGGAACCGGCGAACTTGCTGATCAAAGCAGCGGAACGCTCCTGAGCAGACGCTGCATTTTGGCTCTGCCGGCGGCGCTGCATGATAGCCTCGATGTTACGGGTTAACGCAGGCGTTAATCCTTCCGCGGCCGGTGTTGTCGGGCTTTTGCGCTCCGGATGGTCGTCGTTCATTACGCAATCCTCGGATTGATGGTTTCCACCTTTGCCGAAAACTGCCCTACGAAGATCCGGTTCAATGTTGGCTGCAATTCCCTGGGGCGAACGTCGCCCCGGCAGTTTGCGCCAAGCGTTGCCGCCGTCGTTCTGCAATATCTCGCATTGAGTGGAGTTGACTGTGGGCGCGGCGAACTCAGACAGCAATCAAGTATCATGCGGCAACTCTGCGCTGGCGAGGAGGCTTGACCGAAAGATTGCACGCGCTTGACGACCGGTGACTACCTACCTCCTCCGCCGGCCCGTGTGGAACATTCGCCACCGAGTGCGGTTATGGGCCAGTTCAAAGGAGGACGCGGCATGTACCATCACGTCAAAAAGCTCATGTACACCGTTCGGGTGGATGAGCCTGATCCCCGATTCGGAAATATGCTCCTTGAGCAGTTCGGCGGCGCCAACGGTGAACTCGCGGCGGCGATGCAATACTCGATCCAAGGCCTGAACTGCGAGGATCCCGGGCGGAAAGACCTGCTGATGGATATCGGCACCGAGGAGCTCAGCCATCTCGAAATCGTCGGCACGCTTGCCAGAATGCACCTAAAACCCTTGAAGTCCGTTCGCGAGGAGGCTGAAGCCGATCCTTTGATTGCCATTGCTGGAGGCGGCGGCGTGAACCTCTTCAATTCCATGGGCAACCCCTGGACGGCCGACTATCTGAAGATAACCGGCGAGCTGGACGTGGACTTGCGAAGCAATATCGCAGCCGAAGCCCGTGCGAAGATCGTCTATGAACGCCTGATCGACTTCTGCCGCGATTCCGGCACGAAGGACGCTCTGCAATTTCTCATGACAAGAGAGATCACCCATATGCGGGCATTCCAGCTCGCACTCGAAAGCATGGGTAAACCTCCCCTCAGTGTTGGAAGAATCGCTCCCACACCGGGGCTCGTCGACCAATTCTTCAACGACTCGACGGGCGAAGGCGACCTCGGCGAGGTCGATGTTCGCGGCCCGTGGAACGAAGGAGAGCCCTGGAAATTCGTCGAGGCTCCGGCGTTCCAGGGGTTCAAGGGCGCCGACGAGACTGCACTGGCAATCGAAGCGCGAAGCGCGCCGCCGGAAAGATCGGAAGGGATCGAGGCGGTGCTCGTGGACGAGCTTCGCGACCTGCTGCATGCCGAAAAGCAGTTGCTCAAAGCGCTCCCCAGGCTGCAGAAGGCAGCCCGCTCCCAGCAACTGCAGACCTTGCTGCAGAAACATCTTGCCGAGACCGAAGCGCAGGTCGAACGGCTGAACGAGTGTCTGCGAGTACTCGGCTCCGCGGCAAGAGCAAAACCTTGCAAGGGAATGGCTGGCCTGATCGAGGAGGGTGAAGAGGTAATGGCGGAAGGCAAGAAGAGAGAAGACGCTCCTGCAGATCTGGCTCTCATCGGTGCAGCATTGCGCGTCGAACATTACGAAATTGCCGCTTACACCACCGCGCGTAATCTTGCCCTTCAGCTTGCACAGCCGGCGGTCGCTCGATTGCTGACATTGTCGCTGGGTGAGGAACAGAATGCGGGCCATCTCTTGGATCAGCTTGCTCAACCACTTATGTCCGCGGCAAGAATGCCTGCCAGCGTCCGTTGACGTGGCTGGTAATCGTGGCACCCGCGGAGGCGTCAGAGGCGCCGCCCGCGGGTGCCGCTTTACGGCAGAATTGGGCTAAGGCTCTATCGCACGCCTCCCCGTCGAGCTTCCTGGCAGCGGCTCAACTTTGATTTGCGAGATCGTGAGCGCCGACGTAGAGCAAGGCTCCAGGCTCACCCGGGGCCCAGCAGCGACGGCATCCCTTAGCGTGCTAGAGGACTAGCCTCGTTCAGATCGTTTCGGATCGCGGTGGCCGCTATGCCCGCCTGCCCCATTGCGGTCCCGATCTGATCCAAGCCGATGACCACGTCTCCCGCTGCATAAAGGCCGGGAAGGCTTGACCTTTGGTGACTGTCGACGATGACGCAGCCGTTCTCCGACAATTCTGCGGCGACCATAGCTGCCAGTTCCGACCGAACGTCCGATCCTAGCGCCGGGTAAATAGACGAAAACACGCCGATGCTGGAAGCTGTTGCGATTGTGATCCTATCGCGCTCAGGGTCGATAGATTTTATCGGACCTTCCTGGAGGCCGATCCGCAAGTCCCGCAGCCGATTGAGCTCAATCTCCGAGAGCTCGTGTTCCTCTTGCGGAGTAATGATCGTTACGTGTGTCGTATAACTCCGCAGGAACAGCGCCTCTGCAAACGCCCTCGATCCGCAACCGATGACGGCGACAGGCTTGTCGGTGATCTCGAACCCGTCGCACACAGGACAGTAGCGGATAAGGCCGCGCGCAACAGCCTCGTCATGACGCTCGGCCAACATCGCTGGTTTGCGGTCGATGACGCCGGTGGCGAGAAGGACTGTTCGCGCCCGCATGCCGCCGTGGCTGGAAACAACGTGAAAGCCGTCATGCTCCTGCTGAAGCTGGCTGACGCTCTCAGTGCGGATCTCAACTTTGTACCTTTGAAGCTGCGTGCGCATCCTGGCGAGAAGCTCCCTTCCGCTGATACCCTCCGGGAACCCTGCGAGGTTGTGGGAAATCGGAATGGTGGCGGCACGACTGCTATGGTCATCGAATACGGTTGTCGAAAGGTGGTAGCGCGCAAGATAAATGGCCGCAGTCAAGCCAGCAGGTCCACCTCCGATGATAATGCAGTCGCGCATAGTGTCTCCAGACCGTCGCCGCTCAAGATGTCGTAAGGCATTGGAATAACTCACATCGCCTGCATCGACCAGGTAGACCGCTCCGAGGAAGCTGTCCGGCGTCCGCTGCTCTTCAGGCGGATACCAAGATGGTGATCATCACTAGTGCGGAGCCAACGCCCGCCCCAGCGAGGCCCGTTGTCATATAGCCGGCAAATCTCCCGGCTTGGCCGTGCCTGATCTCCTCAGCGGTGCCGAGAACGGCGGCCAGGCCGGCAGCAATCCAGCATGTCAGCGTCAACGTCCCCAAAAGTATCGCCCAGTGCGGTGCGTCGATTGAAAGCGCGGTCATGCGAATACCCTCGCGGCGAGCGCCGCCTCCATGAACGCCCTGCGGGCTCCCTCGGCGCTTCCACGGCGAGCGATGGCATCGACGCATCTGCGCTTGGCGATGCCGAACTCACGAGAATTGGTCGACGGCCAGCGATGGAGAAGCGCCGCAAGCGCCGCATCCGGGCCCTCAATGCGCTCACGCATGCCGTCGCCGATCCGGACATATACCGGTGGCTTCCAAGTGACATGGAAGTCGATATTGATAACCTTTTCCATTGCAGACCTCATTGCCAGGTTTTCCCCGACAACCGCCTTCAGCTGTCCGAGTTCCCAAGCCGTAATGGTTGGTCCGTTATCGGACAGCTTGGAAGAGAACATGGGGAGAAGGTCGTGATCGTTAAGATCTTATACGAGCGTCGATCGGGACGGATTCGCTGGAGTGTGCAGTCTGAGCGACGGCGTCCGCGATGACGCCAAGTTCGTGCTGCGGCGGTGGAGCCGGCGCGCGCCGAGTCCACATTTCCGGTCGGAGGGTGGCACGGAGGTCGGACAGGCAGGAGGTTGGTCGAAAAGCCGGAACTCCGCGGATTATCCAACCGGGCGGGTGATCATCAGCCAGAGAATTGCCAGCACCGCCGCGAAAGCCGGAAAGCCGAAATAAAACCAGGTCCAGAACAGCCGATGGTATCGCGCCGGCAGCGGCTCACCGTTGGCCGCTGCTCCCTTCGTAATCTTGAGCATCTCCATCTGCATCCAAACGACCGGCAGCCAAAAAGCACCCGTGATGAGATAGAGAACGATCGACCAAACGATCCAGCGCTCCCAAAGGGAATAGCCGACATACCAGGCGAGCGCTGCGCCGGTGACCGGCTGAGCGATCACGGCCGTTGTTGTGAAGACGAAATCCGCAATGACCACGATCCGCGCGACGGCGGCCACGGTCGCTGCATGGCCGGTACGATGCGCGACCAACATGAAAAAGGCGATGCCCGCGCCGGTGCCGAGGAGAACGGTGGCGCCGATGATATGCAGGAATTTCAGCACGAAATAGGTCATCGCTCCTCCAAGATCGCGAGAGCAACCAGGTGCAACACGAGGATCGGCCATATCTTTGTCAACGGGCCAAGCGGCTCATTCCATAACTCCGGCAATATCGCGGTGCCGACCGCCGCATAGAAAAGTGACAGCAGGATAGCTGCGTAAAGGCCCCACCGCGCAGTGCGGCGTATGGCGATGGCGCATCCTATCGCGATGTCCGCAAGTGCCCCGGCAATAACGGTTGGTACCGCCAAACTACCTGCACCGCCCCCCATCATCAGCTTGACACCCTGCTCGAAGCCCGATGTCAGCGAAATTATTCCCGTCGATATCCAGAAGATGGGCAGCAGCACAAAAGTGACGGGCTTCAGGAAGTAGAGTTTTGCAAACCAACGCTCCTGAACCGAAACCGGGCGACGTGCCAAGGCATCGTCCAACGACGATGGCCGGATACCCGTTGTGTCGATCCATTCGCCTCGATCTCCGACGGCGCCGCGCGCGATCTCCCTTGCGGCCGTGCTTCGAACCGGCGGCCGCCAGCCCAGCAACCCGGCAAAATCGCCGAGCGAATAGAGAAGGCTGGCAAGCGGGCGGGGCAGCAGATAGCACTTGGCCGGACGCCAGCCAAGCCATCTGCGGTATCGCGCCACAATCTCTTCAAACTCGAGCGCCTGCGGGCCGACGATTTCGAGCGCGATTTTCGACGGGGCCGTTTTGTCGAGCAGCCGAATGACGGTTTCGGTGACGTCTTCGAGCTGCACCACCTGAAGTTTCCCGGTCGATGGCATCACTGGCAGAAACGGCAGCGCCGCAAGTCCGCGAAACAATGCACTGGAGCCGAAGGCCGCATCACCAAGGATCACGGACGGACGCAGTATTACCCAGTCGAGATCCGTCTCCATTAAGGCCATGTCGCCGGAAAGTTTCGTCCGCGAGAACGTCGATGGCTGCTGCCGATCCACTCCAATTGCCGAGAAATGAATCACACGGCGCACGCCGGATTGCTCGCATGCGCGGAACAGCGCTCCCGGTCCCTGCGCATGGACGCCCGCCATGTTGTGGGTCACTCCGTCCTGCAATGCCCCGGCGCAATTGACGACGGCGTCCATTCCCTCGAGATGATGCAGCCAGGCAGAGGGCGCCACTGCTTTGGCTACATCGACTTCAATCCAGCAGCCGGTGCCTTCAACCGGCCGTTTTCCAGGACGCACCACACAGATGATATCATGTCCGCATGCCGCTAGCCGGGCGCAGACGGCACAGCCAACAAGTCCTGTTGCGCCGGTAACAAGGATTTTCATACGGACGACCTTCGCACTCAAAAGCCCCGAACCTGTGCGTGCAGGATTTCGTTCCAGCGCCCTTCCTCGTGACAATGCCGGGATAAGTTTTGAATTGAGTCGACCCAGCAATTCCGAGTGCTTGAGTTCCCAGATCGCGTCTGCTCGATGCGGCGAGTTGGACGGAAACGCACCCTCATTCTCCGTCATCCCAAGGACCATGGCCACAGCCGAGGACGCCGGCGTGGGTCCTCGGGTCAAGCCCGAGGACGACGGAGGGGTGAACCTTCTGCCGACACAGTATGCGCGCGCCTCCATAAAGGCGCACGCACCGCCATCGCAAGCCTTAGCGGAAACCGCCGCTCGCGACCAGCCGTTCGCCCGTCAGCCAGCGGGCATCGTCGGAAGCGAGGAAGACGGCAACATCGGCGATATCGTCCGGCTGGCCGATGCGGCCGAGCGGCGTCTGGTCGGCCATGTTCTGTTCGAGATCGGAGCCGATGACGCCGGCCGTGTGGGTGCCCTCGGTCTCGACCATGCCCGGCAGAATGGCGTTGACGCGGATCTTGCGCGGGCCAAGCTCCTTGGCAAGCACGCTGTTGATGCCCTCGACGGCGCCCTTGGTGCCGGTGTAGACGGCAGTGGCCGGCAGCCCGATGCTGGTGACCACCGAGGAGATGTTGATGATGCTGCCGCCCTCGCCGAGATGCTTGGCCGCTGCCTGGGTGGTCAGGAGAACGCCGAGAACATTGACGTCGAACATGCGGCGATAGTGCTCCTCGGTCACCTCGCCGATCGGGGCGAATTCATAGACGCCTGAGTTGTTGACCAGCACGTCGAGCTTGCCGAATTCCTTGACCGCGGCATCGACCACGCCCTGCGCCTGCTCGGCTTTGGAAACATCGCCCTGCACCGCGATGGCCTTGCCGCCGGCCGCGCCGATCGCCTCGATCACGGCGTCGGCTCCGGCCTTGCTCGAGGCGTAATTCACCACCACTTCAGCACCTTCAGCCGCCATCGCTTTGGCAATCGCGGCGCCGATGCCCTTGGAGGCTCCCGTGACCACTGCGACCTTTCCTGTGAGCTTAGCCATTTCTTGTTCCTTCTGATCCGGATGGCCGCCGGAATTGACGGCCTTGTTCCGTAGTTCAGAAATTCGGAACTGTTGATCTCGATGTCAAGTGGCCCTATATAAAATTTATGCGACCGATTTTTCACCCCGCCCTGGAGGACATAAAACCCGAGGCGATCCTCTATGCGCTCTCTGATCCGGAGCGCGTCGCGATCTTCGCCAAGCTCGCCGGCACCGCCTGCGGCGGCACGTGTTCAGCGCTCGCCGATCTCGGCGACCGCGTCATTCCGAAATCGTCGCTGTCGAACCATTTCAAGGTGCTGCGCGAATCCGGGCTGATCCGCAGCGAGCGCCAGGGGGTGGAGATGCGCAACCAGACCCGCTGCGCCGAGCTCGACGAGCGCTTTCCCGGGCTGGTCAGGGCGATTCTGACGGCTTTTGGGCAGCTTCCCGAGCAAATGAAGACGGGTTGACGGTCCTTGAATACCTTCGATGGGTGCTGCCGGTGCAGGCCTGGGTCCTCGGGTCAAGCCCGAGGACGACGGAGGGTGGGGAGGCGATTGCGGCAAACGCAGACCCCTGGCAAAACCAAGACATCGCGCTTTCTGATCTCACCGCCAAACTTCATCACTCACCGTTAGCCGACGCGCCATCCGCTGCGAATTTGGCAGAACGTACCTTCAAACTCCGTCATCCCGGCCTTGCGCCTCAGTCCCTGAGTCTGGGATCCATGCCCGGCTGATCGAGACTTGCCGACGCGTTATAAGGTTTTGGCAGAAACTTATAACGAAGTGAAATGAGGACTTCGCAGCCTATGCAATATGGAAGTCATGTTGCCGCCCTCCTGAAGCCATTGTGATGTCGCTGCCATTGCCGGCCAACGGCTACGCAGCCCTGCCGGCGCGGCCTAAGGCGGTTGCCATTCGTCGTCGCGCAAAAAGTTAACGAGATCGCGCACTCGGCTTGCGTCACCCCGGGGCTTTGAGCCATGGGTCCCGGTTGCGTGTGCCCCTCACCCTAACCCTCTCCCCGTAGTGACGGGGAGAGGGGACGTGCCCTGCGAAAGGTCGGCGTGGGACGGAGAGCGTGCGGCATATCCCCTTCTCCCCGTCAGAACGGGGAGAAGGTGCCGGCAGGCGGATGAGGGGCAACACGCATCGTCCGGCTTTTTTCACACCTCAGCGGACGCGACCGCGGCGCTGATGGCGTCTGCGAGTTCCCGCGCAATTTAGTTAGAACACAACCATACGTATTTGCCTTTGGTTTAAGTTCCGCTGCTAGTGATTGCGCATCGCGATCGGGTTGTGACACAGCCACCACAGGAAGGCCGCCTTTGCATGTTGCATCATTTCATTGTTAACCGATCCGCCAATTTCGGAATTATAGAGGCGGCAAAGGGATGATGAGAGTTTGTTCGTTGGTCGTAGGGTGTCTGCTGGCCGTGTCCGGCGTGCTGTTCAGATCTTTCTGGTTGTCCGAATGGGGTGTGCCCAGCTTCATCTTCCTCGCGTGGCTCCTGGCCCTCGGCTTGGGGTGGGGAGGAAAGGACAAGCCCTACTCGATCCGCTTCGGGTTCATCTGCGCCAGCGGCATCGCGCTCGTCCTTCTGGCCACGGTTTACGTCCACCGCTATTTCGGCATCGCCCTGTTGCTCGCGCTCGTTTATCTTGGCGCCAAGACGAAATTCTTTGAACGCCAGTGGGGAGCCGCTCCGACCGGCCGGACGGGCAACCAGCAGCAATGAGCCCCTAGTTGCAGGGAGGCATTGTCACACTCGAGTCGAACTTCACCGGTGGAGCACCCTGCCCGCCCTCCCTTACCAATCCGTAAGTTGCCGCCAGACTGTCGTCTCGGCTAGATCTTGCCGCACCAGGCATCCGGGAGCGGCCGATGCGAATCCTGCTGATCGAGGACGATACCAAGACGTCCGATTATATCGCCAAGGGCTTCTCCGAGGCCGGCCATGTCTGTGACGTCATCGGCGACGGCCGCGACGGGCTGTTTCAGGCGCAGCGCGAGGCCTATGACGTCATCGTCGTCGATCGTATGCTGCCGGGCCTTGACGGCCTGGCGATCGTGCGTTCCCTCAGGGCTGCCAAGGTCGGCACGCCGGCGCTGTTCCTGACCTCGATCGGCGGCGTCGACGATCGGGTCGAAGGGTTGGAGGCCGGCGGCGACGATTATCTCACCAAACCCTTCGCCTTCTCCGAGCTTCTGGCGCGCGTCAATGCACTCGGCCGTCGCCCGCCGGTGCAGGAGCAGCGCACCGTCTTGAAGGTCGCCGATCTCGAGCTCGATCTGATCCGGCGAGAGGCGCGGCGCGCCGGCCAGGTGATCGAGCTGCAGCCGCGCGAATTCACCCTGCTCGAGGTGCTGATGCGCGGCGAAGGCCGCGTCATCACCAAGACAATGCTCTTGGAGCGGGTCTGGGATTTCCACTTCGACCCGAAGACCAGCGTCGTCGAGACCCATATCAGCCGCCTCAGGGCCAAGGTCGACAAGCCGTTCCAGGTCCAGCTCCTGCATACGATCCGCAACACCGGATACAGCCTGCATGCGCCTCGAACAGGATGATTTCAGGCCCATCGGCCTGAAAATCTCAAATCCTGTTCGCAATTTAAAGAGTAAGAGCATGATGTCGTCCGAAAACCGCGCACACTTTTCGGCATCATGCTCTAGCCTGCGCAGGAGCACGCCGTTTCGCCTGGCCGTCACCTTCGGCGTGCTCTTCGTCGTCGCCTTCGTCTTCAGCGGCGCGATCATCTATCACATGCTCAGCCTCGGACTCGGCCGTGATGTCGACCAGTCGCTGAGCGAGATGAATTCACTGATTGTCTCGACCTATCAGCCCGGCGACACCGAAGATCTGATCAACACGCTGAACAATTATGCAAGCTTCCAGTCGACCTCCGACGGGCTCTATTCGCTGACCGATGCCGGCGGGCGCAAGCTTGCCGGCAATTTCACAGCACCCCGCATCCCGAACGGCGTCTATACCGTCACCTCGGGCGATGTCGGGCTCAAGGGGCATGAACGCTACCGGATGCAGGTCTCGACGATCGGCCCCTACAGCCTTGTCGTGGCCGAGAACTTCAACGATGCCGACGAGATGCTGCGGATCGTGCTGGTGAGCTTCGAATGGGCGGCCGCCATCGTCGTGGCGATGGCGATCGGCGGCGGCGTCTTTCTCGCCGTTCGCGCCCAGGCGAGACTGGACCGGGTCGCCAACACCATGAACGAGGTCTCCCACGGCGCGCTCGATGCCCGCATTCCGATCACCGGCAACGGCGACGATCTCGATACGGTGGCGATCCAGATCAATGCGGCGCTGGAGCGGCTGCAGCGATTGGTCGAGAGCATGCGGCAGGTGAGCGCCGATATTGCCCATGATCTGAAAACGCCGCTCAACAGGCTGCGCCTGACGCTCGATGCTGCCGCGGCCGAGAACGACCGGCAGGCGGATGTTTCGGCTCTGCTCGACGAAGCCAGAAACGAGAGCGACAGGATCAATCTTACCTTCGAGGCGCTGCTGCGCATTTCCCAGATCGAGGCCGGCGCCCGCAAAGAGCGTTTCCAGGCGACCGATCTCGACGCCGTGCTCACCGTCATCTCCGAGGTCTATGGCGATGTCGCCGAAGATGCGGGGCAGTCGTTCCGGATCGCCGCGCGCGCTCCCGCCGTCATCTGGGGCGACCGAGATCTCCTGACGCAGATGATCGCCAACCTGGTGGAGAACGCGATCAATCACTGCCCGGCCGGAACCGGCATCACCCTGTCGCTCCGCCGCCAGGAGGATCGCGCCGTGCTCTCGGTCGCCGATACCGGCCCCGGCATCCCCGCCGAGGAAAGGGACAAGGTCTTCCGGCGCCTCTACCGGATCGACAAGAGCCGCACGACGCCGGGAAGCGGCCTCGGCCTCAGCCTCGTCAAGGCGATCGCCGAACTGCATTCGGCCGAGATTGCGCTGACGGACAATCATCCCGGCCTTCGTGTTTCGATCGCCTTCCCATTGATGCCGGAGAAATCCTGAACCGCCATGCCGCGAGCCTGATGAAGCGGATCGCAAAACGGCGCAGCTCGGCCGCAGCGCGAAAGGGCAGCACGCTCCACGGCCTGCGGCGGCCGAGCCGGTAGGCCGAAAGCCCCGCCTGGATCTGCGAGCAGGGATCGGCCCTTTGGCTCACCGGCAGCGGATCGACGAAGCAGGCGCGTAGCCCCTCATCGAACTCCAGGTCGAAGGCGAGATCATAGGGCAGCCGCATCGGCAGCATCGCCCCAACAATCCAGCCCGCCGCCTTGCGGTTGATCAGATAGGCGCCGGAGCCCTTCTCGCGGGTCAGCGCGATGGCGAGCGAGCGGGCGGCGGTCAGCGGCTCGACCCGGTGCTTCCGCCCGGAATTGACCGTCGAGAGCCGCAGAATGTCCCACTGCGCCTCGTGCTGGAGGGCGGCCTCGAGCAGCTCGGCGAAATCATCGTCGAAGTCGAGGTCGTCTTCGAGAATGAGGGCGAATTCGGCATTGCTGCCGAGGAAGCGCCTGGCGCATACGACATGGCTGAGATAGCAGCCGATCTCGAAAAGGTTCGGCCGGCGGCCGTGCCGGCGGAGATAGGATCTCTCGTCGAAGTCGGGATGCGGCAGGCTCAACCCCGCCCCGTCGACCGCCGCCACGCGCTCATAGGCAAGGCCGAAGCCTGACAGCAGCCGCTCCATTCGAAACCGGCGCAACGGCGCGCGGTCGAGATTGATGAGATAGGTATTCACCCGCAGGCTGACCGGATGAAAGGCCGGCATAAGGGCGGCAGGTGTGGCGCGCATATTCATGAGACTTGGCCTCGACTTGGCAATGACGACGCCAAACCTGCACTGCCAATCTCACCGGGACTTCGCCTGAATCATACATTTCCGTAAGCTGCGCCATCGCCGGCCGAGCGATGCATTCTTACGGATTGGTATTGTCCCGGCAAAAAGCCCGTAAGAATCTTGCGCTACATCTCGCTTGCTGCACGCAATGGGTCACTTCCCTTCCCGCGATCATGACATCAATCACGCCTTCGATGACGACGGCGACCCATTGCGTGCCGCGCCGGAGATCCGATCCTGCTGAAAGCGCGCCGCATCCAATTATTTCGTCGGCTCGGGAACAACGGGCTTCAGTGATCGTAAGTATTGTGGGCCGTGCGGAGGTGCTTATAACACAGCCATGCACTTCGATACTCTGTGCGGCCCACTCCAGTCAAAGCCAGGACGCTTCCATATGTTTGGAAGCGCCCAGGCCATTACCCAGTTCCGATCGGCATCGCGATGGGAGGCGCAGCTCAGAGGCACGTCTGAACAGACGGATCCTCGTTGGCGCTGTGCCGTGGGCCAGGCAAGCCATTCACTATTCGGCTCGCGGCACTTCGGTTGGCGAAAACACGCGCCACAACCTCCGTCATCCCAGGCCTTGAGCCTGGGATCCATGCCCGGAGTCGGAGGTCGGCGTGGATCCTCGGGTCAAGCCCGAGGATGACGGAGGATGAGGCCCGCTCTCCGGCAAACTGCAAGGGCGGACGGAGACAGGGGCGGGCTTTACTAGCGATAGGTGTTTCGAAGTCGAAAGTCCCCCGTACTGCTTGCCTCAAGCTTTCTTGGCGTTGGCCGGTTCCGGCGCACACCTCGTATGATTGGAGCCTAGAGGCCGATGAAAGATGCAAGTCCAAATGAACTTCCGGATAAACTGATCCTCGTTTCTCTGTGCCGTGCGACCCGACCCAGCCCTCAGCTGGGTTGCGCCAAAGGTGCAGCTGTCCGGCTCGATCGCCAACAAGTCTGGCGAAACACCCGCCCCGAACTCCGTCATCCCAGGCCTTGAGCCTGGGATCCATGCCAGGAGTTGGAGGTCGGCGTGGATCCTCGGGTCAAGCCCGAGGATGACGGAGGGTGGGTCAACTGTGCCGCAATACAGAGCGCGTCCCGGGACCCACCCCTGATCTCCCCCTCAGCCGCATTCATCGCGCTCTCCGGAGACCCGCGGAGAGTATGATAGAAGCAGCACCCTACCCTCCGTCATCCCAGGCCTTGAGCCTGGATCCATGCACATCTGATGGAGCCAAAACGTGGATCCTCGGGTCAAGCCCCCGCTCACAGCCGCGACGTCTCGACGCGCAAACGCGAAGGCAATCGCGCGCCGGTGAACCCCACGACGCGACCTGTTACAGAGCAATCAAGGACGTCCCCGGCCGGCCTTGATGATATCCCCGATCCCTAGTATGGAGGGCTGAAGCCCCAGGCAGCAGGCTCGAGGTAATCACGGGGTGGCTGCATTTCATCCGTACCCACCGGCCGGCGCGTCAGCGTCACTATTTTGAATTTCTCGCTGTCTCCCCAGCCAGACCAGTGGTCGTCAATCAGCGGTATGCCGTCCGAAGTGAGGCATTGCCTTAGCCCCCATCAGCCGAATTTGGTGTCCGGTCATACCATGCGCAGTCCTCGCCGAGCAGCCGATCTTTCTCTCTCAAGTCGACCATCCCATAAACCCCGTCGAATCTCCTGAACTCCGACGAGGGAATCGAGGAGGAGCGGACAGCTTCGAACATGCGCTCCCCCTTTGATGTGGAATATCGGAGCCCCTGGTCTTCAAGCTCGTTCCAGACGGTGATCAGGATCGATCCATCTCCACGGTCGCGCTGTCGGAACCACCAGGGATAATGACGCAACAGCCTCTCCTTGGATCTGTGGCTAACCAGTTCCGCCTCGAAGTCTCCAGGATTCGGGGTGTAATCGTCGTAACGTGGCAAGGGCGCGAGCCAGGTACCGGCTTCGAGAAGCTGCATAGGCGGTCGTACCACCGCTTCCGGCACAGGCCCGCGCCGCAGATCCGTCAGACGCGTCTCGGACATGACCTCCCCGCTGGAGAAAAGGACTTTCGTCGCGATCTCTATTCCGTCCTCGGTCAGGCAAGTCAACCAACTGGGACTGGTCTCGTCCCTGTCCATGCGCCGGACGATTTGCCGCCAGCGACACTGCTCACCGCCGACGGTCTCGACATCATCCGTTTCCCTGACTTTCGTGATGCCGTCATAATCTTGAGGTGGTTCGACCTGCCTGACTTGAAATGACGAGATTTCACCATTCCTCCTGGTTGCCCTCAGAACCACGTTCTTGAAGAAATGTCCGTAAGAAAGGTTCGTTTTTTCGTTTCCTTTCTCTTCAACACGTGTCCAGCCGTTGTGATGCCGGACGACCCGCTGGCGGTCCCCTTTGGCACCATAGGCGTCACGCACGATCATCTTTGCGGTATAGTCGGGCACATCAGGACTGGCGAAAAACGGAACCTCGCTCGCAAAGGCGGAACGGGCCGCGATCGTGATCACTGCGAAAACAATCAATCTGTACATGATACTCCTCGGCGGGAAGGCGCACACAACCAGTGGGATTGACAGGAGCAGCGACATGTCAGCGTAGCTGAAGGTCAACTGACAGCCAGCAGGCTCAAGCCGAATGGTGGTCGACCGCACCATCGCCGCATGCCAGGCGCCGTAAACGAGACAGACTGCCCCGATCATCACCAGAATGTAGCGCATCCTGCCCCCCAGAGTTCCTCATCTGTTGCAATTTTTAGCTGCAGTCTCTCGTTTGTGGAACCACCAATTTTGGATGGCGGGCCGGCACATTCCGGTTTGCCTGACGTTAGCGCAGACCGGTGTAGTTCCATTCGGCCTCACGTCCGGCGAAAACACTCGTGCCGGCCTCCATCATCCCAGGCCTTGAGCCTGGGATCCATGCCCGGAGTTGGAGGTCGGCGTGGATCCTCGGGTCAAGCCCATTGCTGTCCGGTTCGGACCGCGGACTTGCCCCTCACCCTAACCCTCTCCCCGTAAACGGGGCGAGGGGACGTGCCCTGCGAGACTGCTTGGGGACGGAGCGGCTGCGGCTCAGTCCCTTCGCCCCGCGAGCGGGGAGCAACCATGTTCAATTTTTCCGGTGTTGTGGCGTCCATTCGGTCTTTCGAAAGAGGATTGTGTTGGCGAGAACGATGAGTTTTCGGG